>NZ_LN997848.1:2260000-2599285 GCF_001511835.1 Magnetospirillum sp. XM-1
GCTCAGTTGGGAGAGCGCGTGCTTTGCAAGCATGAGGTCGTCGGTTCGATCCCGTCTGGCTCCACCATTACCTTGGTGTCGAGCTTAGGGAATTCATTCGAGGTTGTCTCAGATACGCCGGAAGCCGATCTTCTGGCCTGGCCGAACCCTTTACGGGTTTCGCCTGCTCTATCTCATCGTGAATAGGTTTTTCTGATCTGGCGTGCGCCGGATGCTGCTAGTCAAGGCAGCGTGAAAGCGCACACTGAATTAGTATCTTCGCTGAACATCAAGTGTTTCATGCGTCGGGCTTGTCCCTGCGTATGGAGCGATCAAGCGTCAAAAGGGCATTTCGTGGATGCCTTGGCACTGAGAGGCGATGAAGGACGTGGCACTCTGCGAAAAGCCACGGGGAGCCGAGAGCAGGCTTTGATCCGTGGATATCCGAATGGGGAAACCCCACCGTAAGGTGATCCCACACTGAATACATAGGTGTGGGAGGCGAACCGGGCGAACTGAAACATCTAAGTAGCCCGAGGAAAGGACATCAACCGAGACTCCGCTAGTAGTGGCGAGCGAACGCGGACCAGCCCAGTGATGTTGTGTACATAATCTGAACCGTCTGGAAAGTCGGGCCATAGAGCGTGATAGCCGCTTAAGAGTAAACCGCACAGCATCCTCGAGTAAGGCGGGACACGTGAAATCCTGTCTGAACATGGGGGGACCACCCTCCAAGGCTAAGTACTCCTCAGTGACCGATAGCGAACTAGTACCGTGAGGGAAAGGTGAAAAGCACCCCGACAAGGGGAGTGAAATAGTACCTGAAACGGAATGCCTACAAGCAGTCGGAGCCCCCTTGAGGGGTGACGGCGTACCTTTTGTATAATGGGTCAGCGAGTTAGTGTATGCAGCAAGCTTAAGCCGGTAGGCGTAGGCGCAGCGAAAGCGAGTCTGAATAGGGCGACGAGTTGCATGCATTAGACCCGAAACCGGGTGATCTAGCCATGGGCAGGTTGAAGGTGGGGTAACACCCACTGGAGGACCGAACTCACGTCTGTTGAAAAAGACGGAGATGACCTGTGGTTAGGGGTGAAAGGCCAATCAAACTCGGAAATAGCTGGTTCTCCGCGAAAGCTATTTAGGTAGCGCCTCGGACGAATACCTACGGGGGTAGAGCACTGGATGGGCTAGGGGGTCCCAAAGACCTACCAAACCTAACCAAACTCCGAATACCGTAGAGTACTATCCGGGAGACAGACGGTGGGTGCTAAGGTCCATCGTCAAAAGGGAAACAGCCCAGACCGCCAGCTAAGGTCCCCAAGTCATGGCTAAGTGGGAAAGGATGTAAGACGGCCAAAACAACCAGGAGGTTGGCTTAGAAGCAGCCATCCTTTAAAGAAAGCGTAATAGCTCACTGGTCTAATAGCTGTCTCGCGCCGAAAATGTACCGGGGCTCAAGCCATGCACCGAAGCTGCGGGTGTGCAGCAATGCACGCGGTAGCGGAGCGTTCCGTAAGCCTGCGAAGGCGTCATCGTGAGAGGCGCTGGAGGTATCGGAAGTGAGAATGCTGACATGAGTAGCGACAAACAGTGTGAGAAACACTGTCGCCGAAAGTCCAAGGGTTCCTGCGCAAGGCTAATCCGCGCAGGGTAAGCCGGCCCCTAAGGCGAGGGCGAAAGCCGTAGTCGATGGGAACCACGTTAATATTCGTGGGCCTGCTGGAAGTGACGGCCTCCGTGTATCGTATCCTCTTATCGGATTGAGGGTGCGGTGAAGGGGGTCCAGGAAATAACTCCAGCGTATAGACCGTACCCTAAACCGACACAGGTGGACTGGTAGAGTATACCAAGGCGCTTGAGAGAACGATGTTGAAGGAACTAGGCAAATTGACCCCGTAACTTCGGGATAAGGGGTACCTCTCTTTGCGCAAGCAGAGGGGGGTGGCACAGACCAGGGGGTGGCGACTGTTTACTAAAAACACAGGGCTCTGCGAAGTCGAAAGACGACGTATAGGGTCTGACGCCTGCCCGGTGCCGGAAGGTTAAAAGGAGGGGTGCAAGCTCTGAATTGAAGCCCCGGTAAACGGCGGCCGTAACTATAACGGTCCTAAGGTAGCGAAATTCCTTGTCGGGTAAGTTCCGACCTGCACGAATGGCGTAACGACTTCCCCGCTGTCTCCAACATCGACTCAGCGAAATTGAATTCTCCGTGAAGATGCGGAGTACCCGTGGCTAGACGGAAAGACCCCGTGCACCTTTACTACAGCTTTGCAGTGGTACTAGGATGTGGATGTGTAGGATAGGTGGGAGCCTATGAAGCACTGGCGCCAGCCGGTGTGGAGGCAACCTTGAAATACCACCCTTCTGCTTCCTGGTATCTAACCGCGCCCCGTGAACCCGGGGCCGGGACCCTGCATGGCGGGTAGTTTGACTGGGGCGGTCGCCTCCCAAAGAGTAACGGAGGCGCGCGATGGTGGGCTCAGGCTGGTCGGAAATCAGCTGTCGAGTGCAATGGCATAAGCCCGCCTGACTGCGAGACAAACAAGTCGAGCAGAGACGAAAGTCGGTCATAGTGATCCGGTGGTCCCGCGTGGAAGGGCCATCGCTCAACGGATAAAAGGTACGCCGGGGATAACAGGCTGATCTCCCCCAAGAGTCCACATCGACGGGGAGGTTTGGCACCTCGATGTCGGCTCATCACATCCTGGGGCTGGAGCAGGTCCCAAGGGTTCGGCTGTTCGCCGATTAAAGTGGTACGTGAGCTGGGTTTAGAACGTCGTGAGACAGTTCGGTCCCTATCTACCATGGGTGTTGGAAACTTGAGAGGACCTGTCCCTAGTACGAGAGGACCGGGATGGACGCACCTCTAGTGTACCGGTTGTCGCGCCAGCGGCATCGCCGGGTAGCCATGTGCGGACGAGATAACCGCTGAATGCATCTAAGCGGGAAGCTCCCCTCAAAACTAGGTTTCCCTATCAGAGCCGTGGAAGACCACCACGTTGATAGGCAGCATGTGGAAGCGTGGTAACACGTGAAGCTAAGCTGTACTAATCGCTCGATCGGCTTGATCGCCCATGCGTAGCGGCAAGCCCGACACAAGAAACACTTGAAACGTGCACAGGTACTAATCCCAGATCAGATCTTCGTTTCCTTCGACGACCAGGTGGTCATAGCGAGGGCCCTCCACCCGATCCCATCCCGAACTCGGACGTGAAACCCCTCTGCGCCGATGGTACTGTGTCTTAAGGCACGGGAGAGTAGGACGCTGCCTGGTCTTCAAAGGAAACGAACAAAACCTAACACGATGAATACACCGGCCCCATAAAGGCCGGTGTAAACGTTTTACGGCCAATCCATCGGCCAACACCTTGCCGCGGGGTGGAGCAGCCCGGTAGCTCGTCAGGCTCATAACCTGAAGGTCGCAGGTTCAAATCCTGCCCCCGCAACCACAGACAGTTGACTCCCCGGTCCCAAAAGGCCGGGGAGTTTGCTTTTGGAGCTCCTCCCAGCCGCAAGGGCCAGGAGTTCGGCCAGAACTCCATGGACATCCATGCGCATCCCGTCCGGTGCGTCGGGATCCGGGATCATCTCCACCTTGGTGATCAACTGGCGGATCAACTCCGTCGCCTCGATCTTGATCTCGGGATCGTTGAGTGCGTCGGCGAGCTCGGCCACCTTGCGGGCATAGACCTGGGCGAGATTGGGCATCATGGTGATTACCCCGTCATCGGCCGGCTGCGCTGCCATCTCCGCTTCAATTTGCGCCTGCTCGCGCTCGCGCTCGATCAGGCGATCCAGAATCGATTTTGGTGCCTTGCCGGATTCGACCATGTCCACCATCCCCTTGATGGCAGCCTTGGCATCAGCCAGCCGCTTCGCGAGCTGGGATTGAGTTTTGGCGGCGTTTTTACGCGCGGACGCCAACTGGCGCTGGACCTCGGCCACATACGCTTCGACCCGATCCGGCTCCAACAATTTGTGCTTGAGGCATGCGAGAACGCGGTCCTCAACTTTCTGGCGGGTGATGGTCTTGCCATTGGTACACATGCCGGTGCCGCGCCGGTGGTTGGCGCAGCCATATCTGTCCTTGCCCAGGATGATGTAATTGCCGCCACAGCACGAGCATTTGAGTAGATGTGCCAGCAGGTATCTGGGCCGATGGGTGGCGTTGAGGTCGGGAATGGTATCGCTTTTGGAATGGGCCTTGGCCTTATGGCCGATAGCTACGAGCCGGGCCTGAACAATCTCCCATAGGTCCTGGTCGATAATGCGCAGGTGCGGCACCTCGGCGGTTTTGATATCGGCGGGATCGTTGATTTTAGCTACCCGCTTGCCGGTCTTTGGCAGGCGGATGAAGCGGCACCGGTTCCACACCAGACGCCCAATATAAAGCTCGTTCCGCAGGATGCCGGTGCCGCGCTTGCCCTGGCCACGGATAGTGGTGTTGCGCCAGAGGCGGCCACCAGGACCTGGAACACCTTCGCTGTTGAGCGTGGCGACGATCACCTCGGGGGTATGGCCGGCGGCGTAGAGGGTAAAGATGCGCCGGACGACATCGGCCTCTTGCTCGATGATCTCTCGGTCGCCCGCCTCAGTGGTCTTGCCCGTCTTGATCGGCGGCAGGGCGCGGTATCCATAGGCGATGCCGCCGGCCAGTTTGCCTTGATCGATGCGCCCGGCCTGGCCGCGCTTGGTCTTGTGCCCAAGGTCCTTCGAAAATTGTTGGGCGACCAAGCCCAGCATGGAGATGTGGAGGTCGCTGATCTCACCGGTCTGGACCGTATGCATCTTGATCCCGTCGGCGGATAAGGTGTCGTACATGTCTGCGAGATCAGCGAGGCGACGGCTGATGCGGTCGATGCTTTCGGCCAACAGGACGTCAAAGCGATGTCGCGCGGCATCGCCAAGCAGGCGTTGATATTCGCTGCGAAAAGCCGTGCGGCCGGTCACTTCGGAGTCCGAGTAGGTGTCCACCACAATCCAACCCAGGCGCGCAGCATAGGCGCGGCAGGAGGCCAGCTGGTCGTTGATACTGGCCTCGCGCTGATTGTCGCTGGAATATCTGGCATAAATTACACATTTCATATGTTCAATCCTTTTCTTGTTGTTATGGCTCAGCGGAGGAGGAGGGCGGCCGACACGATGGCGATGGCCATCATCAGCCGTTTTGTGATGTCACCAGACTCTGGATTGGCCACCCATGCGGCAACCGTTTGCCGAGCGAGCAGTTTGACCAAATCAGTGATGGCAGGGTGAGACTTAGCCTCCTCATTCAGGGAGCGCTCGGTCTTGGTGGTACGAATTGCAGGTGATGTTGTCATGGTATGCCTCGAAAAAATAACTTTGAAGGGAAAAATGGATTTTCTGGCGTCGGCTAATGGCGACGCCAGGACGCAATCAGCGAGTGGCCGGCACCAGCTTTCGGCGGGCCCGGGCCGTGAGGCTTGGATCCACTACGTGGCCGAGGGCCGAAATCTCGCCATTTGCCGAGCGGCGGGCAAGGATCAGGTACACGCCGTCCGCATCGGGAGAAGGGGTTTCGCTTGGCAAGCTGACCATCGGAGCGTCCGGAGCATCGGCCTCAATATGTTGGGCCGAAGCTGATTTTTTCAGTCGCTGCCTTTTGGCCCAGGCCTTGGCGCAGGCATCGACGCCGCCAGCCTCGGAGATGCTGTTGATCGCCTAGCCCGGATCCACGCCCTCGGCGGCCAAATGGCAGAGTGCCCTGGCGCAGTAGCTTTGCGCACGGCGATCAATGTTAGGCATGGCCAGACGGATGATCGGCAGCATGGGATTGGCCGTCGTGGCCGCTGTGATTCGGATATTGTACGCTCGCAGTGCGAGCAGGACCGGACTCATGTCGTGGCGGTGGTGGTGGGCCAGGGTGTAGGTATCGGCGAGAATCTGAATCAATCCCTGATGCGTCCGTCCAACCATGGCTTGATGACGCTTGGCCTTGCCTCTGAGGTCATCGATCTCATCGATGATAGCCGTTGGGGGCACATCACCTTGGGGGATCGATAGCGCCCAGTCGAGACCGTCCAGCCATGAGTCGCTCAGGCCAAATGCGGACTGAACCGTCTCTTCGGCATTGCCTGCCCCTAGCATTAATTCCTGGGCATCGCCCCTGTCGTGGCCATCCAGCAAATCTGGTGTATCCAATTGTGCCAACGCGCCGTCAACCGCGCCTTCCTTATTAGTAGTCGTATATTCCATATGGTGTCCTCGTTTTGAAATCCCGGCAAAATCGCCGTATCAATGATATTGGTTCGATTTTTCGGCGAGCTCAGATTTTTGTCGTCTGCGTGGATTTCGCAGCGCAAAGCGGTCCGCCCCCATGTCTGAGGCAGTGACGCCAGTCAGGCCAAATTGGCACGCGCGAATGGCCCACGAATGAAAAAGGAATATATACCTAGTTAAATTAGGGGGATGCGAACCAATATACAAAATAGGACAGGAATGAAACTAAGGCGTTGAAAGGGCTCGGTTATACATCGCTGGCGCGATGTCTGGATTTATGAGCGATAGGGGGGATGGCGTTATATAGGATGGAGGTGCGTATCATTGGTGGCAGATCGGCCACGGGGGCGGCGGCTTACCGCTCGACCAGCGCGATGACATCGGCGCTCGCGGCCGCCGCCTATCGTGCCTGTGACCGCTTGGTTGGCACCAGGGCGGCGGATGGACTCCGGCGCGCCCACACCTGGGATTACCGCAGCAAGACCGGCTTGGCGTGGTCTGAGATCATGATCCCGGCCGGCGCGCCTGAGTGGATGCGTGATCGCCAGCGCCTGTGGTCGGCGGTCGATGGCACGGAGACCCGCAAGGACGCCCAATACGCGCGCGAGCTGCTGGCGACCTTGCCGCGCGAGTTGCCCCTGGAGGCTGCCGTTACGGCCTTTAAGGACTGGGTGGCGGAGAATGTCGTTGCCCTGGGCATGGTCGCCGATATCTGCGTGCACGCCTACGGCACGGCCCTTGATCCGCACAAGCCGGAGCAGGCGCGACGGCTGCGGGAGATTGTCGATCGTACCTGGCCGATCTATGACATGCCAACCAATGGCATGACCCCGGACAAGATCCCCGAAGGTCCCCATATCCTGCGCTATCCCAACGGCATGCAGCGTGTCTATCAGCCCCATGCCCATGTGATGCTGACCATGCGATCCCTGACCAAGGACGGCTTTGGCAACAAGGAGAGGGCCTGGAATCGGCATGCCCAGTTGTATGCATGGAGGCAAGGCTGGGAGGAGGCTTACAACGCCCTGCTGGCTGCCCATGGCAGTGCCGATATCCTCAGTTCCAAGGCCACTTGGAAGCGCGAATTGGATGCCGCCCACGATGCCGGCGACGAGGCGGAGGCCGAGCGGCTGAGCCAGACATTTACACCCCGCACGGTCGATGCCGGCGGGGGCTATTACGCCGCCCTTGAGGGGCGGCCACCCCATAATCCCAAGCAATTTAAGGAGATGACACCTATGGATTTTAACAAAGCAATTTCGGAACAAAAAGTGAAGACACAGCGCGCATTGCAGGGCCGGGATGAGGTGTACGAGGCAGCCGAATTCGAGCTTTTGTGCGATCTGCAGAGCAGCAAGACTGAGGCCGATAAAGCCAAAGCCCAGAATGAGCAACTGGCGAACCAGCTTGTTGCTGTGGAGGCCAAGCACGACCAAGCCATCGCACGCGCGGAAACGATGGAGACCGAGCTCAAGAGAGCTGGTGACCTGCTCCAGGACGCCAGCAAGCAGAAACAACGAGTCCAGGCTCTGGAGCGGACCTGTGCCGAGCAGGCCTCTGAAGTGAGCCGCATTAGAACGGATCTGGATGCGGCCCGTCGCCAAGCCGAGGCAGCAGAGCAGGCGCTCTGCGACGAGGAAATGGCCCGGACCCACGCCCAATCGGCACTGCGAGAGCAGAATATCCTGCTGGACAACATGGCCGATTACGTCACAGGAGTGCACATAGATCGCCCCCGGATTGCCGATGATGCGACCGCCATTGGCCGCTTGCTGACCCATGCCGAGGAGCAGGGTAAACGGCTCCGGCAGGCCGAATCGGCAATCAAGCACTTAGCCAGTGGGGTTTCCCGTCTGCTCCGCTCGGCGGCGCAATTGCTGCCAGCCAAAGTCGTAAATTGGCTGGTCAAAGGATGGAATCACCTTGTCGAGGCTGTCCGAGGTGATGCGCCTTTGGTTGCGGATCTGCTTCCCACGAGTTTGGATATCGAGCTCCCTGATTTGTCGGGGGCCCCGACAAATCAACCCACTGCCGCTCCCGCCCAGCCGGTGACGGTGGCAGTCAGGGCACCGGCACAGTCTCTGGTGCAACATAGCCAGAAGGAGCCGGTGTCGTCCGAGATGGCGAAGCCTGGCGCCCTCGTCCTGCCGCCAAATGCCACAAAACATGATGTTCGGGCTTTCTACGAAAAGCTCGTCATCGCGGAGGAGAACGACACATTCTGGGGGCACTACGAAGCCACAGAAGCAGCGGCCGATGAGGCGGAACGACGAGGCGAACTCGACAGCCCCTATCACCACGCCCTACGCCAGCTCAATAAGCATTTAGGGGCTATCAGCTTTGATTCCGAACCCTCGGCCCAAAAGGTAGACATACCAGCAAAGAGGCCAACGGTTTCCATGGATCGACCATTGTCGGGTCCCACGACAAACCGCCCAGCCCCAGCCTCGGTTGTCGCTCCCCGCCCTGCATCCAACCCCGCCTCGAGTCAGGCCCCACAGCCCAAACCCGCGATACCGTCGGCGGCCCAACTGCCGCAAGCCAAGCCGCCAACTGGGTATAAGCCTCCGGTGCGATAGGCCGCGCCCATCCCAGCCGATGATGGGCGAATTATTACAGCCTACAATTCAACCTACCCAATCTCCGACATGCTCGCCCCATCCAGCCCATCGCCATGGCGCGCTGGATGGTCCGGCGCATTTTCGGAGCACTAAAAATGAAATACACCCTACAGATATCTCATCCCACTTCAGAATCGTGGCGACCTCACGCCATTGTCCGGTTGTGTCCGGCAAGGACATTGCGCCTCAGTCGTCGTCAGGTCCGCCTGCGTCGTTGGTGGTGCCGAGGCGGCACCCGTGTCTTGCGCCGCCGATGATCCGGCCGAGCGCGCCTATCAATCAACCTACAACAACTGGGCGGCATGCCGCCGATCCGGACGCGCCTCAATGTGGGCGCCGGATCGGCCGGCGCCGCCCCAAAGTCAAAAACAAGAAAGAGGAAACATGCATACCATTCCCAATCTCACCACCATCGTCCGTGACGCTTTTCCAGCCCCAGCTGGCAAGATCGCCGTGGATTATGGCCCATCGACCCAATACCAGCATCGCGCCAATCTGTGGCTGCACAGTATCTCGGGCCCCGTCACTTGCCTGCCTGCCCAGCAGGCGATCCGGGCCTGGGCTGCCGATCTCGGCAATTACGGCCTACACCTCATGCGTCTACACGCATCGATCCCCACACAATGGAGAGGCGATCTCATTGACCCGCTGCCGGTCGAGGATATCACCGCCCTGATCGACTACATCGGCGACGTGGCCTTTGGCGGCGGATCCTTGCTCCACCGGCCCTATCTGGACATCATCCTGGGGTCGGATGGTGGTAACGAGGGAGCCACCCCGCTGGGAGGCTACCCCACCATGACCGACACTGATCGTGATCGGGCAATGGAGATTTTCTCCGCCTGCCACCGCTGGCAGGTCGATAACCGTGACTGGCTGCTGCAGCACACATCACGTATCGAATTGCTGATCAGTGTGGCCAACCCGCTTTACCAGGGAGCCATGCCCGGCATTGCCTGATCTTGACGTTCTGCCGGTGCCGCCTTCTGGGCGGTGCCGGCAAGGCGTCTGCCGACGCCGTCGGCCTCCGATTCCAGTTTTCGGCATGAAGCCACGCTGGATGAAATCCTTCACCTACGGCCCTGATCGATTACATCGGTATGGCTCTTACCGATGGGGGGGGACGCCCATGACCAATAATCCCGATATCGGAGAATCCTCCCTAAGAGCAGACCAAATTGGCCAAAATGCCGCAGCATGACCTGGAGCCCATTTTTCCGAGAAGGACAACTTCAGCTCTTTCGGTTCAGATCGGGTGGGGGCAATCTCCCTGTGCCGCACATTTAGACATATAGGCTTGTATCTTGGAACGCCAATCGGCCGGAATTTCCATAGCTTGGTTTCGGGTAAAATCAATGACGCACGAGACGTATTTAGCCCTGAAATAGATGGCACCTCCCTCATCCTCGCCCTCCAGGCGGAAGGTCATGCTGGTGTCGCCCAACTTGTCGATGCGAAGGGTGACCGCAACCTCCAGGCCCGGCTCCATTGGCTTCAAGTAGTCGCAGGATGCGTGAACGGTAGGCGATCCTTGTTTGTTGCGGATCATCGTCATCCAATCCACCTTGACAACCTCGGTGTACCAGCCTTCGATTGTCTGGGTGCAGTAATCGAATACGCGCGGGGTATAGAGGATTCCGGCGGGATCACAATCTCCCCAACTAACCTGCCGCTTAACCGTATAGATGCCCATCGCTAATCCTAAATTGGTTTTTGTTGCCGATTTACAGCTAAAGTAACAATGATGTAAATTTCTCTGTTTCTAAAAATCAGATGGTCCAGAACGGCTTGCGTCGCTCGAGGAATGCTTTCAGTCCCTCCTGTCCCTGTTCCGAGGCCCGCAAATCGGCGATCCGCTCGGCGGTCCACTCGATCATGGTGGGATCAATGGGGGCAAGGCGGGCGACCAGTCCCTTGGCGGCGGTTACGGCATGCGGGCTGTTGGCCTTGAGCGCCGATAGCCAGCGGTCTCGTGTCGTCACCAAGTCTTCGGTCGGAACAACCTCATGCACCAGTCCGATCTCTTTGGCCGTGACGGCGGGAATTGCCTCGGCGGTCAGAAAATATCGTCGGGCAGCGGGGACGCCGATGGAGCGCATTACGTAGGGGGAGATGACGGCGGGGATAATGCCGATCTTGACTTCCGACAGGCAAAATACCGATTCCTCGGCGGCGACGACCAGATCACAGCAAGCTGCTAGCCCGACGCCGCCACCATAGGCCGCGCCCTGCACGACACCGACGACCGGGCGCGGACATGTGTCGATCGCTTGCATCAGTCTGGCCAAGGCACGGGCATCGCTCAGATTGCGATCACGGTCGTAATCGGCCATCCGCCTCATCCAATTGATGTCGGCGCCGGCCGAAAAGCTGCGCCCCAGGGAGTCGAGAACCACGGCGCATAAATTCGATTCAGTCGCTGCCGTCTCGAACGTGGCCGTTAGTTCTTGGATCACAGCGTCGTCGAAGGCGTTATGACGTTCCGGGCGGTTGAGGGTGATGAAACGGACATGGTCGCGGATTTCGGTCAGGATTGCGCTCACGATTCCTAAATCCTCTCGATGATGGCGGTGAGCCCCTGGCCGACGCCGATGCACAAGGACACCAGAGCGTACCGTCCTCCGGTGCGCTGTAGCTGCCGTGCGGCGGTGAGGACAAGCCGTGCCCCGGAACATCCCAGTGGGTGACCAAGTGCGATTGCCCCCCCATTGGGATTGAGGCGCGAATCATCCGGGGCGATCCCCAGCTGGGTGACACAGCCCAATACCTGCACGGCGAAGGCTTCGTTGATCTCGATCACATCCATGTCCTGGACGGTCAGGCCGGCGCGCCCCAGGGCTTTTCTGGAGGCCGGCACCGGTCCCAGTCCCATGACGCGGGGCGCTACGCCGGCCGCCGCCCCAGCGACGATGCGGGCGATGGGCGCGACGCCGGCCTTCTCGCCCGCCGTGCGCGAGCCGATGAACAGGGCCGCCGCGCCGTCATTGATGCCCGAGGCATTGCCGGCGGTGACCACGCCGCCCTCGAACAGCGGCTTCAGCTTGGCCAGCGCGGCCAGATCAGTCTGGGGACGTGGGTGCTCGTCCTCGCTCACCACGGTGTCGCCCTTGCGACCCGCTATGGTGATGGGATGAATCTCACCCTCGTAGAACCCATCTGCTTTGGCCCGGGCGTACTTGGCCTGGGAGGCGGCGGCGAAGGCGTCCGAGGCGTCACGCGACAGCCCCAGATCGCGGGCGATGTTGTCGGCGGTCTCGGGCATGGAATGATTGCCGAAGCCCTTCACCACCTTGGGGTTTGGAAAGCGTGCACCGATGGTGGTGTCGAAAATCCTGGCGTCGCGGGAATAGGCACTTTCCGCTTTGGACAGTGCAAAAGGGGCGCGGCTCATGCTCTCGACACCGCCGGCGATGAACAGGTCGCCTTCACCGCAGGTGACCGAGCGCGCCGCGTCCAGCACGGCGGCCAGCCCCGAGGCGCACAGGCGGTTGACGGTTTGCCCCGCCACCTCGACCGGCAGGCCGGACAGCAGGGCGGCGTGACGGGCCACGTTGCGGCAATCTTCGCCTGCCTGATTGGTGCAACCGAGAATCACGTCCTCGATATCCTCGGACCGGAAGGCGGAGCGGGCCACCAGGGCGCGGATCACCTCGGCGGCCAGATCGTCGGGGCGCACCGGGGCCAGGCCGCCGGCATGGCGGCCGATGGGGGAACGCAGGCCATCATAAAGATAAGCGTCGAGCATGGATCAGGACTCCGAAGTCAGCAGGGAGACGCCGAGGCTCGCGCGGCGGCGCAGCCAGAGCGAGGCGCGGTAACGGGGATCACCGGTGATGGCCAGCATGGTGTCGAGGATGGCGACCACCTTGTCGGCGCCGATGCGGTCGCCCCAGGAGAGCGGCCCGGCGGGGTAGCCGAGACCCAGCGTTACCGCCTTGTCGATATCCTCGGGCGTGGCGATGCCCTGCTGGGCGATGTCGCAGCCGATATTGATGACGGTCGCCACCACCCGTTGCGCCACCAGGCCGGGGCTGTCATGGATCACCGAGACGGCGACATTGCCGCTGGCCAGCAGGCCGAAAGCGCCGTCGCGAATCTCAGCCACCGTCACCGGATTGGTCATCAGGGTGTGGTGGCTGTCCAGACCGAACAGCGGATCGATGGCGATTGTGCGGGTCGCGTCGAGGCCGAGGCGGACGCAGGCGGTCGTACAGTCCTCGCCCAGCACCGGGATCAGGATCAGGGCGGCTTTGGTCGGCTTCTCGCCCCTCTCCAGTATGGCGTCCAGCTTGGTCACCAAGGCGGTGACGGCCAGAGAGCCTTCGCCCGGCGCCACCCACACCGGGCCGGTCCAGGCGGCGGGGACCACGGGCGCTGGCGGGACCACGGCCTTGTCGTCCTTGTAGGCATAGAAGCCACGTCCGGTCTTGCGCCCCAGCAGTCCGGCGGTGACACGCTGGCGGCCAATGGGGGACGGGCGGAAGCGCGGCTCCTGGTAATACTGGTCGTAGATGCTTTCCATTACCGGATGGGAGACATCCAGACCGGTGAGGTCGAGCAGCTCGAACGGCCCCATGCGGAAGCCGGCCGCGCCCTTCAGGATGCGGTCGGCGGTGAAGACATCTGTCACCCCCTCGCCCACCAGCTTCAGCGCCTCGGTGCCATAGCCGCGCCCGGCGTGATTGACAATGAAACCGGGAGTATCCTTGGCCTTGACCGGCGTATGTCCCATGCGCCGGGCCAGGGCGGTCAACGCCTCGACGACCCAGGGTGCCGTCATGACGCCATCGATGACCTCCACCACCTTCATCAGCGGAACGGGATTGAAGAAATGAAAGCCGCCCACCCGCTCAGGATGCTTGCAGGCGGCAGCGATGGAGGTCACCGACAGCGACGAGGTATTGCTGGCGATCAGGCAGTCGGAGGAGACGATGGCCTCCAGATCCTTCATCAGGGACTGCTTGACCGTGATGTCTTCGACAATGGCCTCCACCACCACGTGGCAGGGCGCGAGATCGGCGATAGTTTCAGCGATGACGAGGCGATCAAGGGCTGCTTCGGTAGCCGAAGTGCTCAGTGTGCCTCTCTCGGCCAGTTTATTCAGCATTTTCGCTATGAAAATTCGAGCCTCGGCGGCAGCTCCATCCCGAGCATCCATCAAGATGACGGCGCAGCCAGCGATCGCAGCGATCTGGGCGATGCCGCGTCCCATGGCACCTGTACCGACAACCCCCATGACGAGGTCGGGGCGTGCTGCATCCAGGCTCATGATTTAAACCCCCTCGTAGGCTGGTTTACGTTTTTCCAGGAAGGCGGCCATGCCCTCTTTCTGATCCCAGCTGGCAAATAGGAGCTGGAAAGCCTTGCGCTCCAGCATCAGGGCGGTGTCCAGAGAAGCGTCCTGGCCGGCCAGCAGCACCTCCTTAATCTGGGCGATAGCGAGCGGCGGCATGCGCGAGATGGTCTTGGCGATGTCGAGCGCCTTGTCCAGAACCTCGGCATCGGGGACCACCAGACTGGCAAGGCCCATCTGCCCGGCCTCGGCGCCACTGAAGGCTTGGCCGGTCATGGTCAGGAACATGGCCCTGTATTTGCCCACGGCGCGCACGAGGCGCTGGGTACCTCCGGCACCGGGCATGATGCCGACCTTGACCTCGGGCTGGGAGAAACTGGCATTCTCGCCCGCTACGATGATGTCGGCGTGCATGGCCAACTCGCAGCCGCCGCCCCAGGCGTAGCCCTGGACCCCAGCAATTACCGGCTTCGGACATTGGGCGATGGTTCGCCACAGGAGGTGGTTGTTGCGCTGCATCAGCTCGATGGCGCCAACTGCTGCCATATCCTTGATATCGGCTCCGGCGGCGAAAGCCTCATGGTTTCCAGTGATCACGATGGCGCGAACGGAAGCGTCGGCGCCCAGGGTGGTCATGTGCTCGGCCAACTGGCGGCGGACCTCCAAATTGAGTGCGTTCTTTGCCTCGGGCCGGTTGATGCGCAGAAGCGCCACGCGGTCCAAGGGATGGCTCAAAGGGACTTCCGCCACCAGTGCCTCCTTGTCGCAGGTTCAAATTGATCATGAACGGCATCGGCTAGCGATTTGCCGCGCCGTAAAATTGACCGTATGGTCAGTTTATTGGTAGCTGCCATTTGGAGGGGTGTCAATATTCAACTCTATGAGCCGCATCATTCGCCACTATGATCACACTTTGTTGACGAGGTGGTTCATGAAATGTATGGTCATGGGTAGAGACTGACCGGTCATTTTCATAATTCCCATCTCGATTGGTGAGCGCTTTCCGTTGCTGGGGGCGGGGCGCCGTTATGGAGGCCTCTTACTCGTTCCCGGAGATCACCTGGCGCCTTTTAATCGCCGAAAATCGCGAGGTGAGTGACGTCGCAACAAGAGTCCCGTTGAGCCGAAGTGGATCTACCCATGAGAGTTCCCAAACACGTCAAGCTGGTGGAAGTCGGTCCCCGTGACGGGCTACAGAACGAACGAAGGCCGGTATTGCCGGCGGTCAAGGCGGAGTTGATCAACCGTCTGGGTGAGGCTGGGATGGCCGTCATCGAAGCGGGTAGTTTCGTCAGCCCCAAATGGGTCCCGCAGATGGCCGATACCGCTGCAGTGATGGATCTTATCGTCCGTAAGCCGGGCATTTCATATCCCGTCCTGGTGCCCAATCTTCAGGGATTGGAGGCGGCGGTGGCGGCTCGCGCCGACGAGATCGCCGTCTTTGCCGCCGCGTCGGAGAGCTTTTCCCGCAAAAACATCAACTGCTCCATCGGAGAAAGCCTGGACCGATTGGCTCCGGTGGTGGCGGGCGCTTGCAGGAAAGGCCTACAGGTGCGCGGCTACGTATCCTGCGTCCTGGGATGCCCCTACGAAGGAGCCGTTTCAGCCGGGGTCGTCGCCGATGTCGCGGCTCGCTTGGTGGATTTCGGCTGCTACGAGATCTCCCTGGGTGATACCATAGGTGTTGGTACTCCCGGCGAGACGCAGAAAATGCTGCGGGCGGTCGCTGTATACGTCCCCATCGATAAGCTGGCTGTTCACTTCCATGATACTTATGGACAGGCGTTGGTCAATATTCTCGCCGCCTTGGATATTGGCGTTACGGTCGTGGATTGTTCTATCTCCGGTTTGGGGGGGTGTCCTTACGCCAAAGGGGCATCGGGTAACGTGGCCTCTGAGGACGTACTGTACATGCTGAATGGCCTGGACGTCGAAACGGGCGTGAATTTGGACCGCTTGATAGACGCAGGGTCCTTTATCTGCGGTGTACTGGGGCGTCCGACAGGTTCGAAGGTGGCTATGGCGCTGGCGGGGGGGGGATAGATACTTCCGCTGTAGGAATGAAAAAAGCGGGGGCGGGCCATACTTGGCCCGCCCCCGCCAGGCTGCGGCCTCAGGGAGACTGGAGGGCCGCGGTGAGTTCGGGCAATATCTTGAACAGGTCCGCCACCAGGCCGTAATCGGCGACCTGGAAGATGGGGGCCTCTTCGTCCTTGTTGATGGCGACGATGACCTTGGAATCCTTCATGCCGGCCAGGTGCTGGATGGCGCCCGAGATGCCGACGGCGATGTAGAGGTCGGGGGCGACGATCTTGCCGGTCTGCCCCACCTGGAAGTCGTTGGGCACGAAGCCGGCGTCGACGGCGGCGCGGGACGCGCCCACGGCGGCGCCCAGCTTGTCGGCCACCGCTTCCAGGAGGTGGAAGTTGTCGCCCGACTGCATGCCGCGACCGCCCGAGATGATGATGCGGGCGCTGGTCAGCTCGGGACGCTCGGACTTGCTGAGCTGGCTGCCCACATAGGCCGACAGGGCCGGATCGGCGGCGGCGGCGACGCTCTCCACGGCGGCGGAGCCGCCCTCGGCCTTGGCGGCCTCGAAGCCGGTGCCGCGGACGGTGATCACCTTGAGAGCGTCCTTGGACTGCACGGTGGCCAGGGCGTTGCCGGCATAGATGGGCCGCACGAAGGTGTCGGCCGACACCACGCCGGTGATTTCCGACACCTGAGCCACGTCCAAGAGCGCCGCGACGCGCGGGGCGACGTTCTTGCCCCCCGTGGTGGCGGGGGCCAGGATGTGGCTGTAGCCGCTGGCCAGGGAGACCACCAGGGCGGCCAGGGGCTCGGCCAGATGGTTGGCGTAGAGGCCCGCATCGGCGGCGAGCACCTTGGTGACGCCCGCCACCTTGGACGCGGCCTCGGCCACGGCGGCGATGCCGGAACCGGCCACCAGCACATGGATGTCACCGCCGATCTTGGCGGCAGCGGTGACGGTGTTCAGGGTGGCGGCCTTCAGCGCGCCGCCCTCGTGCTCGGCAATGACGAGAACGGTCATGATCAGATCACCTTCGCTTCGGTCTTCAGCTTGTCCACCAGGGCGGCCACGTCGGCCACCTTGATGCCGGCCTTGCGCTTGGGCGGCTCCTCGACCTTGAGGGTCACCAGGCGCGGCGCCACGTCGACGCCCAGATCGGCCGGCGAGACCGTGTCGATGGGCTTCTTCTTGGCCTTCATGATGTTGGGCAGCGAAGCGTAGCGCGGCTCGTTGAGGCGCAAATCGGTGGTCACCACCGCCGGCAGCTTCAGGCTCACCGTCTCCAGGCCGCCGTCCACCTCGCGGGTGACGGTGATGGACTCGCCCACGATCTCCAGCTTGGAGGCGAAGGTGCCCTGGGGACGGCCCAGCAGCGCCGCCAGCATCTGGCCGGTCTGGTTGCTATCGTCGTCGATGGCCTGCTTGCCCAGGATGATCAGGCCGGGGGCCTCCTTGTCCACCAGGGCCTTCAGCACCTTGGCGACGGCCAGCGGCTGGACCTCGTCGTCGGAGGACACCAGGATGCCGCGGTCGGCGCCCATGGCCAGGGCGGTGCGCAGGGTCTCCGACGCGGCGGCCGGGCCAACCGACACCACCACCACCTCGGCGGCCTTGCCCGCTTCCTTCAGCCGCACGGCCTCTTCAACCGCGATCTCGTCGAACGGATTCATGGAGAACTTCACGTTCTGGGTCTCCACACCAGACCCATCTGACTTCACCCGGATTTTCACGTTGTAGTCGATCACCCGCTTAATCGCGGCCAGAACTCTCATTGTTGGCGACTCCCTCTAGAAGCCGTGCCCTTGAAACGTTGGCTTGTGGCCGAATCGCTCGGTTGATGCGATGGCTCGGCAGTAGGGATACTTTCAGAATGACTGTCCGGTCAACTAATTTTTTAGCGACAAAAATTTTTATATGCCCAGAAACAATCGGTGTTTGTCCCCGGATCGTTGGCTCCAGCGGAGCTAATGTGACCATCCGGTTATGTCTTATTTTAGATTTCTGCAGATCCGGCGTGCCCCTAATCCGTTCGGACGGGGCGGTGTAGATGCTCCAATGGTTCTTGAAAGCCGTAAAATGACCATCGAGCCAATTTATGGGGCGTGTTGTTTCCTGGGTATTTTCGGAAAACGCGGGAAAGCCAGGAAAAAAGTGATTCGAATCTTATTGACGTCAGTGGGTCTGGGAGGTAAATGGTTAGTCAGTCATCTTTTTTGAGAGAGATTGGAGAGCCGATAATGAGCGCTACCAGTGGAGAGCGGCCCGGCCATGCCCCGGTCGGCCATGAGATTGTGGGGCGTGGTTCACGCGAATCAGCGCGGCTGATGCGCAAATGGTTTGCGTCGCTCACCGAGGCGGCCCGTCACGACAAGAAGGCGGCTTTCGTGTTCGTGATGGGGAACATGAACGAGGTGTTGCGGACCTTCGACATGCCGATCGTGTTTCCCGAGATCACCGCGTTGCAGACCGCAGTGCGCGGCACATCGGAGGAGTACCTTAAGGAAGCCGAGGATTATGGGTTCTCACCCGACGTCTGCGGCTATGTGAAGGCGGACATCGCCATGCACCTGCGTGGCGGCGGTCATCCCATGGGGCTGATTCCGAAGCCGGGCCTGGTGGTGGCTACCAACGCCTGCAACACCTACTTCAAGTGGGGCGAGATCTGGGAGCGGCTGTATGATGCGCCCGTCGTCACCGTCGATGTGCCCAATGACCGGTCCTGCGGATCCCGGACCATGCCGGGTGACAAGGATTTCAAGCACGAGCTCGCCTACGTGGTTGCCCAGATCAAGGAACTGATCTCCGAGTGCGAGCGGGTGACCGGCAAGAAGTTCGACATCGACAAGTTTCGCGAGCATCTGCGCCACGCCAACACCATGAGCCGCTACTGGAAGCAACTGTTGGCGCTGAATGAGCGGACGCCGGCGGTGTTCAATGCTCTGACCGACGGGTTGGCTTTTCTCGGTATGGCCAACTGTTTCCGGGCGACGGAGGAAGGTGCCACTTTCTTCAAGGAACTCTACGAGGAGATGGAGTATCGCTCGGCGAACAACATCGGTTCAGTGACCCGCAAGGACGGCAAAGATGTTCCTGTCGAACAGAAGTTCCGACTCGGTCTGTTGGGAGTGCCCTGCTACTCCCACTTCCGTGGTTTTGCCGAGTTCTTCTCCGATTGGGGCGGCGTGTTCGTTATTTCGAGCTACCTGAAGTTCGCTTCTGGCGGCACGGCTCTGGGCTTCGAATTCGATCTCGACAACCCCATCGAAAGCTATGCGGAGGGAATTCTGCTGACGGTCCGCGAAACCCAGCAGGGGCTGCTGTTTAATTTCTCCGACGTCGAGGACAAGTATTCGCCCTACAAGCTCGACGGCATTGTTTATCACGGAGTCAAAAGCTGTCGCACCGCCTCGTCGGGTTTGGCCGACCGCCGCTTCCACACATCGGAATCCCTGGGGCTACCGACCCTGTTGCTCGAATCCGACATCGTCGATCCTCGAGCGGTTTCCAAGGCACAGATGAAGAATCGCGCCGATGCCTTCTTCGAAGGAATGATTGCCCGCAGGCAGAAAGAGGCGGTGGCGGGCCATTGAGGCCGTGCTGCCCATTGAAAGCAGGAGATTCAGCATGACAGCCTCAGTTCCTTTGTTCACCGGATGGCAGGGTCGGCCGCTGGATGAAGTCTTCACCCGTTGCCGGGAATTGGTCGAGGATGAGACCTATCCGACCGTCAAGGCGTGGCGCCAGAGCGGCGGACGCGTGCTCGGTCACTTCCAGGTCTATTTCCCCGAGGAGATCGCGCATGCCGCCGGTATGTTGCCGGTCAAGATCAAGGGTGGGCGAACCGAAGGGGTTTCGATCAGCCAGCATTTCGGATCGTTCCTCTGTTCCATCCTCAAGACATCGCTTGAGTTGGCCATCGAGAAGCACATCGAACTCGACCTGTTCGTCACCCATCCTATCTGTGACGGCGCCCGCAATTTGGCCGGAATCTGGGGCCGTAATTTTCCCTACAAGGCTCAGATTCTGCATCTGCCGCAGAACGTCAATTCCGAGGGCGCTGCGGAATTCCTGCGCTACGAATATCTGAGATTGGCTGACGATATCGTGGCCGCCGGCGGTCAACCGGTCACCGAGGATGCTTTGCGGCACTCCCTGGAGCTCTATAACCATTCGCGCAAGCTGATGCGTGATCTCTATGATATCCGTCGCTCCACGCCGTGGAAGCTGGCGGCCGACGAATCCTTCGCCTTGATTGGGCTGGCTGGTTTCCTGCCCCGCGAGGAGTTCAACACCCTGCTTGAGACCGTGCTGCCGATGATCCGGGAACGGCCGGTTCGCCAGCAGGACAAAATGCGGGTGGTGTTGGAAGGCGGTTTCTGCGAGACCCCGCCGTTCGACTTGCTGCAGGCGGTATCGCGATCCTGCCATGTGGTGGATGACGACCTGTTCATCGGTCTGCGCTGGATTCTCGAGGACATCAATACCGCAGGCGATCCCTGGGCCAACTTGGCTTCGGCCTATATCTCGAAGTCGTCCTATAGCGCCGTCCAGCACGATAACGACAAGCCCAACGAGAAGATGCTGCTGAAGCGGATCAAGCACGCCAATGCCGAAGCGGTGATCATCGCTTCCGCCAAGATGTGCGAACCCGGTCTCGACGAGGTGGTGGCGTATTCGAAGGAACTGGATGCCAAGAAAATCCCGTACTTCATCACGGAATTCGAGGAAAACCAGAACACCTTTGACGACATTTCCATCCAGATGGAGACCTTCGTCGAAAACATCATGTTCGACTGAAGGCAACACGGAGAGATGATGCCATGAAGTATACAGCAGGCGTCGACGTGGGTTCGACGCAGACCAAGGCCGTGATCATCGACGAGAGCAAGTCCATCGTTGCCCGCGCTTTGACCGATACCGGCGCCAACGTTACCCAGGCGGCACAGAATGCATTCGATCTCGCCTGTGCCGACGGCGGCATCGACCCAAAGTCGGTGGGATACGTGATCGGCACCGGTTACGGTCGCTACAAGGTTACTTTCGGCGACAAGCAGGTGACTGAGATCAGCTGCCACGGCCGTGGTGCCGCCCATATGTTTCCGGGCACCGGCACGGTCATCGACATGGGTGGCCAGGACAGTAAGGCTATCCGGGTCAAGCCGGACGGCGAGATCATCGACTTTTGCATGAACGACAAGTGCGCAGCCGGTACGGGACGTTTCCTGGGTGCCGCCGCCATGGCACTGGGCATGAGTCTCGGTGACCTTGGGCCGGTATCCTTGAAGTCAACAAAGCCGGTCAAGATCAGCACCACCTGCACGGTGTTCGCAGAGGCCGAGGTTCTGTCCTGGTTGGGCAAGGGCAAGGCGGTCGAAGACATCCTGTGGGGCGTTCACAAGTCGATCGCCTCGCGGTCCTACGGCCTGTTGCGCCGGACCGGCATCACCGGCGAGATCACCTTCACTGGTGGTGTCGCCAAGAACCCCGGCATGGTTAAAGCGCTGGAGGAGGCATTGGGCAAGCCGCTCAACGTCAGCGACGACAGCCACTATATGGGAGCCCTCGGGGCGGCCCTGTTCGCCATGGATTATCTGATCGCCGGCGAAGCCCCGGCCCGCAAGGAGGCGTGAACCATGCGCTACACGATGGGATTGGACATCGGGTCCACTTATACCAAGGGCATTATTCTGGACGATTCCGACATGATCGTCGCCCGTACCGTCAAACAGACCGGTTCGCGACTGCAGGAGGCGGCTCAGGCTGTGATGGCAGAGACTTTGGACCTCGCCGGCTTGGCACGGGAGGAGGTCGCCTATGTCATCACCACCGGCTACGGTCGGCATCAGTTCGATGATCGCGACATCCAAGTCACTGACCTGACCGCGAATGCCCGGGGTGCCTCGTTCCTGTTTCCCCGCACCCGAACCGTGCTCGATATCGGCGGCCAGACCATGAAGGCCAGCCGTCTGGACGACGCCCGGAAGGTCCGGACATTCCGCCTCAACGATAAGTGCGCGTCGGGGACGGGGATGTTCCTGGAGAAGACCGTCCGCTACATGGGATTCGACACCGAGGATATCGACGGTCTGCTGGAAAGCGCCACCGAACCGGCCTCCATTTCGGGGGTCTGCACGGTGTTTGCCGAGTCCGAAGTCATCAATCATCTCAGCAACAGCGTGTCGCCGGAAAATATCATGTTCGGTGCGGGTATGTCGCTCACGGGGCGTGCAGGTCAGCTTCTCAAGCGAGTCAAGATTGAGGAAGAGTTGACCCTGGTCGGGGGGATCCTGCGTTGGGGGCGTATCGCCCAAGCCATCTCCGAGGAACTCAAGATGGAGGTCAATGTCGCCGACGGCGACATGCCGCAATACACCGCCGCACTGGGGTGTGCCATCCTTGGCCATCTGCGACTGAAGACCTCCACGGGGCGTTCCCCCGAGGCTCTGTCCATGCAGGCGGTTGCTCTGCGGAACTCGCAGAAAAGCTGTTCGGCCTGCGGGACTGCCTAGGATGCAGTTCGCTCTTAGCCAAGAGCAAAGGATGGTATGCGATCTCGCCGAGGCATTTTCCCGCGACGAGATCGCTCCCATCGCCGCCAGGATGGATCGCGAGGCGACCTTTCCCATGGAGGTTCATCGTAAGGCCCATGAACTTGGGCTGATCGGCGTAACAATTCCGCAGGAGTATGGCGGGCACGGGTTGGGGACAACCGAACTGGTCTTGATCAGCGAGGCTTTTGCCCACGGTTGCGTCGGAGTGGCGACTTCTCTCGGGCTCAATCCTCTGGTCACGGAAGCATTGGTGCTCGCCGGCACCGAGCGGCAAAAACGGACTTATCTCGGGCGCATGGCCGATGGCGGCTTCGCCTGCTGGGGGCTGACCGAACCCGCCGCTGGCTCCGACGTGGCCGGGATCACCACCCGCGCCCGCCGGGTCGGGGGCGACTACGTCATCAACGGCGGAAAAGTATGGATCACCAACGCCTCGCTGGCCAGCTTCATCCTGGCTTTCGCCAAGACCGATCCCGACGCCGGCCACAAGGGGATGACAGCCTTCCTGATCGAGCGCGACACGCTCGGAGTCGAGGTCAGCCAGCCACTGTCCAAGATGGGACAGAAGGCGTCCCCCACCTGCGAGATTCATTTCAGCGATGTCGTGGTACCGGCCGCCAACATTCTCGGTAATGAAAATGACGGTTTTCGCCTAGCCATGAAGTCGTTCGACAAGTCGCGCCCCATGGTGGGAGCATTCGCAGTTGGGTTGATTCGGCGCTGCCTGGACGAATCCATGGGGTATGCCCGTGAGCGGCGCACCATGGGATGCGCCATTATCGACCATCAGGTGATCGGGCACCGACTGGCGGACATGCGGATCAAGCTGGAGGCGTCGCGTCTCCTGACTCTCCAATCTGCCTGGCTGGCCGACATGGGCCAGTCCAATACCCTGGAGGCGTCTTGCGCCAAGGCATTCGCCTGCGACGCAGCCATGTGGGCCGCCACTGAAGCCGTCCAGATTCACGGTGGAATGGGCTACTCCACCGAGTTTCCGGTCGAGAAATTGTTCCGGGACGCCAAGATTCTGCAGATCTACGAAGGAACCAGCGAAATCCAACGCAACATCATTTTGCGGGAAATGCGGAAATAGCGCTGTCGCCGCCGAATTGGCCGCGGTGGCTATGTTTTGCGCTAGTCAAGGAGTCGTTTCATGAAATATTCCCTGCCGGAATTCCTCGCCCATGCCGTTGCTCTCGAACGGGAGGCTGAGGAACGCTACACCGAGCTGGCTGAAATGATGGAGGCCCACGCCAACCGCGACACGGCAAAGGTCTTCCGTGAGATGGCGCGCTTTTCCAAGCTGCACGCGCACGAGATATCCAACCGTACCAAGAATCTGGAGATCGCAAAGCTGAAGTCATGGGAGTTCCGCTGGCGGTTGCCTCCAGAAGTCGGCGACTATGCTCAAGACGGAACCGATTACCTGATGACACCGCTTCATGCCATGACCTATGCCCGCGCCAACGAAGTGCGTGGCATGGAGTTCTATCGGACGGCTGCAGAGCATGCTCAAAATGAGGATGTACAGCGATTCGCCAGTCGGTGCGCCGATGAGGAGGGGGAACATGTTGCCGCCTTGGATCGCTGGATCGCCAACAACTCTTCTCCTTAGATAGATAGGTAACGTTGGGTTTTAAGGGGATAGCATTACCAATGCTTCCCGCTATGAACCAAAGGAGGTTGTAAATGCCGGAGGAGTGCTTCGCAAGATTGATGTCTGCCATGGATACGTCTGGCGATTCTAATAATAAAAAAGCAATTTATATATCTATGAATACGATTTTGTGTAGGTTTACGGGCATGTGCTCTGAATCTGATATTTGCCATATAATTGCAGGTAGTATCATTGCGGATGTCGGCGGCTGTTCAGTATATCATGACTATTCTGTACCGCCTTCTTGATTCTGTAGCCTGGCGGAGGCTGGTAATCCCAGGGCTGTTCAACGCTGCGATCGCCTGATCGATCGCGGCGTTATGGCGGATGAAAAATTGCCGATTCCCCTGATGGCATTTGTCTGATGGTGTGGACGACCGCCACCCACCGGCATCAAGGTGCCATAAAGTGGTCGTGATTGAAGCGCCAAGGGGCACCCACCTTGGAGGGTTGCCCCGATGCCGAGCACGCTGCTGTCGCTCTTTTCCCAGGTTTCTGATCCTCGTCGCGGCCAGGGGAAGATTTACCCCTTGGCCCCAATCCTGCTGTTCACGGTGCTGGCTATGCTGGCCGGGGCACGTTCGTATCGTCAGGTCCACAGCTTCATACGGCCCCATCTGATACCAACCTGCGCTGATTGAGACTCACGTGGGGGATTGAACGAAACCGCTACGGCGGTATTGGTGTGTGAAGTGACGTCGAAGGCTCCCGTCTGACAGGGTTGGTTTCCCGACCACCCTTTCAGACAGGAGGCCCCCGATGGCCGAGATGAGCCCTCTGCGTCGCCGCATGATCGAGGACATGAGTGTCCGTAATCTGTCGCCGGCGACCCAACGATCCTACCTTCATGCGGTTTCAAAGTTCAGCCGATTCTTCCAGCGGTCACCCGACCATCTCGATCCTGACGACGTGCGCACCTGGCAGGTTCACTTGGTGTCGCAGGGGATCTCGTGGGCCAGCCTCAACCAGTTCGTCGCGGCGCTGCGATTCTTCTACGGGGTGACAATGCGGTGTCCGGAGATCCCGGAGCGAATCACCTATGCCCGCCAGCCGCGGCGATTACCGGTGGTACTGAGCGCCGACGAGGTGGTGCGCTTCCTGGAAGCGGTCCCCAGTCTGAAGAATCGCACGGCACTGACTACGGCCTATGCCACCGGGCTGCGGGTGTCGGAAGTGGTGGCGCTCAAGCTTGCCGACATCGATAGCAGCCGGATGGTGATCCGGGTCGAGCAGGGCAAAGGGCGCAAGGACCGCTACGTTATGTTGTCAGCGCAGTTGCTCGGCATCCTGCGCACCTATTGGCGGCTGGCACGCCCCCGGCATTGGCTGTTTCCCGGCCGCGAAGACAAGCCGATCGAGCCGAATGTGCTGAATTGCGCCTGCCGTTCGGCCTGTGCTGCCGCCGGCATCGACAAGCGCGTTACCGTCCATACCCTGCGCCATAGCTTTGCCACCCATCTGCTGGAGGCGGGCACCGACATCCGCATCATCCAGGTGCTGCCCCGATACCGCTTCGTCCGGACTTTGATGGTTCTGTTCTTCGCCGTCTTGCCCGCGCCTCGGATGATGCCGATCAGACGCGTCGTCTGTTGGCGCTGGCGGCGATCTATGACGGCGGCAGTCGGAGCGGTCGTGTCCCGCCGAGTGGTGTAGGAGTTCTTGCCGGGGGATGACGTCGTAGGGAGCGTAGCGACCGAAGGCGTCATCCCCCGGCGCGCCCGCGATGCGCGGGAGGTCATCGGTGATCTTCGGTAGGGTTTGGTCGCCAAACCTTATCAACCGAACCAAGGATCAAACCGATGACCAACGAGATGATGAGCCTTCGCGGGCTGCTGGAAAAGAGCGCCGATGCCGATCTGCTGCGCGAGATGATCGGGTTTGCCGCCGAGCGGCTGATGGAATTGGAAGTCGCGACACTGACCGGCGCAGGCTTTGGCGAGCGCAGTCCTGCCAACCGGCAGGCCCAGCGCAACGGCTACCGCGAGCGAGACTGGGAGACCCGGGCCGGGACGGTGGAACTGCGCATCCCCAAGCTGCGGAAGGGCAGCTATTTCCCCGGCTTCCTGGAGCCGCGCCGCATGGCCGAGAAGGCTTTGACCGCCGTCATCCAGGAGGCCTATGTCCAGGGTATCTCGACCCGCTCGGTCGATGACCTGGTCAAGGCCATGGGGATGAGCGGCATCTCCAGGAGCCAGGTCTCGCGCCTGTGCGCCGAGATCGACGGCAAGATCGCCACCTTCCTGGAACGCCCGCTGGAGGGTGACTGGCCCTATCTCTGGCTGGATGCCACCTATGTAAAGGTCCGCCAGGACGGGCGTATCGTCAGCGTGGCGGTGATCATCGCGGTCGGCGCCAATGCCGCCGGTCGCCGCGAGGTGCGCCAGCACCGACATGCCCTTGAAAGGACTGAGAACGGTGGCACCCTTGATCAAGGTCGGCCGGAGAATTCCGGCAAATTCCACTTCGAACGTCGAAGAACCTTAAAAGTTTGGTGGGGATCGTGTATGACCATCGCCTCCGCGTCCTTCAGCCGGAGCAGAAATGCTCCGGGGCTTCGCCTCGAGGTCTCGATGAAGAGAATCTGCCTACCCATAGAGTCTTTCCCCCTTGTAGGTCATCCACATGCTGTCCTTTCAACAGCTATGACCGCGCCACAGACAATTCCCATGATCATGCGGGACACGCGCATGGAACGGATCCTGCTTTCGAAGCGGTGAACCTTCCCCTCCAGCCAGAATGAGCGAATCTCAGGACGGGCTCAATCGACAATAGCCGGTACCTGACATGTCTCTCTCCGGGGCTTCCATCATGCCGATGGCGCGAACGACCCCACGGTACCGTCGGCCAGTGCGATATCGAAGGCCACTCCGGTCAATTGCGTGATCTCGTGCATATCGACGTCGGGGGCGAGTTCGATCAGCGTCAGGCCGCCGCCTTGCTTGTCGATGGTGAATACCGCCAGATCGGTGATGATCATATCGACCACCCCCACTCCCGTCAGCGGCAGAGAGCACCATTCGAGGATCTTGTGTTCACCATCCTTGGCGGTGTGCTCCATGACGACGACGACCTTCTTGACACCGGCCACCAGATCCATGGCCCCGCCCATTCCCTTGACCATCTTGCCGGGAACCATCCAGTTGGCCAGGTCTCCGGTACCGCTGACCTGCATGGCGCCAAGAATGGAGAGGTCGATATGGCCGCCCCGGATCATGGCGAAGCTGTCCGCCGACGAGAAATAGCTGGTGGTCGGAAGCTCGGTGACGGTCTGCTTTCCGGCATTGATCAGGTCGGGGTCCTCGTCGCCATCGAGAGGGAAGGGGCCCATGCCCAGCATGCCGTTCTCGCTTTGCAGGACAACCTTGACACCCGGCGGGATGTAATTGGCCACCAGGGTTGGAATGCCGATGCCGAGATTGACGTAGAAACCGTCGCGGAGTTCACGGGCGGCACGTTCCGCCATCTGGTTGCGAGTCCAAGGCATGCTCTTTTCTCTCCCTTCAAGTCCGTGCGCGTACGGTGCGTTGCTCGATCCGCTTTTCGTATTCGTGCCCCTGTAGAATCTTCTGCACGAAGATGCCGGGGGTATGCACATGATCGGGATCGATCTGGCCGTTCGGGACCAATTCCTCGACTTCGGCGATGGTCACCTTCCCTGCGGTCGCCATCATCGGGTTGAAGTTGCGGCTCGTCTTGCGGAAAATCAGGTTTCCTTCGGCATCGCCCCGGCAAGCCTTGACGATTGACAGATCGGCCTGCAGCGCCAGTTCCATCACATAGGCCTCGCCGTTGAACACCCTGATTTCCTTGCCATTGGCCACCTGGGTACCGACACCGGTCTTGGTGAAGAATGCCGGAATACCAGCTCCGCCCGCCCGGATGCGTTCGGCCAGGGTTCCCTGCGGATTGAATTCGAGTTCTAGTTCCCCCGAAAGGTATTGCTGGGCGAACAGCTTGTTCTCGCCGACATAGGAAGAGACCATCTTCCTGATCTGGCGGGTCTCGAGCAGCGTTCCCAGGCCAAAACCGTCGATGCCGGCATTGTTGCTGATGACGGTGAGATTTTGAACGCCGCTCTCCTTGAGCGCGGCGATCAGGTTCTCGGGGATGCCGCACAAGCCGAATCCGCCGGCCATGATCGTCATCCCGTCGAACAGCACTCCCTCAAGCGCCTCGGCGGCGCTTTTACAGACCTTGTCCATTGCGATGCCCCTGCCCTGTCGCCGGGTCTAGTGTAACCCGTTTCTTTTAAATGACTGACTAACCATTTACATTGTCAATGGCGCTGCCGTCAATCCCATTGAATCCATGAGTAGCCTAAAATGTTGGCGCTTGACACGGGGTGGCTCGAGCCGTACTTTCGACGGCAATAGTGACCAACAAGTCATTTTAAATGCCTTGGGGTCGAAGTCGCTCTCTTTGAATAGGGGGCAATCACGACGAGGAGGCGTCATGGAGTTCGATTTTGACGAGACGCAGTCACAGATCCGAGAGTCGCTGCAGCGGATTTGCAGCAAATATCCGGATGAGTACTGGCTCGAGCGGGACCGTCATGGCGGCTTTCCCGACGATTTCGCCAAGGACGTGGCCGAGGCCGGGTGGCTTGGAATCGCGCTTCCGGAAGCCTATGGCGGCGCGGGATTAGGCGTCACAGAGGCGTCGATCATGATGATGACCATCGCCGAATCGGGGGCAGGCTTTACCGGCGCCTCTTCGGTGCATATCAACATCTTTGGCCTGAAGCCGGTTGCGGTTCATGGCACCGAGGAGCAGAAGCAAGCTTGGCTGCCGCCAATCATTCAGGCCAAGGACAGAGCCTGCTTCGGTGTCACCGAGGCCAATGCCGGTCTCGACACCGCGCATATCCAGACCCGGGCCGAGCGCCAAGGGGATGTTTATGTGGTGAATGGCGGCAAGATCTGGACCTCGACCGCCCAGACCGCCAACAAAATACTGCTGCTGGCACGGACTGCTCCCATCGAGACTACCCCCAATCCCATCGATGGCCTGACCCTATTCTATACCGATCTCGACCGTAGTTGTATGGAGGTCAAGGAGATCGAGAAGATGGGCCGCAAGGCGGTGGATTCCAACATGGTGTTCATCGACAACCTGCGCGTGCCTGTCGAGCATCGTATCGGCCAGGAGGGCAAAGGCTTCCGCTATCTGCTCGAAGGGTTCAACCCCGAACGGATTCTCATCGCCGCCGAGGCAGTTGGGCTTGGCCGGGCCGCTCTCCGGCGGGCTACCCAGTACGCCAAGGAGCGGGTGGTGTTCGGTCGCCCCATCGGTCAGAACCAGGCAATCCAGCATCCTCTGGCACGCTGTTGGGCCGAACTGGAGGCCGCCAATCTGATGATCTTCAAGGCTGCCGCCCTCTACGACGCCGGCAAGCCCTGTGGCGCCGAGGCCAATGCGGCTAAGTTCCTGGCTGCGGAGGCTGGTTTTCGCGCCTGCGAAACCGCCGTCATGACCCACGGCGGTATGGGGTACGCCAAGGAATATCATGTTGAACGCTATCTTCGCGAGGTGATGATCCCGCGGCTGGCCCCCATCAGCCGGGAGCTGGTTCTATCGTTCCTTGCGGAAAAGGTTCTGGGACTGCCGAAGTCGTATTGAGTGAATGAGGGAGAGCGGCCGTGCCAATCAATTACGACACACTGATGGCATGGCCGTTCCCTGACCGGGTACATGCCTACAGTCCCGATGACACGATCCTCTATGCCCTGGGAATCGGGATGGGGGGCACGGACGAGGAATTGCCCTTCGTTTACGAGGACGGCTTGCGGGCGGTGCCAACCATGGCCGTGGTCCTGGCCCATCCCGGGTTCTGGATGCGTGATTCCGGCACCGGCATCACCTGGCGGAGGCTGCTGCATCGGGATCAAAGTCTGACGATGTTTCGTCCGCTGCCGCCGGCGGCGACCGTTAAGGGACGGACCTGGGTCAGCGGTTTGGCAGACCGAGGAGTGGGGCGGGGGGCATTGCTTTCCGTTACCCGAGAGGTCAGCGATGCCGAGAATGGCGAGGTGCTGTGCCGTATGGATTCCACCTATCTCTTGCGCGACGACGGTGGTTTCGGCGGTCCTTCGGAAATGGCGGTGGCACCGGCCGACATTCCCTTGCGGAAGGCTGATACCATCGGCATCTTTCATACTTCGGCACGCTCCGCCCTGATCTACCGACTGTCGGGAGATAAAAACCCACTGCATGTGGACCCTCGTGTGGCGGCGGCGGCAGGGTTTTCCGGCCCGATTCTGCATGGGTTGTGTACCTTCGGAATCGCTGCGCGTGGAATTTTGGCTGGCTATTGCGACAACTGGCCGGAACGGCTCGCGTCGCTTCAGTGCCGCTTTACAGCCCCCGTCTATCCCGGTGAGACCATCCGCATGGAGATGTGGAAGGATGGCAGCCATGTCGCTTTTCGTGCCCATTCCATGGAACGGTCCGTGGTCGTGCTCGACCACGGCAAGGCGACGGTTTGCTGAAAAGCCTTTGGGGCGCCGGTCGAGAAGTGCCAATACGGCTTAACAGAAATAGGACATTGAGCCATGACGAGAAACATTCCTCCAGTTCTGGTGTCTCATGCCAACGCGGTGGCCACGGTGGTCCTGAACCGACCGGCAAAGTTGAATGCCATCGACGACGACCTCACACTCTGCCTGGAGGAGGCATTGATTAGCCTGGACGCCGATCAGCACGTGAGGGTGGTGGTTATTCGGGGAGCTGGCCCCAGTTTCGCGGCTGGCGGTGATCTGGACGAGTTCATCGCTGATCCCTCGCGGGTGCCGGTCATGGTCGAACGGTTCCAGAATACCATGCGGGCGCTGACCGCCATGCGTAAGCCGGTGGTCGCCAGCCTGCACGGTGCCGTGGCCGGTGGCGGCCTGGGGATTGCCTTGGCATGTGATCTCGCCGTGGCGGCCGAGAATACCCGGATGATTTTTGCCTATTCAAAGCTTGGCGTCAGCTGCGATGGTGGCCTGTCCTACCGGCTTCCACGCCTGGTGGGGATGCGAAAGACTCTTGAGATCGCCCTGGTTGATGCCCCGATCGGTGCGGCCGAAGCCTTGCGGCTGGGGCTTGTCAATCGCGTGGTATCCGCCGATGCGCTGGAAGCGGAAACGTCTCGGTTCGCGGAGCAATTAGCGAGGTTGGATCCGCTTGCCGTCGGCAAGGCCAAGACTCTGTTTTCCGGAGGTTGGGATCGGACCTTCGATCAGCAATTGGATGCCGAATTGGCAGCCTTCAAGATTTGCGCTGACCGTCCAGAATTTGTTGATCGAATCATGGCGATCAAATCACGCTCTTGATCAATTGATCGCGGAATTCCGGTGCTGCGATAGCCGTCAGTGCCTCAGCTCTCTCGTTGGGGGCTTTGTTGCGAAGCTCGGCGATACCGTATTCTGTGACGATGATATCGGCATCGACCCTGGCGCAGGTTACCTTTTCCACCCGGGAAACGATTCTCGACCGTCCCTTTCCCGCCCGCGACGGCAGGGCGATGATCGACCTGCCGTTGCGGGCAAGGCCGGCCCCTCGCATGAAGTCTCCCAGGCCGCCGATACCGCTCACCTGGCGGCCACTGATGAACTCGGCGTTGATCTGTCCGTCGAGGTCTATCTCGATGGCCGAATTGATCGCAACGAAGTTTTCGAGGCTGCGAATCACGTCGAGGTCGTGGGTATAGGATGCGGGGCGGAACGCAACGCAAGGCTCCTGGCCCAGAGACTGATAGAACGGCTGTGATCCGAAGGCGATACCGGTGACGGCGATTCCGGTATCCGTCGGTTTCCTGGCGCCGTTGATGTTGCCGTTCTTGATCAATCCCAGCACGGGTTCGGTCAGCAGGCCGGAATGAAAACCTAGGTCGTTCCGGGTGCGCAGGGCGGTCAGTACCGCCGTCGGAATACGCCCCATTCCCATCTGTATGGTGTCGCCGTCATGAACCAGCGAAGCGACGATCTCCCCCAGCCTGCGGCTGACCTCATCCTCGGAATCGGCCGACGGCTCGACCAGCGGATGATCGACCTCGGCGATGTAGTCAATGATATCGAGGGGAATTCTGGGGCTACCCGGAGGGGCTGGCATCGAATGATTGATTTCAGCGATGACGCATTTGGTCCGCGACAGTGCGGCGGGTACGAAATCCACCGATAATCCCAGGCTGCAGGTTCCCGAACCATCGGGTGGCGATACTTGGATCAGGGCAACATCGAAATCCCCGAAGGTTTCAAGGTATGAGACGATGCCGCTATAGTGGAGCGGTAACAGGCGAGTCGCTCCCGTCGCCAGGGAAGGAGCCAGTTCCGGCGTCCCGAAGAACGCTGTCATCCTTGCCCCCAAGGCAAAGGAGGCCGGGTCCCACCGGTTGATCCCCGGCGGGAACACCCCGACATAGTGAGCATCGCTGCAGCTGCCTCCGGCTTCGCACAAGGCCGACAGGAGCGAGGTGGGCTCGCCCGCCCCACCCTGTACGAAGACCCGGCTTCCGGCGCGGACGTAGCGACAAACGTCCTTGGGCTCTATCCGCTGCGGCATGGGGCTACTCGTCGTGCCACTGGGGGGGGCGCTTGTCGATGAACGCCCGCAGCCCCTCGACCGCATCATGGGTAGACATCAGGCCGTCCAGATACAGTTCTTCGACCGCCGCCAAATTGACCTCGACCCGCTTGACCATGCCAACGCGGGCAGCGCGGACGGCGAAGCGAAGCGAACTGGCGCTGCGGGGGGCGATATGCTGGTTGAAATAGGCCAGCGCGGCGGCCTCGGGATCATCAGATACCGTGTTGACCAATTGCATCGCCGCCGCTTCCTGACCGGTTATGGAGCGTCCGGAGATCAGCAGGTCTTCCGCCTGAGGCCTTCCGATGCGTTCGGGCAGCAGGCAGGACGCCGCTGCCGCGAAGACACCCAGCTGGATTTCCGGCTGGCCAAAGCGGCTGTCAGGTGTGGCGAAGATGAGGTGGCCGCCGCAGGCCACCTCCAGACCGCCACCCAGGCACTGTCCCCGAACCGCCACCAGGATCGGGACGGGGCTGCGGACCATTCGTAGGATAAGCCTGTCCAAGGACCGGATCATGGCAGCGCAGGTCTCCGGCAGATGCTCGGGGACCGAGGCTCCGAAACTGAAATGCGATCCTTCGGCATCGAGCAGCACGGCGCACAAATGGCGATCCGCAATGCCCTCGGCCAGGGCATCGTCAAGTGCCGCTATCATCTCGGCATCGACGATGTTGGCCTTAGGGCGCGATAGCCGCAGCCGCAGCAGCTTGCCGTCGCATTCCCGCCACACCCGGAGGGGAGAGGCGGCGGTCATTACTGGCCCCTCCGCGCGGCCGGCATCAGGCTTTGTCCCAGTTCCGGCGACCATGGCGTCCCTTTGGCCAGAGCTTGGCGCAGTCCCACGAAATCCGCCTCGCGATCGTCCTTGGTGCCTTCGTTGAAGGCCTGGAAGCCGAGGCGGGCCTCCGTCATCATGTTGAGCGCCAGCCAATCGCGACTGTTCTCCTTGTTGGCGTTCCAGGCGTTCAGCTTGGGCTTCCTGAGTTCCTCGATGGTCTTGAGGAAACATTCGGGGAAGGTCAGCAGAATCTTGCTGCACAGTTCCTCGACCTTGGCGTCGAGCAGCGACAGATCGATGGTGCCCTTGGCCATCAGAGCCTTACCGGCGGCCAATTCGTCACCGGTTTTCGGCTCGCCGTGAATGATTTTGCCATATTCGTCGAGATAGCGGTCGGTGATCACCAGCGGATTGGCGACGAACTTGCCGTCCACCTTGAGTGCGGGCACGATATCGGTGAGCATGCCCAGGCGGTAGGCCTTGTGGGCCGACCACGGCTCGCACAGGCTGCCGGAAATCATCGCCTGCTCGCAGCCGATCAGCACCGGCAGGAAGTCGGTGGCGCCGCCGATGGGGGCCGAGCCGTGCTTGGGGCCGGCTTGGCCGAAGCGGGCCAGATCCTGGGTGACCGAGAAATCCGCAGCCATGCCGATTTCCTGTCCGCCGCCAATGCGCATGCCGTTGACGCGGCAGATCACCGGCTTGTCACAGCCCAGAATGGCCGAGACCATATCGTTGAACAGTCGCACATACTGGCGGTATTCCTGCGGATTGCCGGCGTAGTATTCGGCGTATTCCTTGGTGTTGCCGCCCGAGCAGAACGCCTTGTCGCCGGCGCCGGTGAACACCACCGCAACGACGTCGCGTGCCACCGATGCGGCACGAAAGGCCAGGATAGCCCCCTTGACCATCTCGGTGGTGTACGAATTAAACTGCTTCTGATTGTCGAAAGTAATCCAGTAATTGTAGAGCCCCTCGGCGATCTTGCCGTCGGGTGTCCTGGCCGGCTTCTTCTCGACGATGATGCCGGGAACGATCTGTTCCGGCACCAGATTGTGGTCGTGCAGTTCGTGGGGGCGGGTTGTCTCGATGATGGAAGCGGTAGTCGTAGTCATTGAGCGAACTCCTAGGGAATCAAGATCGCGCGCCGGGTCAGGCGGCGTTCGTGGATATCGTGGAAAACCTCATTGATGTTCTCGAGCGGGTGGGTCTCGACGAAGTCTTTGAGGTTGACCTTGCCGGACAGCACCAGTTCGAGAGCCAGGGGGTATTTTTCGGGTAGGCAGCCCCAGTTTCCGAGTGCGCGGGCGTGCAGCGCCATCAGGTTGGACAGCCGAACTTCAGCCTTGTCCATGGTGAAGCCGACGGTACCCAGGGTAGAACCGTGAACCATCAGGCCGAAGGCGTTCTCCTGCCCAGCCTTGGTACCGGAGCATTCGAAAACGAACCATTCGGTCGAGCGCAGGCCGCGTTCCCTGGCGAAGGCCGCGATGAGCTTCTTCTGCTCGCGGCCGTCCGCCGTTCTGGCATTGATGGTCAGATCGGCACCATACCCGGCGATCATGTCGAGCTTGGCCTGATCCACGTCAATGGCCACCACGGCGGCTCCGAAAGCGTGGGCGATCTGAGCGCAATAGCCACCGACACCTCCGACACCGTTGACGATGGCCAAGTCACCGGCGCCTAGCCCCGACTGATGTACCGCCTCGAAGGGGCTGGTGACCGCATCGGCGACCACCGACACCTGCGGAAGCGTCAAGCCCGCCAGATTCAGCGCGCGTTCATCGACCGCGCACAGACCGCGGGCCGGGACCTTGATGTGTGAGGCAAAGCCGCCATCCGTATCGCTGCCCAGGAATATCTGATTGCGGCAGATCGTTCCCTTGCCACGGCGGCAGAGATCGCACTCTCCGCATGGAATCGAAGCGATGACGAGGACCGCCTTGCCGAGCCACGCCGTGGCTCCGGCGCCGGCGATTTCGACATAGCCGCTGATCTCGTGCCCAAGGGTCAGGGGCAGATCCCTGTTGGTCCGTACCCCATCGAAGAAAAATCCGAGGTCGGTATGGCAGATGCCGCAGCCGGCAACGCGAACCAGCACCTCGTCATCCCTCAGCGGCTGTGGGTCAAAGGGTACCTTGGACATCGGTTTGCCGACTTCGGTCATTTGCCAGCGATAATGCGAACTGGTCATTTCAGTCACCTTCAATAACATGACCGTACATTCAGTCTACGATTCTCAGCGTCGTGTCAACAGTAAACTTGGCATCATGATAACTCATTGATAATGAAATATATTATCGCCGCTTGACGTATCTGGTTAGGTGGGGGTAGTGTTTGCATATCGTGGTGACCTTATGGTCATTGTTATGGTTAGTGGGGGGGTGATGTGGACGTTTTCAGCCGCGCTATCGATGATCGCTATTTCGAGGATTACCCTCAGGGGGCCGTTTATCGGTTCGGGGCGATCACGGTCGAGTTCGATGAGGTGATTGCATTCGCCTCGCGGTATGACCCTCAGGTCTTCCACATGGATCCTGAGGCGGCGCGTGAGACGATATTCGGCGGTCTGATCGCGAGCGGGTGGTATACAGCTGCGCTTATGATGCGGATGTTTTGCGAGCACTACCTGTCGAAAGTAGCCAGTTTGGGTTCGCCGGGGCTGGATGAGGTGCGGTGGCCGCGGCCGGTTCGTCCAGGAAATTGCCTGTCCCTTCGTGTCACCGTAGCTGCCGTGACCCCGTCGCGCTCCAAGCCTGATCGCGGCGTCGTCACTTCGTTCATCGAGGTGTTGAATCAGAGCGATGAGGTGGTCATGAGTATGAAGGCTGCGAATATGTTGAGGCGGCGGCCATAGGCAGGGTGGGGCGGTCCGTGCGGGCGTGGTGTTGACTTCTATCTCGACAGGGCTTAGCGTTTAGATGACTGACTAGTCAGTCCTGTGCCGTAAAGTGGCATAAAATAACGGATAAGCTTAGTGGAGGGAAAGCCATGTTCAGGAGGATTTGGAGGTGTGCGGCACTCGCCGTCGTAACCCTGGCGTCGAGTGCGGCGTATGCCGTGGAAGACGTCAAGATCGGGGTGTTTCTGTCGGCAACCGGAGGGTTGAGCATCAATGGGGATCCGGAGAAGAAATTCCTGGAGAGCTATATTGATGTCGTAAACAAGGAAGGTGGCGTGCTCGGCCGCCCGGTCAAGCTGATCATCTATGACGACCAGAGCGACACGGCCAAGGCCATAGGCTTTGCCAAGCGACTGATCGAGGTGGATAAGGTCGATCTTATCATGGGAGGGAGCGGCACGCCGACCAGCATGGGCGTCATTCCGATCGTCGAGAGGGCGGAGATTCCTTACGTCTCCTTCGGTGGCGGCGTGGCGATTGTCGATCCGGTCAAGAAGTGGGTGTTCAAGGCTCCTCATACTGATCGTATGGTGGCTGAACGTATCTTCATGGATATGAAGAAGCGCGGTATCACCAAGGTGGCGCTGCTGTCCGAAGATGTGGGCTTTGGCAAGTCGGGGCGCGAGCAGACACTGATGGTGGCTCCCAAATACGGGATCGAGATCGTCGCCGATGAGAACTATTCACCCAAGGATTCCGACGTCACCACCCAGTTGACCAAGATTCGGGGGGCTCCGGGCGTTCAGGCGCTGTTCGTATTCGGGACGGGCGCCGGCCCGGCCGTGGCGACCAAGAATATTCGCCAGCTGGGGATTAATCTGCCCATCTACCAATCCCATGGTGTCTCATCGAAGGACTTCCTCAAGCTGGTTGGTCCCGCGGCGGAAGGCTTCCGTCTTCCCGGGATCGCTCTGCAGGTCGCCGAGCAGATTCCGGCCTCGGATCCGCAAAAGCCGGTGGTCAGCAAGATCAAAAAATTTTACGAAGAGGCGCACAAGGCGGAAGCTTCGGTTTTCGTGGGTCTCGCCTATGATGGGCTGATGGTTGCTCTCGAGGGGATCAGGCGTGCCGGCTCCGCGGATAGGGTGGCGGTGCGCGACGCCATTGAAGGGATCAGAGGCTTGGTGGCAACGGCCGGAACGTTCAACATGAGCGCTAACGACCATTTGGGGCTAAGCATCGACAGCCTGAAAATGTTCGAGGTCAAAAACGGCGACTTTGTTCTGCTCGACTGAGGTGGTGGCGACCCTGGTTGGCCCTTGGCCGCCAGGGTCGCCACCCTTGACAGACCGAGGCCGCCAAAATATATCGATGGACCATTGGTCATCTCGGGGTGGTTCGGTTGTAAAGGTGAATGAAGTGGCTGAGGTGGTTGCTGTCGAGGACGATGGAGATTGGGAGCCCCAGACGGTTGCGGAAAAGCGCCGGGCTCAGATTGTCGCAGCTGCCATCCGGCTGTTTTCCGAGCGGGGCTATTTTCAAACCACCATTGAGGATGTGGCCAATGCGGTTCCCATCAGCAAAGGGCTGGTTTATCGGTATTTCAAGGACAAGAACGATCTTTTATTCTTTGTTCTGCGTCACGTAATTGAAAAATATAATTTCGAGGAAATTCAAGGATTGCTTCCCAAGGGGAATGCGCTTGATGTTCTCATCAAGGTCCTGGGAATGCATTGTCGATTGGCGACCGAGCATACGCAGGAAGTCACCTTGGCTTATTGCTCAACGAAGGATCTCCTTCCCGAGCAGCGGCGCCAGATTAAGATTCTCGAGTCGAAAATTGCCAGAGTCATCCGTCAGTGCCTCGAGGCGTGCATTCATGGCGGGATGATGTCAGAGCTGAATACCGATATCATGGCGTTTCAGTATATTATGTTCGGGCATTCGTGGGCCCTAAAGAATTGGGCCTTTCGGGATCGCTATTCTCCTGATGAATACATGGCGGAAGGTGAGAAGATACTAATTCGTCCGTTTCTGACCGATTTGGGGCGCCGAGAGTTTGAGAAAATTCACGACGGCGCCGCCTGACCGCAGAGGGTCTGGCGGCGCTCGTCGATGGCGAAGCGGCTACAGCTTCTGGGCAAGTAGTGCTTTCAGTCGCCCCCTGATGATCTTACGGGTCGGGGTGATCGGCATCTCATCGATAACCTCGAGCCGTTCCGGAAGCTTCACCTTCGATACACCGCCTTCGATTAAATGGGCGCACAATTCCTCGAGCGTCGGGGGCTTGTAGGCATCTGTCGGCACCACAAAACAGCAGGCCTTTTGCCCAAGGACGGTGTCCTCATAGGGAACGATGGCCACTTCCATCACCTTCGGATGGTTGCCAAGCATGATCTCGATATCGAGCGGATTATACTTGATGCCTCCTCGGTTGATGATCTCGGTTTTGCGGCCGGTAATGCGGACGTTGCCACTCTTGTCCATTACGGCCAGGTCACCAGTCCGGAACCAGCGGTCTGGGCTGAATGCCTGCCGCGTAGCATCTTCATTGTTATAATACCCCCGAAAGAGCAACCCTCCACGAATTTGAAGTTCTCCCTCCTCGCCTTGGGGGACGGGATGATCATCGTGGTCGGCGATGCGGACCTCGGCCCCCGGCGCGGCGCGGCCTGATGTTGTGGTGGCAATCTCGAACGAATCGGTCGGTCTGGTATAGAGGCCCGCCTGCAGTTCCGTCATCCCCCACAGATTGGTCAGGAAGCCGGCGGGGAGGCGCTTGGAGACGGCTTTGGCAACGTCAGGCGACAAAGCGCTTCCGGCGGTGATGATCAGACGAATGGAGGACAGGTCGAGGTTCTCCAGCAGGCCGCTGATCATCAAGCCGTTGAGATGGGCTGGCGCACACACCAGGACGGTGGGGCGATGCTTGGTGATGGCTTGGGCGAGATCCGGCGGAGTGAAGGCGGGGAAGAGGATGCTCGATCCGGCGACTTTTGTGGTCAGGTGAAGGGCGTAAAGGCCAAGCAGGTGAGTAAAAGGCGCCACCGACAACACCTTATCGCCCTGGCACAGCCCGTGTTCAACGGCTCCCGCCCGAGCGTTACCCAGAGTCATCTGGTAGGTGAGGGGGACCGCTTTCGGGCTGGCGCTGGTTCCAGACGTGAACAGCAACAGGAAGGGATTGGCCGCCGCCGGGGTGATGTCGGCAGGCAGAGCAGCTTTGGACTGCAGCAATTCGGAAAAGGAGCTGGTGCCGGCAACGGGTTCTCCCACGGCAATCACATGCTCCAGGGCCGGGAGTTCGCCTCTTCGCACTAGGACCTCGTGGGCAGGGGCGAAGTCCTTTACGGCGCCGTAGCAGATGAATGCCACGCTGCCCGCATGTCGCAATAAGGTCGTGATTTCGGCCGTGCGATAGGGCATGTGGACCGTCGACAGCACTCCCCCCAGCCTAGCGATGGCGAAATACGCGACGATGAATTCGTACGAATTGGGGAGCTGTACCGATACGACGTCGCCGGTGCGCACCCCGAGATCGTAGAGGCCACGGGCGAAGCGCTCGATGTCGTTGGCGAGATTGAGGTACGTCGCCGTGTGATCATTCGTTACCACGGCGGGAGCGTTGCCGGAGCGGGTGACGTTATCGGCGATCCAGCCTGACAGGGTGTCGTCCCCCCAAATTCCTTTGGCCTCGAGGGCTCTGCGTTCTGCAGGATCGATGGCAATAGAAGGCCTTAGGTTGAGTGCCCCCGGCTTTACGGTGTGTGCGTTCATGGATGTCCTCCCCAGCTTTTTCTTACGGGAAAAATGACTGTATGGTCACTTTTGCTCGGAGATTAGGGGGAGTGATGCCTTTTCGTCAAGAGACCATAACTCCCTAGGCAGTATGATGGTTTGCTGGGCTGGCAGAACGCGTGGCGCCGAGAGTGCCAAATATCCGGGAGAGAGGGTGGTAGCTTTTGGGCTTTAAGGGGCTCGCTATAGGTTCTGTCTCTTCCCTGTTGACAGAACGGGGAAGTGCGGAATACCCTATTGCAAGGTAAGCGACTGGTCAGTCAATTCATCTTCGAACGGGGGCGCATGAAAGACATCCTTGTTCACGTCGATGGCTCCACGCGGGCTCAGGCGCGGATTGAAATCGCCCTCGATTTGATGTCGCGCTTTGGCGGGCGTCTGACGGAGCTCTTCGCCCAAAGCGAAGAACATCGCATCAGCGCGGTGGCGCGCTGCTCCAGCGAAGGTCTGGATCAGGCCGCTAATACCGTTCGCCGCTTGAATTGACTCGGCAAGGGATTGAACGAAACCGCTACGGCGGTATTGGTGTGTGAAGTGACGTCGAAGGCTCCCGTCTGACAGGGTTGGTTTCCCGACCACCCTTCGGACAGGAGGCCCCGATGGCCGATATGAGCCCTCTGCGTCGCCGCATGACCGAGGACATGAGTGTCCGTAATCTGTCGCCAGCGACCCAACGATCCTATCTTCATGCGGTTTCAAAGTTCAGCCGATTCTTCCAGCGGTCACCCTGGCCGATGATCTGGCGATCGGCTTGGTGTTCGCCGTGGTGTCCTTGGCTCGGGGTTTCATCCTGCGGCGGGTCTTTGAACAGCTCCGGTGACAAATTTGGCTCCTGCCCATAGTATGTCCCCCGAGTTTTCCGGGAGGGGTAAACATGAGCAAGACCGCGATTTCCAAAGCCATTCGCACTGCCACCGGCTGCACCGCTGCCCAGGCCGACGAAGCTGTCGATGCCTTGGTGTCCACCATTCTGGATGGCGTGAAGACTGAAGGCCGGTTCCGGATGATTGGATTTGGGACCTTCTCGAAGTCCGAGCGCCCGGCCCGGCAGGGCCGCAATCCCCAGACCGGCAAGACCATTGAGATCGCGGCGTCCTCGACCATCAAGTTCAAGGCGTCGTCGTCACTGAAGAAGTAGGCTGAAGAATGGCGGTGGACCCAGTGCAGGTGGCGCGCAGCGCGGACGATCTGATCGATCACTACGGTCAAACCGCTCTCGAAGTCGCCCGCCAGCAGGTTGAACGTGCGTCGAGGGCCGGTGATATGCCGGCCCTCGATCTGGCGCTGATGGTGCTGAGCGAAATCGAGCGCCGTCAGACTGCAGAATCCAATTTGTAATCCCGGCCCCGGCCTTCGATCTTCTCGCTGGTGACGTTGAGCCCCAGCTTCTTTTTCAAGGCCCCGGCGATGAAGCCCCGAATGCTGTGGGCCTGCCATGCCGTCGCCTCCATGATCTCGACAATGCTGGCGCCTTCGGGCCGTTTCAGCATGGCGATCAGGGCCTCTTGCTTGGTGCCTTCGCGGGGCTTCAAGGATGCGGTGATCGGCAGGACCAGCCCGCCCTCGCGGGCGCAGGCAGCGGACAGGATGACGGACTGGGTATCGGAAAGCTGGATCGTGGCCATGGTGGTTCCCTCGGTTTTGGTGGCGCGGACATCCCGCGCCTGTACCACCCTGGGCCCCGCCAGCTGAGCCGGTCGGGGCAGTGAGGGAGAACCGTTGATCAGGCGATGTCGGCCATGACCTCGAAATGGGTAACGAAGCCGGTGAGGTAGGGCAGCCCGTGCGGGATGCCGGTTTCCCGCGCCGTCTGGCGGCTGATGGTCCAGGCCATCCAGCGGGCCACCGCCGCATCGATCGCCGCCGCCAGCCCGAGACCGCGAAATAATCCGTTGGCGACGTCGTCGGCGAAGTGGCGACCATGGGTGCTGTCGAGGAAATCGCGTACCGCCGTGTCGGGGCAGCCGGTGGCGAGTTGGATCGCAGGCATCGCCAAATTCCAGGCTTCGGTCTGGTCGGCGTGATCGCCCATGGTGCCGAAAAAGCCCCAATCAATATTGGCGGTGGGGAGGATGGTGTTGGGCATGGCGATCTCCTCTGTTCGTGGAACCATCCATCGCTCTGTCGGCCCGGCACATCAATTGAAATAGCGGATCATTTCCTTTCGTTTTAAGGCTTCGATCATGGGGGTGCAGAACAGGCACAGGCCCTGACCGTCGTACCACAGCACCTTGACCAGGTCGCCGCGCCGGCCGCGGAACACGAACAGGTGGCCGGAATGGGGATCGCGCGACAACCGCTCCTGCACCAGCAGCGCCAGGCCGTCGAAGCCCTTGCGCATGTCGGTGTGCCCGGTCGCCAGCCACACCCGCACGCCGCTCGGAATGGGGATCATCGCTGCTCCAGGACGCCGAGAACCCGGCGCAAAGCTGCGGCATCGACGTCGGCATCAACCCGGATGCACCGGCCACCACCAAGCTCGATCTCGATCAGCCCGCGCCGCTGGGCCGGACTGTCGGTGGCAATCGCCACCGACGGCGCGGTGTCGGCGACCTCCACAGGGACCAGCACCGGCGCCGACATCCGGTGCTCAAGCACAGCCCATCCCGTGCCTGGCGCCGCCAGTAGAACAGGAGACTTGGCGCAACGCCGTGCCGGCGCGCGACCTCTGCCACTGTCGCTCCCGGCGCCAGAGTCTCCTCGACCAGCCGAGTCTTCTCCTCCCAATGCCAGCGGCGACGGTGCTCAACCCCAGCCAGAACCTCGACCTTCATGAACTCTCCGACCTTTAGTCCGAACTAAAGGTCGCATCGTCTGCCCCCAGGCCTATGCCGCCAAGGCGGCCATCACCGGCTTCCAATTACCCACATCTGGAGGATTTGGCTTGAACGGTTTGAATCGTCTGTGATTCTGTCTGTGGCTCCGAATCAGAGGAGCGGCGGGAATGAACGATTGGGTGGAGGCTGGCGAGGGCACTTGGCTGGATGACGAACTTGCCGCCCAGGGCCTTCGTGACAAGCGTCTGGCCGCGCGCTTGCGCCGGTTGTTGGATCGATTTTCATCGGCGCCTGGGCAGCCGGTCCCGGCCGCCTGTGGGGATTGGGCTGCGACGAAGGCGGCTTACCGCTTTTTTGACAATCCCCGGGTAACGGAGCACGCGGTTTTGGCGGGGCATTTCGCTGCGACACAGGTCCGGTTTGGCCGTGTCGAGGGGCCGATCCTCCTCCTGCAGGACACAACCGAGTTCCACTATCAACGTGCTGCCCCTGAGAAGATTGGCTTTATCAAAACCATCAATGGCGGCAGGTACAAGGCGGGACAGCCCAACATGCGCACTCTATGCGGGCTGCTGATGCACTCGAGCGTGGCGGTTACCACTTCAGGCCTCCCTCTGGGTTTGTCGGCTGTCAAATTATGGACCCGCGCCAAGTTTAAGGGCACTGCCGCGCTCAAGCGGCGGATCAATCAGACGCGCATGCCGATCGAGACCAAGGAAAGTCACCGCTGGCTGGAGAATTTGCGCCAATCTATCGACCTTTTGGGATCACCAGAGCGTTGCGTTCACGTCGGGGATCGGGAAAGCGACATCTATGAGTTATTCTGTCTCGCCCAGGACCTTGGAACGCGCTTTCTCGTGCGGGTTCAGACCAACCGACTGGCTGAGCCTCCACGGGCCGAGCCCGTGCCCGCCGATGGCGCTCATCGGGTATTCAACCAGCTTGCAACGGTGCCTTGGGCGGGCAGCCATGAGGTCTTGGTCGATGGGGAAGACGGAAAGTTCGCATCTCTTCAGGTGAAATTCGCCTCCATTGAAACCTTGCCGCCCATCGGCAAGCAAAAGCGGTATCGTCCGCAAACCTTGACCTACATCCATGCCCAGGAAGACGCCATCCCCCCTGATCGGGAGCGGATCGACTGGAAACTCGTCACCAACTTGCCGGTCGATGATCTCGCCGGGGCAGTGGAGAAGCTCGGCTGGTATGCCCTCCGCTGGAAAATTGAAGTCTTCCACAAAATCATGAAGTCTGGACTCTGCGCCGAAAATGCCAAACTACGCACCGCCGAACGATTGGTGAAGTTGTTGGCCCTGATGACCGTGGTGGTCTGGCGCATCTTCTGGATCACCATGTCCGCACGCGCCCATCCCGATGCGGAGCCGGAAACCGTCCTGACCCTGGCCGAAATCGCCGCTCTCGACCAGATTAACGCAGCACGGTCCAGACCTCCCCGCCTCGCCAATCGAACCCTGGCCGCATACGTCCATCAGATCGCCATGCTCGGCGGCTATCTTGCCCGCGCACACGACCCGCCGCCCGGCAACATGGTCATCTGGCGCGGTATCACCCGCCTCCAGGACATCACCTTCGGCTTCTCTGTCGCATCTCGCCAACGATGTGGGTAATTGGAAGCATCACCGGACGGATAATGGCCCTTCAGGTCATGGCCATCCCGGATGGGCATAGCTACAGCCGACGCCCCTCAAATTTGTGTCCATAACTGGATCTGTGGAAACATTCTCCCCGCTCAATGCCATTTGAGGGGCCAGTCTCACCGATTCCCGTCAGCCGGAGAAGGCGGCCGTCACCGGCTTCCAATTACCCACATCGTTGGCGAGATGCGATGGGCGTGGCCTTAGAGAGTGATGTCTAGGACTTCTGCGGGCTCTGGAAGATCAACCATCTGGCGATTCAGGCCCCCGCAACCAAACAAGCCCGTAACTTCAATAAGTTACGGGCTTTTTGAGTCTCGATCCCGTGTCCGTGAAAATCTGTGTCCGTACCGTGTCCGTTTGAAATGGCGCCCACACGTCCGGTGCATTGCCGCGGATTTCAGTAATAAGATCTGCCATGCCCATGGACCGGGCTCCTTGTCGACCACGACGTTTTGCGCCTCGGACCCAGCGGGCCACATCTGCGCCGGTGCCACCGAGTGCGAGTTTGGCCGCGGCAGACAAGTCTACGCCGGGAAGATCATCGCCAAGGTGATGGCGCAAGATTTTGGTCAGGCCACTCTCGTCGGGTAGCCCGATCGTAATGTGACGATCCAGCCTCCCCGAACGGGTGATTGCTGGGTCAAGGCGACTGGGGTGATTTGTTGCGCCAATCACCACGATGCCGTCCCGTGCTACCACGCCGTCGAGGAGTTCAAGGAACCCATTGATGACCTGCACCGAATAGTCCTTGTGACCAGAACTAAGATTTGCCCGATCGCCAAAGCCATCGATTTCATCGACAAGGAGGATCGCCGGGGCTGCTGCACGAGCCTGTTCAAACGTATGACGCATAGCCTTAAGGAGATCTCCAAGGTGGCCTGCGGCTTGCCACTCGCCGAGACTGGAGGCAATCAGCGGCGTTCCGCAACTGCCGGCGAGAGCTCTGGCAAAGGTCGTCTTGCCGCACCCAGGCGGGCCAGACAGCAACACCCCACGATCCACCTCGGACCAAGACAAAATGCCGTCGCGATACTCGGCGAGGTCTTTGGCCAAGGAGATTCCCCAGGTCACGGCCTCTTCCATCCCGCCCAGGTCGGCAAGTGTGATATCGGGCACAACCTGCCGCTTGGCAATCATGGCGATGAGGCGGCGGATCGCACTGTCGGCATCCTGACCGCTCCTCACCGCCAGCCTGAGATCATCTGGAGAAATCTTGGCGGTGATTGAATTCGCGATAACCTCGCTGGGGGCTGTAGGTGAGCGGCTGGCCGCTGATCTTGCTGTCTTCCGTCCATTGCCTGCCGCCCCCTTCGAGCCGTGCGACAAACGCCCCGGCCGGGTCAGTTCGCTCAGCCTGGTGCGCTACCGCTGTAACGACTATTCGGTGCCGACCCAGTTCGGTCACCGCGAGGTGCTGGTGAATCCGTCCAAGGAGGCCCTTGTCGCGCTCGAAAAAGAGGGCGGATATGATCTCGCTGTTCTTGCCGCAGTTGGGGCCTGTCTTTTAACCCCTAGCGGTCAGTCTGATGACGGGGCTGAAATCCGCATTGCCGTTCCAGCAACTGGCATTTGCGCTGGTGATGTCTTGGTAAGCGATCTGACGCTCGAGAGTGGACGGCTGGTACTTGCCGCCGGTGAAACCATCAGTGATCTGCTGTTTCTGAGACTGCAAAACATCAACGCGATGGCGCGGCTGAAGGAGCCCATCATGGTGCGCCGCTTTGCCTCGAGGCCCAGGGCTAACTAAGTCAGGAGAGGGTTATGCCGGGTTATCGCAAAGCAGTTGCCATCTTGATGTTCGCCGTGACGGCCTGGTATTCGGAAGCTCGGGCAGGCGATACTCCGACATACAGTATCTCGATCGTGCCTCAGTTCGATCATCGGCGCATCGAGGCCATTTGGCGTCCAATTATCGAACGGCTTGAACCCATGACCGGGTTTCACTTTCAACTAGTGATGGAGCCGACCATACCTGCCTTTGAAAAAGCCCTCAATGCCGGGGCTTATGACTTCGCCTATATGAACCCCTATCATTACGTGGTCGCCCATCGCCTCCAGGGATATCAGCCAATTGTCCGCGATGTGGAAAACGATCTGTATGGTGTCGTTGTTGTGGCGAAAGGCACTGGCCATCGTTCCGGACCTTCTAGCCAGCGATCTGGCCAAGATTTATGAGACGCTCTCCGAAGTTAGGCAAAACCATCCCTGGTGGAGGTCATTAACCCTGACGACCCCAGCGGGAAGGCAGCTCTATCCCCTGGGTAGGCCAGAGCGGAGTGAGGCGATGACCCGGCTTAGCGTTCCGCTGGATTGGGCGGGGCGGTCACTGGGAATGCTCACGGTCGATCTTGAGGAAAATAGCCTAGTGGCCCCTGCCTTTGCCGTTTTGCAGCAGCTTGAACTTATGGTCGCGCTGATCTTGTTGCTTGGAACCTTGGCCGTGGTGTGGCTTCAAAACAACTCGGTAGTCCGGCCGATGAAAAAGCTGGCCAAGGCCAGCCACCTTCTTTCGGAAGGCAGTTACGATGTCGCCTTACCCATGTCGTCCGGCGACGAGGTCGGAAAGTTGGTTCGCGCCTTTCAGATCATGCGTGACGCCGTCGGCAGTCGCGAAGCAGCGCTTCGGCAAAGCGAGCGGCGGTTGGAAGCGGTCATCGACAATTCGGCGGAAGCTATCTTGTCGCTGGATGATCAAGGCAGAATTGTATCGTTCAATAATGCCGCCGAACGCATTTTCGGTGTTCCGGCCAGCAGAGCTATTGGGTCTGATGTAAATCAGTTGGTCCCGTTCGAAGGCATAGTGGGGGCGGGAGGTGTGGAGATCGAGGCTGTTCGTTTTGATGCGAGCCGCTTTCCCGCCTTGATTACTGCCAGTCGGGTGGCGGTGGATGGTCTGACGATGGTGGTGGCAACCGTCGGCGATCTAACCCAGCGACGCCAATATGAACGTATCCGGGCCGACCAGCATGCCGAGCTGGAGCATCTGGTAACGGAACGGACTGCCGCTCTCAAGGAAGCCCAGCGTGAGGCTTTGCAGGCGTCTCGCCTAGCCAGTGTCGGACAATTGGCGGCAGGTATTGCTCACGAGATCAACACCCCGATCCAGTATATCGGCGACAATCTCAGCTTCATTCAAGACGCCTCCAAAAACATTCTCCCCCTTCTGGACGAGGCACGGAAAGTGGCCAGTGATTTGGAGCGTTACTCCAGCCGGGATGCGCTTGTCCTGGAGTATTTTGAGCGCGTTAAACAGGCCAATCTAGACTTTTTGATAAATGAGCTGCCCCCCGCAATTTCCCAGTCGTTGGAGGGAGTGGCGCAGGTTGCAAGAATCGTATTGTCCATGAAAGAGTTTTCCCACCCAGGAACGACCCAAAAATCAGTGGTCGATCTCAATCGTGCCTTAGAAAATACCGTAACGGTTTCACGGAACACGTGGAAACATATTGCAGACCTAGAGACCAGACTTGACCCTAAACTGCCAAGAGTTAATTGTCATCCCGGCGAGATGAATCAGGTGTTTTTAAATCTCATCATCAATGCGGCCCACGCCATCGATGAATCAGGAAGGCTTAAACCAGGCAAAATTACCGTCGAAACTCTTAGTCTCGGGGATTTTGTCGAAGTCCGCATTTCCGACAGTGGTACGGGTGTACCGGACGACATCAAGGACCGGATTTTTGACCCTTTCTTCACCACCAAGGACGTGGGAAAGGGTACAGGTCAGGGGCTGGCAATTTGCTATGACGTAGTTGTCGTTAAGCACGGCGGCCAAATTATCGTCGGAGATTCGAAGGAGGAAGGAGCCGTATTCACAATCCGGCTCCCGGTGGCATAGATTTCCACCGTTGGAAAATCAATGATTGAAAGACGGGGGCTTGTCCTCATTCCTCCTCGGCTTTCTCGTTGGCCTGGTAGGGAGTCCACGCTAAAATGTTCGCGTTCTGGGAGTCGCACTGCTTTGATATGGAAGTGCCTGTAACTCGCTGGGCAACCAGCCCGTTGATGCTAAGCATTCCGGTCTTAATAAGCTTCCAACTGACCTGAATACAGGCTGATCGCGGAATACTATCTACTTGGATATGGCCGTCCTTGACCAACAACTTTCCACCGTAAACATTGCTCGCAGCAGCAACATCACCTTTCGCAGCCATTTGCATTTGCAAGATTAATTCGGATGCACTGACCTCGTTGAGCGGCGGTGATGATCTCTTGTCGTACAAGATTGCTATGCTTCCTATGGCGGTAAGAAAAATAGAAGCAATAGTGACGGCGATTATGCGGTGGCGCCGACGCTTTCTAGATAATGAGGCTTTGCGGCCGGTCTCTGTCGTGGGAAAAGAGCTGATTCCGGATATATTGCGGGCAGCTTTATTTTTGATTGGTAAGGAAGATCCGGAGCCTTCATCTACCGGTCTGTCTATGCCATCGGCAGTCGGATTGCGATCGTCATCGGAAGAGTTTTGGCCCTCCGCCAGAGGCACTTCAAGACATTTACGGATTTTATCAAAGATATCGGGGTCGTATTGCGCCTTCTTGCCCTCTAGAAGGGCAAAAGATTTTTCGTTGGGCGCGCCAATCTCATCGACGGCCTCGCTGAGGTCTTTAAGCACCTTGAGGATCCGTGCATCCCGAGGAATATCCGCTCCAACAGGGCCGCCGTCAGGGAAGCCGCTACCGTCAAATCCACGATCCTGGAGGTAAATGGATTCGGCTACCTTCCCCAAGCGCGGAATATTGGTGATGAGGTTGCTGGCTATTTCCGGGGCACTGGCCAACGTTGATTGTTCATCAACGCTCATGGATCGGCCAGCGTGCCGCTTTTGAACCAATTCGACTGGGAGCGATAGCTGGCCGATCAATGCAAGGGACGCTGCAATTTCCAACTGCCAGTGACGGGGGAACTGGCCATCAGAGGTCAGCTTCGACCTTGCCTTTGTCATTGCCCTTGCCGGGACGGCCGAAGCGATCCGTGAACAGGTAGTGGGACTGCAGCTCGGTGAAGGCCCTCGTCCGCTTCCGCTTGCCGTCGCCGAGAATCTTGGCCACCGCCAGCGTCGTGTTGTCGTAGAGGATCGACACCGGCAGGCCGCCGAAACGGTCGAACGCGGCCACGTGACCATCCAGAAACGCCTCGGTGGTCTCCGCCGGATACGCCTTTACGAAGGTCGCATCAGAGTGCGGCAGGTCCATGCAGAAGAAGTGGATCTTGCACTCCACCCCGCCGATTACGGCCAGCGCCTCGCCGAAATCCACCTGCGCATGGCCGGGCGGATGGTATAGCGGCACGAACATCTCCTTCGATCGAAGCCGCTGCTCGGCCACATATTCCTTGATGATGGTGTAGCCGCCGGTGAACCCGTGCTCGGCCTTGAGACGCTCGAAGATCCGCTTTGCCGTATGTCGCTGCTTCACCGGCATCTTGGGGTCATTGGCCAGAATTTGGTCGATGATCCCGGTGAACCTGTCCAGCTTCGGCCGTGCGGCTGGCTCCTTCCGCCGATACCCCGGCGGCACCGAAAACGCGCACATCTTGTCTACCGTCTTGCGCGCAATGCCGAATAAACGCGCAGTCTCTCGCCGGGACCGGCCTTCAACGAAGACCGATTGCCGCACCAACAGATAAAGATCCACGGGCTTCATGCTCCCGCCCTTCGTCATCATCAGAAACGAAGGGCATATCACTGGCCGACTTTTACGCCGCCCTCAGCACCACAACGGCGCCGATCCGTGGCCTACTTTCTCTCCGGCGCGCACACTCGCCTTCTTCTCCGACCTCGCTGCCCTCGCCGAACCCGCCGGTTTCACCCGCTACCTTGCGCCGCTGCGCAAGGCGAACTGGGTAGTTTACGCCAAGCGCCCGTTCGGCGGACCCGAGCAAGTGCTGGCCTATCTCGGTCGCTATACCCACCGGGTTGCCATCGCCAACAGCCGATTGAGCGGAATCGAGGATGGGGGTGTCAGCTTCCGCTGGAAGGACTATCGCCATCACGACAAGCAGAAGGTGATGACGCTGAAGCCCGGAGAATTCATCCGCCGCTTCTTGCTCCACGTCCTCCCCGACGGCTTCCACCGCATCCGCCATTACGGCTTTCTCGCCAATGGGCGCCGCGCCGCCAAGCTGGAAACCTGCCGCCGCCTGCTGGCCGTGCCGACGCCGCCGATCGCGGTGGCCGGCACCCCGGATGACTACCGTGATCGCCATCACCGTCTCACTGGCCACGACCTCCGCCGCTGCCCATGCTGCGGCGGCACCATGGTGCCGCTCGCACCCATCCCCCGATCGCCGGCCGGCCATGCCAACCACCGGATCGACACGTCATGACCGTCGCTCTGCTTCCGTCCCTCGTGACCGCGATTACACCGACGGTGGCCGTCGGCGTCGCCGCTGCTCGCCCAATTCACGTCCGTTCGGCCATCACGGCGACCACGACTGCCGCTGATCGCCACCTCCGGGCCACCGCCGTCGCCATTGCAGCACCGATCACCACGCCCGTGTGCGTTCCGTCGGCCGGCTTCTCCGCGCGGATGGCGCCAGCCATGCCCACCGCCATGGTCAAATCCCCATAGACCTCGTCCGCGTCCCGCGGTTTCGTTCAATCCGGCTTCTCAGAGGTCCGGCTCCTTTGGGGCTGGCGCCTCCTTGGCCGGAGCTCAGAGAACCCTCCAGATTCCCACGGCCCCCAAAATCTGATTCAAACTCCTTTTCGAGAAGGAGGCTTGAATGAGCGGGGTCCGTTTGATCTTAAAGGATCATCAGTGGGATCGGATGGCGCCGCATTTGCCGGGCAAGCGCAGCGATCCCGGCAGGACTGGTGCGGATAACCGCCTTTTCCTGGAAGCTGTGCTATGGCTGGCCCGAACGGGTTCGCCTTGGCGTGATCTGCCGAATTTTTTCGGCAATTGGAACAGCGCGTTCATCCGTTTTTCCCGCTGGTCCAAGGACGGTGTATGGGATCGGCTTTTCGCCATGATGGCTGACGACCCCGACTTCGAATACGTCATGATCGACTCGACCATCGTCCGGGCGCACCAACATGCGGCGGGCAAAAAAGGGGGCCTGAAGCTCGTGCGATCGGGCGTTCGCGCGGCGGGCTGACCACCAAGATCCACGCCATCGTCGATGCCTTGGGCAATCCGCTGCGCTTTGTCGTCGGGCCAAACCGAACGGTAGCGGATCATGGTGCGATCCGCCGCGATCACCGCACAGGCCCGACGCTCGCTCATCTCGAATTGGCTTCGCAGATGGGCGACAGCTTCTCGCTTGGCGGCGGGCCTCACCATTTTTTTCCCAGCAGATCGCGGAGCGCGGCCTCGTTCAGCATGGATTCCGCCAGCAGCTTCTTCAGCTGGGCGTTCTCGTCCTCAAGCGCTTTCAGCCGCCGGGCTTCCGACACGTCGAGCCCGCCATACTTGGCCTTCCACTTAATGGGATGGACGTCTCTCCCCCCAAGCGGCAACGCTTGCAAAGGGGCGCATCAGATGTTGGAGGAGATCATGACGATCACATACATGGGTATCGATCTGGAGAAGAGCGTGTTCCAACTGCACGGGGCGGATGCCGATGCGCGGCCTCCTGCTGGACCGTGGCTTCGCGATCGGTGCTTCGATCACTCGAGCCCGGCGCGCCATCCCCGAGATCATCTCCGATCCGAACAACGGTTTGACCACCATGGCTCGGGAAACCATCACGGAACTCCACGAGTTTCTTGGTCAGACCGACCAGCGGATCAAAGCGTTCGACCGTCGCATCGGGGAGATCTTCCGCGCGAATGCGGCTTGTCAACGGATCGCCCGCATCTGTGGCGTCGGCCCCAAAACGGCCACCGCCGTGATCGCGGCGGTCGGAGATGGCAAGGAGTTTAAGAATGGCCGACACCTTTCCGCTTGGATGGGGCTTGTCCCACGACAGCATTCCAGTGGCAGTCGATAGATTCTGATGGGGATCAGCAAGCGCGGCGATCAGCACCTGCGAACCTTGCTCGTTCATGGCGCGAGAGCCGTGGTGCGGGTGGCCGCGAGACGGAGTGATCCGTTCAGCCAATGGATCAATGCGCTGCGAGAGCATCGCGGGGCGAACCGGGCAATTGTCGCCGTCGCCAACAAGAACGCCCGGATCATATGGGCGATGCTTCGGCGCCATGAGGAATTCCAGCCCGCGACCTGAGGCTGGGATAAGGGTTGCATGGAGATCCAAGAAATGTGACCGACCGGCAAATCCGGTGTGTGAGGAACCTGGCTTTTATAACGGCCCCATGAGGCCGACCACTTGTTGAGGCTCACCACGCGGAATTCCCATTTGGGCGCACCGACATCCGGTGACGCCGGATATGCCAGCATGCTGGCCAGTAAGAAGGCTTCCCTGCAGGTGGTCGGGGCCTTGGGCTGGTGGCTGAGAGCAACCTGGATGGCCAAATTGGCCATCAATTCCTCCCGTTCGTTGGCGGTAACAATTTCGTCCACGCTTAGCACCTTGTCAGTTGATGGCCGGCCCAGTAGATAATGCGAAAGTCTGGACGAACAAGGGTTTTGAGACGCGCTTGGAGCCTATTGGACGATGATGATCACGGTGGATAGCGAACCTGATCGAGAGGCGAAACTGGCGGAGATCGTCGCCAAGATCCGCCAGATTCTCGTCGGAGATGACCCACAGGGCATCGTTGAGACAGTCACGCCCGAACCGCCGCAACCTGTGCTGACCGGGATCAGTGTCGGCCGAGCCCACCGTTTAACCCTTTTGGCGAACCATGTGTTCGGCGATGAGGATAAGGCCTGCATCTGGTTGACGGAGCCGCAGGAGAGGTTTGGGGGCAAATCTCTGATGCAATTGGCCGAGAATCCCGCCGTTGCCGATCATATTGAGGAGGCATTGCGGCGGATCCATGAGGAACAGATTTTCAAGGATTAACCAAAAATACGCGCCAAACGCGGCCTCATCAAATAAACAATGCGAACAAATGGACCATGAATTCGAACTCACAACAGACCAAAAGCGCACTTGATCAATGCTTTGTAGATACAGTTAGGCATTTGTCACATATAGAGGCGCCAGACAAGCTTGAAAAATTGACGGAATTGCTTTTGATGGCGGTTCTCTCGAGAGAACCATTGAAGCCATTGCGGGATGCATTGATTGCGTCCATCCGCCACACAATAAATGAAGTGCGCAATCGACCATCAGGCCATGGAAGACGGAACGCCATGAGGCTGTCTGTGGTGATGTGCCGAAAAACTCTGCACGTGGCCAGGATCGCGTCAAAAGTGAGCTGACCATACGAGGCATGATCGGGCTGAAATCTCGAGCGTCGTGCCTTGTATGTGAGGCGCGACGCTCAGGCAGAGGGCGCACCACTTCTGTGGTGCCGAGGAACGGGGGGCTGTGTAGCGCCATGGCCAAGAATGCCCCCAGGGCTTCCCGCAAATGGCAACGACGTTACTTGCATCTGCAGCCGCCGGCAACGCGTTACTATTCGGCCGGGGTGGCCATGAAGGCCAAGGCGTTGATGTGTGTGAGGCGGGCTCGCGTCATAATGCCCAAGACCTCGTTCGGCGGGAATGTCTCGGTGCTCATGGAATGGACGTTCTGGACACGCCTCGTTCGCAATGCCCGATTTTATCAAGTGCCGCTATTCAGCGGATTTCCGCCCATCGGCCAGAGTCTTACGATTTGTCGCGGCTGATAGGCTGAGTGTTTGGTGAGCACTATCCTGCGGCTTCCGCGGCCGATGCATCGAATGAGAACGACGCCAGTTCGTATTCCAGGACCAGGATTCGCCGCTCCACCTGGGCCAGGCGATACTCAAGATCGGGGGAGGATAGCAGCGCCAAGGACTCACCCTCGGCGACCTGCCTTCCCTCCACCATCAAGATGCGTTCAATCCGGGCCGGGCTGGCGGCATAAAGCTCCAGATGGCGTTCCGCTTTCATGACGGCAGGCGCGCTGACATGGGCGCGCCACGGGACCAGGGCCAGGACAAGCGTGGCAACAAAGAACCCCACCGGCAGCAAGGACCGCCGTGACCGTCCGATGGTTTCGCGACGTTTCCACCACTCCTTGGCCTCGTTCCAGAACGGCAGAAACACGAACCATCCTATTTCCACCGCAAACAACAAGATCCCCACCGCCTTGATGAAGAAGTGATAAACCAGGACAGCCATGACCGCCAATGCCTCGAATGCACAGAAAGAGGAGCGCCGGACTTGCCTGGTGCTGGGACAGCCACGCTCGACACAGCGACGTGAGCCACAGGGGCGGGATGATGAAGAGGTGCTGACCGCCGCCGCCGCCAACTTTCCGGTCAGCCCGGCGATGATATGGCGCAGGGATTCGACGTCATCGGGAAGGGAGGAAACGGCTTCGTCTTATCGCGGCTGGGGGGGGGCTGCAAGCCCTTAACAGGACTTGCGATGTGCCGGGAGCTGCCAGAGCTTTATCGCTTCTGATTTTATTTGCGCCGTAACTTAGCAATATCTTTAAACAATTTATCTTGAGAGCATGCGGGAACTTGGCTCACCCCGCCAGTGGGTGTGTCGTTGGTGGTTGCCATTATTTGACAGTATTGCATCAGAATGTAAGAATTCATAAATTCTTTGTTTAAGTCCAAAGAGTTTTTGAACGAACTGGCGGCAAGTTCAAATTGATAATTCTTGCGATATGCAACGCCAAGATAAAAATGCGCCAGAAACAACATATCATCAGATTGATTCATGTCGATCCACGCGCTGTACAGTCTAATTGCACGCACGAAATCACCCGCACTAACTGCCTTTTCGGAAATTTCTATGATTTCGGAGATCGAAAATCCGTCATTCGACACGCCAAATGTCCTCCAGGGTTGTTTGGCGCTGATTAGATCGCCTTGCGTGCCAGGATGTGATCAAGACTGAGAGTGACTTTGAAGGAGTTTGCGCCACTTTGGAGATATCGTTCTTGAGTATGATGTCGAGGACGAAGCTGTGGGAGCGGGTCATGTCGCGGTTGTTGTCGATGCTGTTTTTGCCGGTATCAAGAGATGTGTCTTGGACATGGCGGTTTCGGTGTAGAGCAAGGTGCGGCGGGTGACGCGAATGATGGCCCCCTGCCGGCCCCAGACGATTACGGCACCGGCGAAAGCGGCAGTCAAACCCAGCCATGTAAACCGGAGCCTGGAGCGGTGACGAACTGGCGGCGGCAGATAGGCCAAAGTGACGCATACCGTTCTCCCAAAATGCAGATGGCCGACCGGGTGGTTGTCGAAGGCGGCCCGGCCGGCCTCGCGGGGGGAGGGCGAATTGGCGAAACCGCTCTCCTGTAGGAATTGTGCTCGATCTCCAAGAGCAGTCAAGCAATTGATACCGGCGGACGAGGCGCGTGTTGAGCCCGTTGGCTACCGCATAGAGGGGGCCGCGGTCGCCCCCGGGTTCGGCTGATCCCATAATCCTGGTTTCAATCGGTCACGTGATCACTCCGCCATCAGTGTTCAATGACACGCCCTCAAGGGGAGTGGATCATGAAAGCTGTCGCCCTCGGCGATCTCCATCAGAGTGACGGCCGGAGCCGGATGGTTCAGATCGAGTGGGCAACCTCCTGAGACTTCACATCTAGCCGAATAAATCGGCATAAGGGTCAAGCTCCGCTTCGGGCCGTTTCTTCGGCGTCTTCGGACGGACCGGCGCCTTGGGCGTCCGGAACGAGGAAATAGCGTTCCAGATCTTGATGAACAGGCTTTCGCGGCCATCCAAGATGCCCGCTTCCTCCCGCTTTTGCCAATGGACCTCGCCCAGCCCGGTTTTGACGGACGGACCCGTCGCCACGGCCGGCGCGGCTTCGACGGCCGGAGCGGGGGGCGGTGGGGCGGGCACGGCGTCGGTCGGACCGGCGTCCCGAAGATCGCTTCGACGGGGCTTCGGCGTCCTGGCCTTGGCGCGCCTGGTGGCGGAAGGGGGGGGCGTCCGCTCCGTGTCCGCGGCACAGGAGGCCGCATTGTCGCAAACCGGCTTTCCGCATTTCCTGGTCACTTGCCGCGTCCATCCCATCACATGAGGTCTTGAATTACGTCTTATCAGATTCGCGGAGAGTTTTCGCCATTTCATGGTTGCCTGGGGGAAGGTGATCTCCATGGGCGGTGACAGAAGGGCGCCGCGCAGGGTAAATAGATGGTTCGGTCGGGTGCGGGCTTCCTGCGGCAAGGCGTGATCAAATGACAACCACGGACCGTGATGCCGATTGGGTGGGATGGTGCCGCGATCAGGCGGCGCTGCTGCGGCGCCTGCCCGTCGCCACCTGTCCGGCGGGGCTCGATCCCCAGGCGCTGGCTCAAGAGATCGAAGACGGGGCGACTTTGAAGGTGGATCAGGCGGCCGGGTGGATCTTTCGCGCCTTGCTGGCCCTGGTGAAGCTTGCGGCCTACGATGATCGCGGGCAATTGCAGCGCCTGGATTTCACCCAATCCCAGCTGGCCCTCGTCTGGCGGCCGGGCTTTCGGCGTCATCTGGATATGGAAGATATCTGGCTGCAGGTCCGCGAGGCGGCCGGGCAGATTCGGCCGACCGCCATTGAACTGCCCCGATCCTGCCCGATTCTGCTGGAGGACATGGTGCCTCGGGATGGGGGGGCTTTCGATGTCGGGACTATGGAGGCGAAGCTGCTGCGGGCGGGGCTGAGCCGCCGGAGCGGCTAATGGGCGGGGCGTACGATTTCGGTTAATTCAGCCCAGGCTGGTGTTGCTGCAGATGCCGTGAAGATCGGCGCTCACCTTCCGCTTGGTATTGCCAGATATATATATATATATGCCATTTGCCGTTCTTGTTATAATTGTTGCGTGACGCCACGCAGCAATCACAGTCTGGATTTTGACCATGCATCACAGTTGCAAGCGAGCAGTCATCGTCGAGGATTCGCCGCAAATGCGGACGCTGATCAAGGTCGTCTTGCATCAGTTCGGCGTGACGGAGGTCGTTGAGGCGGAGGACGGTAACGAGGCTATGCAGGTCCTGCGTGAAGGCGGTGCTGACATTATCGTCATGGATTGGATGATGCCGGGCATGGATGGCATTGAATGTATCCGGCGCATCCGAGCCGGGCAGGACGGGATTGTCCCGAGCATTCCCATAATCGTGGCCACCGGGGTGCAAGGCGACAGCGCCGAGGTAATGGCCTTGGCGGCCGGAGCCAATTGCTTCCTGAAAAAGCCATTCTCCATCAAGAGGCTGCATGCGGCCTTCGTCATGGCTCTGGGCGAGAGTGCCGCCCCGATGAACTGATGTGATCGTCGATTCTGCACAGGGTCGGACGGATGGCTTGCTGTGCCCCGATTCCCGCCGTCGGCATCCCATCGGGCTTGTTTCAGGGACGCAATAAGCCCGGGACAGGGGGGCTGATCTGGAAAAGCAGCCATGGGGACCGGTCTGAATTAAGCCGTGGGGGCCATTTCTTCCCCGTGACTTGCGCGGCACACTCCAATACTCACGTCGCTGCCGCAACTGATTCGCAATATTGCAACTTGGGCGCAAGCCATGCGGGGATTTGCGTTCAGATCATCGTGCGTCAAATATGATGGGGTGGACGGCCCCTGCTCACCGGCGTCGCAATGCGCCAAGATGGTGGTTGTCGAGACACACCATTTGAAGGGGGCCGTCCATGACCGAGGTTAGCACGATTGGTTTTGATCTGGCGAAGCGGGTTTTCCAGGTCCACGGGGTCGATGGCGACGGTGCCGTGACGATCCGGCGGCAGTTGCGCCGCTCCGAGGTCGTGACGTTCTTCGCCAAGCTGTCGCCCTGCGTGGTGGGGATGGAGGCGTGCGCCTCAGCCCATTATTGGGCGCGGACGCTGGCCAAACTGGGGCATGAGGTGCGCCTGATCCCGCCCTCGCGGGTCAAGCCCTATGTCAAGCGAGGACGGAAGAACGACGCAGCCGACGCTGCGGCGATCGCCGAGGCGGTGACACGGCCGCACATGGAGTTCGTGCCGGTCAAGAGCGAGGAGGCGCAAGCGGTGCTGATGCTCCATCGCACCCGCCGCCTGTTGGTGACCCAGCGCACCATGCTCGGCAATGCGCTGCGGTCGCATTTTGCCGAATACGGCATCATCGAACCGGAGGGGCAAGGTGGGCTGGCAAGGCTGGTCGTCTGTGCGCTGGACGCACCGGATGCGGCATTGCCTCAGGCGGCTCGTGAAGCCATGGCGATGCTGGCCGCGCATGTGCGTGAGACCGACTCCAAGATCGATGCGCTGGATCACGAAATCCTGAGATGGCACCGTAACGACGCCGACAGCCAGAGGGTCGCCTCCATTCCCGGCATCGGCCCGCTGATCGCCAGCGCCATCGTTGCCGCCATGGGCGATCCCAAGCGCTTCAAGACGGGGCGAGACTTCGCCGCCTGGCTGGGGCTGGTGCCATCGCAGAATTCCACCGGTGGCAAAACCGTGCTGGGGCCGATCACCAAGGCTGGGGACCGCTATCTGCGGTCGCTCCTGGTGGTCGGCGCCACCGGCACTTTATGGCGGCGGCGCAAAGAGCAAGGCACATGGCTGGCGGGCATGATGGCGCGGGGTAAGACGGCACGGCAGATCTCCGTCGCCCTGGCCAACAAGATGGCGCGCACCGCCTGGGCCATCCTCGCCAAGGGTGGCCTCTATCACGACGCGGCAGCACAGGCCGCCTGAGAAAGAGCGCGAGGAACAACCAGTTGCGAGGGCGATGAAAGCGTGATGGCGACCGGTCAATCCAAGGAACGGCAAAACCCAGCGTACGTCATGGCCGCCAAGGTCGTAAATCTGATCGGGAGCCGTTTCACGGATCACATCATGGCCAGCGGTCAGAGTGCCGCGCAAACAGGCCGGACACATGACTGCACCCGACCGGGGCGTCAGCGCGAAAAAATCTCCTTGCAACGCAGGGGCTGTCCACACATGACGCACGATGATCTCGCTTTATGTTGGTCCTTCTGCCCGAGCGCGGTTCTCCGGCCGTTTGGCCGCTCGCCCAATGCTCGCCTGAGCGTCGCGCCTCATATTTGAAGGCGCGCCGCTCATTCCAAAATCTTGGATCGGCTGGAGCCAAATCGGCGCGAATCTTGTCGCGGCGTAGGTTGGACGGAAGGCGTCGCCCGCGGCTGAGGGCGCTGTTGATCGGTTCCAACCAATATTTCTTAGTATAAATGAGATGCGAATGAATAATGCATGGGATATAAATAGAGTATAATATAAAATGCGTCTAATTATCCACAATTTTTACTTGCTACCCCCCCCCCCCCAGACATGTAATAAAATGTGACGATCGCCAACCAGGATGGTGGGCGTCGTGGGAGATGATAATGGTCGCTACGAATATTGGAGGGGCAAAGGCATTGACAATGTCGCCGATGGTCGGCAAGACCTTGGCGATCTGTGTCAGTGCCGGTATTGGGTGGGGCGTTCTTTCGGTTCTCGCTGTGGCGGCATTGTGTAGTGTCTATCTATGCCGCAAATTCGCAGGGGAATTGGGCGAACCCGTCAGCGATCTTGAGGCATAGGCCGCGATCATTTCGTTTGCCACGCCATGCGTGACGATGATCTGGCCAGACTTGCGGAAAAAATCGTGCTGGCGTGGGCGGGCTGCTGCGGTCGGGCGATCAAGCCGAAACAGGACGTCGTGGCGTCGGTTTTCATAACACTGCGCGAAATCTGCGAGCACGGCCATCCGCAATCGGGCGGGCATGGACCGTCCAAGGCCGCCGACCGGCGGACCGGGCATGACACCTCGGTCAAGCTGATCAGCTGCCCCGACTGCGATTCCATCATGCGAAACCATGCCGCCCTGGCTCGGCATCGGCGGTTCTGCGTCAAGGGAATGCGCAAGATCAACCTTTCGACAGACTGACCCATCCGCCGTGGGGTGTTTTCGGCCCCGCTTGGTTTCTGCCATGCCGCTCCGAAGGGGGCGGTCGGCCGGAACCGGAGGGCGTCAGGCCAGTTCGTCCCGCAAGATGTCCTCGTCGGAAGCGCCGTTGGCAGCTTTGCCGCGGTTCAGTTCCTTCTCGACCAGATCGACGCCGCGATCCCAGGCATATTTGGCGGCAACGCCGGCCACCAAGGCGGTGCCCAGCGATACAACCAGGCCGCCGCCGACGGCGGTCGCGGCCACGGCGGAAAGCGCGGTGGCCAGGCCGGCGCCGACGGTTTCCTTGCCGGTATCGATGGCCGCTTCGGTATTGGTGATGCGCTTTTCCTTCAGGAGGCGGACGTTCTTGGCCAAGGCGGCGGCGCCGCCGACCAGGGCGCCGAGAACGCCGACGCCGGGAACGGATTTCGCCAGATAGGGGGCAAGGTGAAAGGGCATTACGATGGTCCTTGTGGTTCGGATGTCGGTCTTATTCTTCCCCGGCCGCAGCCAGGAGCGCATCATCGGACAGGTCGGGGGTGCCGTGGCGGCGTCGCGCCCAGACATAGAGCGCGGCGGCCCCGGCCAGTCCGGCGGCCCCCAGAAGGAACGGCCCCCAGGCGCCGAGTCCCAGACCGAGGCCGAGGCCAAGCCCCTTGGCGGACAGCATGGCGCTGCCGGTTCCGGCGGCGGTGATGGGAGTGACGGTGCCGGCTCCGGCGGTCAGCAGCGACGAGGCTGATCCAGCGCCCACGGCGGCGGCTCCGCCGGTGCCGGTGACGGCGGCCGGAATGAATTTGGCGGCGATGGCGCCGCCGCCGACGGCCTTGCCCGCTCCGGCGGTCAGGGGCTTCAGGACCAGGAATTTGCCGGTGGTGCCGCCGATGACGGGGCTGGGGGCGATCACGAAGGTCTTGCCCACCAGGCCGCCGGTCTGGGTCGCGGCGTTCTGGACGTTGATGGCGATCAGATCGCCGCCGCCGACCGGGTTCAGATACAGCATGCCGGCCGCCTTGGTTCCGGCGGCGACGGGGGGCTGGGCGATGGTGAAGCTCTTGCCGGCCAGGGCGGGCAGGTTGACGGCGGCGGCGGTGCCTTCCACCTTCATCATCACCAATTGTCCCGCGCCCGTGGCGGCGGCGGCGGCCTTGGCGCCGGTGACCGGGGTCAAGGCGATCCAGTTGCCGATACCGCCGATGGCGGCGGGGGTCTTGCCGACCATCACGGTCTTGCCGACCAGAGCCTGCAGTTCAACCACCTGCCGGGTCGCGTCCAGCTTGACGATGATTGGCGCTTGTCCGGCGGCGGTGGGGGTGATGGTGGCGAGATTGGTGGCCGCCGACACCTTGGTGACCGTCGCGGTCTGACCGGCGAGGGCGGAAACCTGAGACGCCTGCATGGCGCTTTCGACCTTGGCCAGGAAAAGGTCCTGCATCGTGTCTGTCTTTCCTTACGGCGGCGAGAATGCCGCTATGCGCCTGAAACCGGCGGGCTTGTCGAGCGGCTTTGGATCAGATCAACGCGACGAAATAGCCGACCAGCGGCAGGCGCCAGGTGCGGCGCAGCGCCACCGAGGCCAGACCAGCCACCGACAGAACCAGCACGCCCATGGACGAGAAACCAAACAGCCACTTGCCGATCAGGGGAAGATGCAGGGCGAACATGGCCAGGACGCTCCACATCCACAAGACCAAGCCCTGCTTGGCGTGGAAGTACACATATTCGTCGTCCCGGCTCATCAGCAGCGGGACGAAGCAGAGAATGCCCAGATAGCTCAGGCCCGCCATCAGATAGGAGCGGCAGCCGCAGGGGGTATTTTCGGTTTCGAGCAAGATTGCCTCAGCCATTGTCGTATCCTCGCTTAAGTCGCATCGGCGGCGGCATCAACCTCCGCCTTGCAGTTTTTCAATTTGCCGACCAGATAGGCGGCGCCCGCCAGCCCGGCGATGCCGATAAGCACGGGTCCCCAGGCACCGAGTCCCAGTCCGAGCCCGAGACAGACACCCTTGCCGGTCAGCATGGCGTTGCCGATGGCGGCTGTCCCGACCGGAGAGGCGATGATGCCGCTCCCGACGCCGAGGGCGGCTCCGCCGGTCCCGACCCCCGCGGCAGCCGAAGCCTTTGCCGGGGCGGCGGCGTTTGCCAAAATCTGCCCTCCAGCCTGAGCGGCCATGACTCTACACTCCGAATCCTCACGTACAGCCTGGCAAGAATAATTGAAACAAGAGCCCAGGCAAACAGAAAATGCGTTGATAGCTCCTCTCAACTTCTCTTCGGGTCATGTGATCTTCGGCTGGGGATGACTATGCGCTTCATCTCCAGATATTTTGTTGAGAGTGAATTGCATGCGCGCCAAACCGGACGGGGTTGACGTATTCAATCCTGGTCGGCTTGGGAACGATCCCTTTGGATGTTGACGGTGGCTTGTTTCCTGTGGCACTCGAAAGTCCCCGGCCATGAGGTGCTCGTCATGCTTGATCTTTGGGATGTGACCGCCGCGCTCGCCGTGGTCGCTTTAGTGGGGGCCTGGGCGGCGCGGCGTTTCTATCGGGGCAAAGGTTGCGGTCTCGGCTGCGGCGGCTGCAAGACGCCAAAGGCGGGAAAGTGCGACTAATTCTCTTTTGCTCTTCTGAGAGAGAAAATAATAGTTGGTCGCAACTTCTCCGCTGTCGTGACGTTGTCCTCGTAACGTGTTGTCCTCAGCAATGATCTCATGTTATTGATGCCGCTAGTCTGAAGGGGGGCTGGCGTTTTCAGTCCCGCGCTACTTGATTGTGAGGAGAACCGAGGTGCCAGCTCAGATCGCCAACGGAGTTATTTGCCCCCCAGGGGCCCCGGCCGGAACCAAGGCCGCCGCCGCCATGGGCGAGATGGAGCGCGAGGGCGCCGCCGCCAAGGCCGGGGCTGCCAAGACGGGCGCCGCCAAGACCGGAACCGTCGCCAAGACCGGCATCGCCGCCAAGACGGGTGTTGCCACCGCCGTTGCCGCTCCGGCGGCTCCTGCCAATGTTGCCGCCGCCCAGGGCGCCGGGACCAAGGTCGCCCTTGGCGCGGGCAAGGCCGCCGCCGGTGCCAAGGTCGTCGGTGGAACCATCTGGACCGGTAAGGGGCTGGGCCTCGGTCTGGGTCTCGGTCTGGGCGCGTGGGGGCCGATCATTCTCGGCGTTGTTGGCGCCGGGGCGGTTTACGCGTATATGAAGAGCCGTGATATCGAATCGGCGCAGAGCGACGAGGAAGTCGAACTGCGCGACGCGCTGGCCTGAACGAGGAGGAGGGGGGAATGACTGAAGCTATCCTTCGCAGCACGCTCGGTGCGCGCACGACGGTCATGGCGGCGCTGTCCTATCTCAGCGTCTTGTGCTTCGTTCCGCTTCTGGTGGATCGGGACGACGAATTCGTCTACTTCCACGCCAAGCAGGGGCTGGTGATCTGGATGTGGGGCGTTTTGGCGCTGTTCGCGCTGCATGTTCCCGTTCTGGGGAAGTGGATTTTCGGTTTCTCGTCCATGGGGGTTCTGGTGTTCTCCCTGCTCGGCCTGGTTTCCGTAGTGTTCCAGCGGGCGTGGAAGCTGCCCCTGATCAGCTGGGTCGCCCACCGGATCTGATCTGATCTTCGGACCCGATGATGCGCATCTCGACGTCTCGCTTTGGCGGGCGTTGGGATGTTTCGTTTCGGGAGCCCCGCGGGGCCGTGCGCGGGCCGCGTCCGCAGGCCGCTCGCGGCACTTAGTTAATGGCTTGCCAAAAAGGTCGGCGATCATGAAGATCGCCCCGGCGGGTCTGCCTGCCTGATCGGCGGCAGCGAAGCCAGTGGGAGCGGAGCCTGATGGATAGCAACGAAAAAGAACAACCCCTGGGCGGACGCCGCCCCGCGCGACGCCGGGACGGCGGCGGCCAGGTGGTGGTTCTGTATCTGGCCGTGATCCTGGTGGGCGGCGTGCTGGCCTGGCCCTTGCTGGCGCCGCGTCTCGGCGGCCTTCCCGGCCCCTGGGCCAAATGGCTGGGGGACGAGATGGGCTCCACGGCCGCCGCGCCCCGACCGGCCGGCCTGGACGAACGGGTGGAGATGCTGGAAGCCTCCCTGGGGCCTTTGGCCATGCGGCTGGCGGAGACCGACCGGCGGTTGACCGTGATTGAAGCCGTGATCCGCAAGCAGGAGCACGAACCGCGCAAGGAGGCAGCCGCCGCCGCCGATCAGGCGCAGATGGCGCGTCTGTCCGCCGAGGTGGCCGCCATCAAGGGCGATCTGGACGTGGTCCGCAAGCTGGCGACCGACGAAGGGGGCGCCGCCAAGCTGTCCAGCGCGGTGGAAAAGGCGGAAGCGGCTTTTCGCCGCATCGCCGAACGCCGCGACCGCGCACCCTTGTTCCTGGCGGTGCTGGGGCAACTGCGGGAAGCGGTGGACCGGGGCACGCCTTATCCCGCCCAATTGAAGGCGGCCCTGGCTCTGGCCGAGAAGGGCGGCGCCGACAAGCTGGCGCCATTGACCATGGGGGCGGGGACCGGGGTGGTCTCCCGCGTGGCCCTGGCCGAGAGCTTCCGCATGACGGCGGCGGCGGCGCGCAAGCTCGACGACGTCGCCGAAAGCAGCTGGATTCCTGCCAATATCCGGCATTGGCTGGGATCTGCGGTGGTGGTTCGGCGGGCGGAAAACAGCAATGAAGGCATCGACGGGGCCTTAAACAGCGCCTCCCGGCTGCTGGCGGGCGGCGATCTGGCCGGGGCGGTCACGGTGCTGCGCCATGCCGAAGGTCCCGGCATGGCTGCCATCCAGCCCTGGCTGGAAGCGGCGGAATTGCGTCTGACCGTGGACGCGGTGTTGTCTGAACTGTCGGCGACGGTTATGACCGTCGCCGCGTCCCGGGACGAGTGACCATGCTGTTGCGCCTTATCGTCCTTTTGATCTTCATGTCGCCGGTGGTGCTGGCCACTTTGTGGTTCTCGGACAATGCCGGGACGGTGCAGGTGGAATGGCTGGGGTGGCATGTGGACACCAATGTCCCCGTGCTTCTCGGCATTCTTCTGGCGGTGTTCATGCTGTTTTCCGGCCTGACGCGGCTGTCGGCGCTGGTGGCCGATCTGCCTGCCAAGCTGGGCAAGTCGCGACAGGCCCGGGGACGGGAAAAGGGAATGCTCGCCCTTTTGGCGGCGCTGGACGCGGCCGAAAGCGGCGATGTCGGCGACGGCCGCCGCCTCGGAGCAGAGGCGGCCCGGTTGCTGGACAGTCCCGAGCTTGCTGCCCGCCTGGACCGGCTGATACCGCGCCCCGCTGCGCCTCCGGCGGCGACGCTCCGGCCCGAGCCGGCCAAGGGACGTCTGTTCGCGAAGAAGCCGCCCGCACCGCCGGTGGTCGAAAGAGAGCCGCCGCCGCCGGTCAAGGCCGCGCCGCCGCCTGCTCCCGTCGCCGTCGTCGAGACGCCTGCCGCCCCCGCCGATCCCAGCGCCGAGGATGCGGCCGCCTTTGCCGCCAAACTCCGGGATGGCGAGTGGGCGGCGGCCCAGGCATGCATCGACGCCACTCTTTCCGCCGGGCGGTTGTCGCCGGCCTTGGCCGCGCGATGGCGGGCCGTGGTGCTGGAAGGGCAGGCATGCCTGGACTCCCAGGACGATCCCGCTCGGTCCTTACGGCTGGCGCGTGAGGCATTGGCCGCCGATCCGGGCTTTCTCCCGGCGGCTCTGCACGTGCTTCGGCAGGAGGTGTCCGAAGGTCGCCGGTCCGAAGCCGAAGCGGTCCTGGCCGCGGTCTGGCGGAGCGCTCCCGCACGGATTTTGCTGGAAACCTGCTCGCCGCTGTGGCGCGAAGACGATGCCGAAAGCCGTTTGAAGCGGCTTGAGGTCCTGGCGGAATGGGCTCCGCATGATCCCGAAGGCCACCTTGCCGCCGGGGAAGCGGCCGTCGCCGCCGCCAAATGGGGCGTCGCCCGCCGTCACCTCATGGCGGCGCTGAAGATCGCGCCCGATGCGTTGGGATGTCGGCTGATGGCCGAGATCGAGGACAAGGAGCCTGGCGGAGCGGAGCGGGCGGAAATCTGGCGCCGCCGTGAACGCGAAGCTCCGGCAGCGCCCACCTGGGTGTGCGAGGCTTGCGGCGCTACCTCGGGGTCATGGGCGCCTTATTGTTCGGCCTGCGCCGCCGGAGCCGCCATCCAATGGACGCGCCCGGCCCACAAGCCGGAAAATCCGCCCGCCCCCGCGAGTGTCCCGCCGTCGGCGGAGGCTCCGCCCGCTCCCGCCGAGCCTAGAGTTTCTCGCATTCAAGCCGAATCAGAAATCGAGAAACTCTAGAAAAACGAGCTGATGCACTTGCGCTGAGCCAGCGTCGTGACCGTGTAGATGGCCAATCCTACCAGGCCGCCGACCACGGTGCCGTTAATGCGGATATACTGAAGATCCTTGCCCACATGGCTTTCCAGCTTCTCGATCAGGAACGGGGTGCGCCAGCGCATGACCAGATCGGTGATCAGCGAGCCTATCAGCTCGCGCCGGGGCACCAGCAAGGCTTCGGTGGCGTCGCGCAGCCAGCGGTTCAGGGTCGCCCGCATGGCGGTGTCGTGCTCCAGCCGTTGACCGATCTCGCGCAGGCCGTTTTCAAGGAGCATCTCCATGGTCTTGGCCTCCTCCATCAGGTGGTCGTAGGCGCTGCTTCCCAACTGGCGGAGATAGGCATCCAGGGCGGGATCGTCGAGAACCTGCATCTTGACCTCCTCGATCCGCTGGGCAAAATGCGGCGAATTGGTCATGCCGTCGATGGTTTCGTGGACGAAGAGCTCGAATTTCAGCCGCCAGGGATGGTCGGGGGCGGTCAGCTCCCCCAGTGAGCCGTCGATGCCTTGGGTGACGCCCTGTGCGATCTGGGTCTCCACCCACAGCGGCAGCCATTCCGGACATTCCTTGGCGACCTTGGCGCGGATGAATGAACGGTTCTGGGCGACGAAGGAGCGGGCCTCGGTCACCAGATGATCCAAGATGGCGTGGTGATAGCCGCGCCCCACCATGTAGGACAAGATGTTGGCCATGCGCGGGGCGGTGATGGCGGTATCGACCACCTTGCGCAGACCGCCGCCGATGGTGCTGCGCCACCGTTGCTCGCCGATTGTATCGACGATGGGGGGGAGCGATCCGGCGATCCGGGCGGCGATCATGGCCGCCGTCTCAGGCCGGGCCAGCCAGCGCCCCAGCCGTCCGGCGGTATCGAGTTCCTCCAGCCGTTGGGCCAGGGCCTGCGACGCCAGCAGGTTGTCTGCGACGAACCGGCCGATGGCGGCGGCGATCCGGCCGTGATTGCGGGGAATGACGGCGGTGTGGGGGATGGGAAGTCCGAAAGGATGGCGAAACAGGGCGGTAACCGCGAACCAATCGGCGATGCCGCCGACCAGGGCGGCTTCGGCGAAGGCCCGAACCGGCGCCAGCCAGGGCCAGGCTTTCTCGCCCCAAACGGAGAATGCGAACACAGCGGAGATCAAGGCAAGCAAAGCCGTAGCATAAGTCCGCATGCGGGAAAGTCCGGCATGTTGCGTTCGATTATCGTTATCTTCTGGTGAAGAGAGCATCTGATCCGAATCCGAGGGCGGCGGCAGGAAATCGAGACTTTTTGTTTCGAGCATATATACGCAATCCGCTGCAGCGGCGGATTACGGGGTACCTTCGTATGAACCCAGTGTTTATGTGTTGTCAACCGCCCCCGACTCGCTGTTATAGTCTGACCGAATCGGAGGTGACGGGTGTCTCGAGTGGAAGCGGCTGCGGCAGAAGTTAAAGTGCGCCAGCACAACGCCCTTTATTTGCTGTCGGCGTTGTGCATGGTTTTCATGACCCTGGTGGTTGCTATTCAGCCGCTATTCTTGCGAAACGTTCTTAATATCTCATTCGAAACCGCCGGCGCCGTCAATGCCAATGTGCAGGTGGTGACCGAGGTTCTGGATATCTTCATCTTCGCCTATCTCGGCTACCTGTCGGATCGGATCGGGCGGGTCAGGATCATCGTGGCCGGTTTTCTGGTCGCCGCCATCGGTGCGGTGATCGCGCCGCTCAGCCCCTGGATCGGCGGTGCCTCCATCGGGGCGCTGGTCGTCTATTACGTTTCGCGGGTTATCATGTCGGCGGGCAGCGGCGCGGTATGGCCTCAATTGTCGGCCCTGGCCGGGGATTTCAGCGACGACGACACCCGGGCGCGCCTGATGTCCAATACCGCGTTCATGATGGCCTTCGGGGTGACGCTGGTCTACGCTGTTTTGATGCAGATCCCGGCCCATGCGGGCATCGCCGTGACCATGCTGCTGACGGCGGCGGTCTCCCTGGCCGGTGCTTGGCTGGCGGGGAAATTCCTGGTGGATGTCGCTCCGCGCACCCAGGAAACCTCGGTTCCCTGGCGGGCGGTCTGGAGCTTGGTGAAGGCGGAGCCCCGCCTGCGCCTGGCTTTCGCCAGTTCGCTGTTCGCCCGCAGCGACATGGTGTTCGTAGGGCTCTTCCTCATGCTGTGGTTCATCTACTTTGCCGATCTGATCAAGGTCGGGCAGGCCGAGGCGGCGGCGCGGGCCGGAATCTTGATCGGGCTGATGGGGGCGGTGGTCATGCTCTCGATCCCGGTTTGGCGGTCGTTTATCGAGCATTTCGGCCGCATTCAGGCGGTTCTGCTCGGGATGGTGCTCTCCGCCCTGGGATTCATAATGTTGGGTTTCATCATCAATCCGTTCGACTGGTTCATCGTACTGCCCATCTTGTTGATTGCGTCCGGGCAGGCTGGTTGTTTTGTGGCGCCTCAAATATTAACAGTTGACTACGCGCCTAGGGATTTGCTTGGGTCTGTGCTTGGCGCATTTAATGTTATTGGGTGCATTGGTATTATTTTCTTTGTTCAGGTCGGCGGGTTTTTATTTGATTATGTTGGCCCGCCGGCACCTTTTGTCTTTACTGGTGTTGGAAACTTGATTATATCGGCGTATGCATTGCGCCTGCTAAAACGCGAGGCGCGTGACGGCGGCGGCGACGACGCCCCAGGGGACGACGGGGTGGCGTAGCGCCATTCGCTCTGCATCAAGACTGGAGTAACGTTTATGCCAAGCGTGATTTTCGGACTGCTGGCGCTTGCCCTCGGATTGCTGGGGGTGACGGCATGGTGGTGGTCGGTGACCGAGTTCCTGCGCGGAGCGGTGCCGGTGGCCCTGCTCATCCTTGGCTTGGTCGCGTTGGCCTCCGGGGTGCAATCCGTGCGGTTGCCTCGTTCCAACAAGGGGACCGCTTCAGACCCTGACATCGATGGTTGATGGCCATGTTCAATGGTGACGTAGAAGACGGCGGGCGCGGCGATGCTTCCTGCGGCAAGGATCTGAAGCGCTATCTGATGCTCATGGGCGTGGTTGCCCTGGTCGTCCTATTTGGCGCCTTCATTTACCGGCAGTCCTCGGGCGGTCTTCGTCTCGGCGCCATGTTGGAGCAGATGGGGCGGGGCACCGGCCCTGCCGTCAATGTTCCGGTACAGCAGGGCGGGCCGTCGGCAGCCGTCAATCCGGCCATGTCGGTTCCGGCTGGTGCCCGCGTGGCGCCGCCCTCGGCCGCCGGTGCTATAGCGACCATGCCTCCCATGGTGGATTTCGGACCGGCTCCCATTGGGGCCGGGGGGCCGTTCTCCAGCGTCGTCACCTTGCTGCGCAACAGCGTCGTCGCCGTGACCGCGTCATCGGCCAACGGGCAGGCCATGCCCGATCCCCTGGGCTTGGCCAACCCTGACGGACTGCCCCATTTCGCCAATCCCGCCACCCGGTCGGTGGAAAACATCGGCACCGGCGTGATCGTCCGTAACGACGGCTTCATCGTCACCAACTATCATGTGGTGCGCGGCGCCAATTCGGTGTTCGTTACCGTGCAGGACGACGTGGGCTCGACCCGCTATTCCGCCGAAATCATCAAGATGGACGAGGCTCTGGATCTCGCCTTGCTGAAGGTCGCCCCCAAGACGCCGTTGACAGCCGCCGTTCTGGGCGACAGCGACGGGGTGCAGGTCGCCGACGAAGTGATCGCCATCGGGACTCCCTTCGGTCTGGACATGACCGTCAGCCGCGGCATCATTTCCGCCAAGCGCAAGTCCATGGTGATCGAGGGCGTGACCCATTCCAACCTGCTGCAGACCGACGCCGCCATCAACCAGGGCAATTCCGGCGGTCCGCTGGTGATTTCCAACGGGACGGTGGTCGGCATCAATACCGCCATCTACACCCCCAACGGCGCCTTTGCCGGAATAGGCTTCGCCGTGCCCAGCAATCAGGCCCGCCTGTTCATCTTGGATGAAGTGGGCTGGCTGCCGACCTCCACCGCCGAGGGGGCCTCCATGGGCCTGGTGGCCATGCAGCGCCCCATGGGCGGCGGCGTGGGCGCGGCGGGTCCGGCCATTTTCGCCGGGACTAGGGCGCCCCACACCGATGGCCGCCAGAACATGGATTGCACCACCTGCCACGATCTGATTCCGGCCGGAAACGGGCGGCCCGCGCCGATGATGCCCATCGCCGCCCCGATTCCGCCGCCGCCGATTCCCATGGGCGCCGTCTCGCCCCATACCGACGGCCGTCAGAACATGAACTGCGCCAATTGCCATCAGATGCTGGGCGGTGCCGCGCCCATCGCCGCACCGGGACTCGGCGGGGGGGCTTACCGCTTCGCGCAGCCGCCGGGAAGCCTGGCCATCAATATTCAGGGGCCGCGCGGCGGGCAGTCGACCGCCGCCGGAACCGGCCGGGTCACGCTTTTGGGCGCCGCCTTGACTCCCATGTCGCAGCGCCTTGGCGCCCAGACCGGCGTACCGGTCGGACGCGGAGTGTTCATCTCCGGCGTCACGCCCAATACTCCGGCGGCGACGGCGGGGCTGCGGCCCGGCGACGTCTTGCTCAAGGTGGACGGCCGTCCTGTCCGCCTGCCGGAAGAAGTCTCCGCCATCATGGTCGAGATGCATGCCGGACGGTCGGTGCGGCTCGGCGTCCTGCGCGATGGCGATGTGCGCAACATGACCCTGGTCGCGGGACCCGCCGGTCTGGCCGCCGCAGCGGTCCAGGCTCCGACCATTGCCGACATGGCGCAGCCGCCCATGGGCGGCATGGCCCCCACTGCACCCGGCATGGTCGCGGTTCCCGGTGGTCCGGCCGTCATGCCGAAGCCTCCGACCGAGTTCAACTGGCTGGGCATGGAGATCGAAACCTTCCAGGCGCCGCGTCCGATCACCGGTGTGCCGGGCGCCGTTCCGGTTCCCGGAGCCAAGGGTGCCCAGGTGGCCGAGGTTCTGGTCGGGTCCCGGGCCGCCGTGGCGGGGCTCCAGGCCAATGACCTCATCCTCGAGGTCAATAATCGGCCGGTGGCCGGTCCGGCTCGTCTCGACGCCGCCATTAAGGGGGCGACGAATGCCGGGCAGCAGATTTTGCTGAAGGTCAACCGCAATGGCCAAGAGTTCTGGATTGTCCTTTGATGGTGGAGCTGGATAATGGCGAATAACCGGCGAGATCGCGACAAAGGCGACGGGAGCCAGGGTGAAGGCTTGTCGGCGGGCGGCGGAATGCCGTCGGAGCCCGAGATCGTCTCGGTGACGGTCCATCCCACGCCAACTTTGGCCGTGTCGCTGAAGCCGGCGCAGCAAGGCGATATTTGGGCCAGTTTGCTGGAAAGCTCGCCCTGGTCGGCCAATCACGGCGGCCGGATCGAGCCGGTTCAGCCGAGCCCCGCCCCTACCCGCCCCACGGAATCCCCGTCCGTCGGCGATCTGGTCAGCCGCTGGTCGCAGCCGATCTGGCGGACCCCCAGCCGCGTGGAAGAGGTCGAGACCCCGGAGAGCAATTTCGTCATCGAGTTGGAGGCGTCCCAGCCGATCACTTCGGATATCACGGTGTCCGTCTCCGATCTGGTGATCGAGGTTCAGCCGATCCAGACCACCGAAGCCGAGCCGGAGCCCGAGCTTCCGGTGGCCGAGCCCGAGCCCGGAGTCGTGCCGGTGGACGTTGTGGCCGAAGCCGAGCCGGAGCCGGAGCTTCCGGTGGCCGAGCCCGAGCCCGAAGTCGTGCCGGTGGAGGTTGTGGCCGAAGCCGAGCCGGAGCCGGAGCTTCCGGTGGCCGCGCCCGAGCCCGAAGTCGTGCCGGTGGACGTTGTGGCCGAAGCCGAGCCGGAGCCCGAGCTTCCGGTGGCCGAGCCCGAATTGGTTCATGAGGCGGCTGTTTCCGAGCCGGTGGCCGAAAGCATCGAGGACGCGGTGGCGGTTCCCGCCCCGGCGACTAATTTCGGTCTTGCCGAACTGATGCAGGCGGCTGCGGCCATGGCCCCGGTTTTGGCCTCTCCCCCTTCCGTTGCCCCAGCGGCCAAGCCCGTCCGAGAGCCCGCGAAGAAGAGGAAGGCTCCGCCGGTCAGAAAGAAGGTCGCCACGGTTCAGGACGTTCCCGTCGAAGACCTTCTCGGTGGAATTTTCGGGATCGCCGGTTCGGCGGTGCGTAGTGTCCTCAGTCTTGGTGCCGGGGTCGTCGGCGGCGTGGTCAAGGGGGGGCGTGTCATTGGGGACAACGTCGTCGCCGGTGCGCGTCGGCTTACGGGGTCCGCCGAGGGAAGTTGCGGGACCTGCTCCACGTCTCAATGCGATACGGTGGGCAAGAAAAAATAGCTGGCAGCCGTCAATTGGTCATTTAGCACGCGAACGGAGTGACAAAAATGAGTGAAGGTGAAGGCCAGGCCAAGAACAGATTGTTCCTTGGCATCGACCTTGGGACTTCCCATACTGCGGTGATGTCGAGCCGGGGCAAAAAGTTCCTGCTGAAGTCGGTGGTTGGATACCCGAAGGACGTCATCGGTTTGAAGCTGCTCGGCCGCCCCTATGTGGTCGGCGACGAGGCTTTCGAGATGCGCTCCTACCTGGACATCCGCTATCCGCTCCAGGACGGCGTGCTGAGCGAGATCAGCGACCGCGACATCGAAGTGGCGCGGCATCTGCTGACCCATGTGGTGAAGTCGGCCGAGCCCGGCCCCAACGACGATATCTGCGCCGTCATCGGCGTGCCGGCGCGGGCGTCGGCGGCCAACAAGGCGCTGCTGCTCAAGATGGCTCAGGAGGTGGTTCATACCGCCCTAGTGGTGTCCGAACCGTTCATGGTCGGCTACGGCCTGGACAAGCTGATCAACACCATCATCGTCGATATCGGCGCCGGAACCACGGATATCTGCGCCCTGAAGGGCACTGTTCCCGGCCCCGAAGATCAGGTTACCCTGACCAAGGCTGGCAACTATGTGGATGAGCGGCTCCAGAACGCCATCTTGGAACGTCATCCCGAACTGCAGATGAACGTGAATGTCGCCTGCGCGGTGAAAGAGCAGTTCTCCTTCGTCGGCCCCCCCACCGAGGTTGCCTCGTTCGAGTTCCGCGCCGCCGGCAAGCCCGTGCGCGCTGACGTGACCGAGCCGGTGAAGATCGCCTGCGAGGCGCTGATGCCCGACATTATCGAAAGCATCGAGACGCTGCTGCGTTCGTTCCAGCCCGAATATCAGGCCACCGTGCTTCAAAACATCGTGTTTGCCGGCGGCGGCTCGCGCATTCGCGGATTGGCGGCTTACGTCAAGGAAAAGCTGCGTCCCTTCGGCGATGCGAACGTGACCTGCGTCAAGGACCCCACTTTCGACGGTTGCCGGGGCGCCTTGCGTCTGGCGGAAGAGCTTCCGCCGCAGTATTGGCGTCAGCTTGGAGACGTCTCCGGCTCGTGACGGGGGGAGAGTTCGATATGCGGGACGGGGATACGCGGCAGTCTAGGACAGTGGCATGGTAAGATTGATCGGATCGTTGGTGTTCGGCGGGTTGATCGTGCTGTTGGCGTCGTCCAACGCGCATATGGTCGAAACCCGCCTGGGACCACTGGCGATGATTGCGCCGCATTTCGTTGTTCTGGGCATAACGTTTTTTCTCGGTTTCGCCATCGGCATCGTCTCGGTGCTGGCGAACGTCATGACGCGGCGCAAGCAGAAGTCGCCGGGGAAGAGCATCGTCATCAAGCGCTGAATCCCTTCGCTTGGGTTGAAGGCGGGGTCGGGGCTTTGGAGTGAGTAAGGATGAGGAAGAGCGGTTGCACGGTCTGCAGCAGGAGCATCGGTTGGGTCGGCCTAGCTGTAAACACCGTACTGATGGTCATGAAGGCGTTCGTCGGTCTGATCGGCGGATCGCAGGCCATGCTCGCCGATGCCATGTATTCGCTGAAGGACATGCTGAATGCGCTGATGGTGGTCATCGGGACCACCATCTCCAGCAAGCCCCTTGACGCGGAGCATCCCTACGGCCACGGCAAGGTCGAATTCATTCTGTCCATGGTGGTCAGCGTCGTTTTCATCGGACTGACCGGCTATCTGCTGGTCCACGCCGTCCAGATCTTGTTGGATGAAAGCATGCACCGCACCCCGCATCTGATCGTGCTGTGGGCGGCGCTGGTTTCCGTCGGCGTCAATGTGGCCATGTATTTCTACTCCCGCTGCGTCGCCATCGAGACCAACAGTCCCATCATCAAGACCATGGCCAAGCATCACCATGGCGACGCCACCGCTTCGGGGGCCGTGGCGCTGGGCATCATCGGCGCCCATTACCTCAACATGCCGTGGATCGATCCGGCGGTCGCCCTGTGGGAAACCATCGACCTGCTGCTGCTGGGCAAGGTCGTCTTCATGGATGCCTATCGCGGCCTGATGGACCATACCGCGGGCGAGGCGGTGCAGAACCGCATCGTCGATACGGCGGAGCGGGTCCCCGGCGTGCGCGGCGTGATCCATCTGCGCGCCCGCTATGTGGGCCAAGACATCTGGGCCGACATGATCATCGGCGTCGATCCCGAGCATACGGTGGAGCAGGCCCACGACATTTGCGAGGCGGTTCAGGCCGCGGTCTGCGGCAAGATGCGCCGTATCGAATCGCTGCATGTCAGCGCCGAGGCGCGAGAAGCCGGAGATACAAGCAAGCCGACATTCTCGGAAGAACCGCTGACTTACGATGAAGTCATGTTGTCGAAGGTGGATAACTAGATGATCGGACTTCTCACCCTTGCCGTGTTCGTCGCGACGTTCGCCGTTATCTATCGGTGGGCGGAGGGCAGCCATCTGGCCGTTCTGGCCGGGGCGGCGGCATTGGTGGTGATCGGAACCATCAGCGGCAGCTACACGCCGGTCATGGCGCTGCGCTCCGTCTATTTCGAGACTCTGGCCCTGATCTTCGGCATGGCGGCCATTTCCGCCCTCCTGGCCCGCTCCGGCGTCTATGCCTATCTGGCGGCCGGAACGGCGGAACTGTCCCAGGGCCAAGGGCGCTGGATCTTGGTGATGATGGCGCTGGTGACCTACGGGATTTCGCTGGCTAGCAACTCCTTGGTGACGGTGGCGGTGGTGGTTCCGGTGACCTTGACGGTGTGCTTTCGCACCGGCATCGACCCCGTGCCGGTCATCATCGCCGAGATTATCGCCGCCAATCTGGGCGGGGCCTCGACCATGATCGGCGACTTCCCCAACATGATTCTGGCCTCGGCGGGCAAGCTTCACTTCAACGATTTCATCGCCGGGATGATGCCTGTCTGCCTGATCTTGCTGGCGGTGATGCTGGTATTCTTCGAGCGGCGTTTGGGCGACTGGAAAGGCTCGGAAATTCCGGTGGATCCGGTCTGGGCCCGGGGCGAGGCGCTGCGTCACAGTGCCATCGACCGTCGGCTTTTGAGTTATGGACTGATCATTTTCGGCATCACCGTCGCCGGTTTGATTCTGGCGGGGCCGCTGAAGGTGCGGCCGGGCTGGATCGCCTTTGTCGCCGGGGTGACGGCGCTGGGTCTGGGCCGCTTCAAGGATGACGAGTTCTTCTCGGCCTGCGGCGGCACCGACATCTTGTTCTACGGCGGCCTGTTCGTGATGGTGGGGGCCTTGACCTCGGTGGGGATTCTCGACTGGGCGGTGAACTGGCTCGAAGGCATTACCGCCGCCCATGACCGCGTCCGCGCCATCCTTTTGATGTGGATGGCAGCCGCCGTCACTATTTTCGTGGGCGGCGGCACCTCGGCGGCGGTCTTCGCCCCGGTGGCGGCGACGCTTCGCCTGGACGGGGACGGTCAGGCGGCTTGGTGGGCGCTGGCGCTGGGCATCATGGCGGGGTCGGTGGCTGCGCTGCCGGGCGCCACGGCGGGATCCCTGGCCATGACTCAATATTCCGGCTTCGTGAAGCGGCATTCGGAACTGGCATCCGCCGCCGCCGCCGGTCTGCAATTCACCCATCGGGAATATGTCCGCTGGGGCATGCCACTGATGGGGATCTTCTTGGTTCTGGGGACCGTCTATATCGCGGTTCTCGTGGGATGAGAGATGACGACAGGAATCCGAATGAGCTTGGAACTCAGCCATGATTGAAGTCGGCGAGACCATGGGCGAATTGCCCACCAACAAGATCGTGTTTTGCGAACGGTCGTGGAAGACGCCTGTCTCGATCCTGGCCTTCTTGATCTTCGTGACCTTCGCCTGGGGGATCTATCTCCTGGACCATTACGACGAGGACGACAATTTCCACGGGGCCGACGATCTGTCGGTGGGTCAGTTCCTGGTGCGCAACATCGCCATGCCGCATGTGCAGCGGCTGTATCACACGGTTCCCCCTGCTGTGGTCGGGGTCGGCGGCGGCGGGGTCAATGCCGGTCCGGTGGCCTCGGGGGCCATCGTGGGGACCAACGGCTATGTGATCACCACCTTGCATTCGGTGTCCAATCTGCCGGAGATTTCGGTCCAGGTGGCGACGACGGGTGGGATCCGGCGCTTTCCGGCCCAGGTGGTGAAGACCATTCCGGGGCATGATCTGGCGCTGCTGAAGATGCAGACCACCGAGAAGTTCCTGCATTTCCGCATGGCCGACGTCCAGACGGTGGTGCCGGGTCAGCAGGTCTTCGCCTTCGGCCGCAACATGGCGGGGGCGCCGCTGGTGCGCCAGGGCCTGGTGCAATCGGCGGATGCGCCGCTGGCGGTGGGGGCGACCCAGATCACCCATCTGCTGCGTTCGGACGCGGTCTACAGCTGGGAACAGACCGGCGGCCCGCTGGTCAATGCCCAGGGTGATCTGGTGGGCATCAACATCGCCGCTACCGGCCCCACCGGCAAGGTGGAAGGCTTCACGGTGCCGGCCCAGGTGATCGTGTCCCATCTTCAGGACGTGGTTCGCTTCAAGAAGGGCTCCGCCACGGCACCCGGCCAACCTCAGACCCAGACCGTCGCTGCCGGTTCCACCAATTGGTGGTCCAAGGCCCGGGCGGTGGTCGGGGGACCGACTGCCATTCCGGGGATGGGCATGAACGTCGTGCAAGGCAATGTGGTCAAGGGCAATGTCGCGCCGTCCATTCCCTCGGGCATGCCCTTCATCGACACAGACCATGTCGGGGGTGCAAAGATCGGCGGATACTCCGTCGCCGATATCGTCGGCCTGGTCATGCTCGCCTTGGCGGCGGGTGTCACCGGCGGCATGATGACCATGGGCGGCGGCGTGCTCCAGGTCGCCGGCATGATGGTCTTCTTCGGCTATGGCATGTATCTGATCCGCCCGGTGGTCTTTCTGACCAATGTGGTGGTGTACGGTGCTGCCTCATTGCGCAACGACAAGGCTCAACTGGTCCAGTGGGACAAGGTCAAGCCGCTGATTCCCTGGGGCATCGCCGGCGTGATCCTGGGCTATTTCATCGGCAACGCCATCGGCGATTCTGTGGTGGGTATTCTACTGGGCCTGTTCGCTCTGATCATGGCGGGCAAGGCGGTCATGGAAATTCTTCAGCCCAATGCCGGCGAGGAAACGGCCGAGTCCATTTCCGCCGCAGAGGCTGAAGACGAGATGGACGAATTGATGGCTTTGGCAGACGGCACCTCCAGGCCCAAGGCCAGCGGTCTTGCCTTGCCGGAAGGCCATGCCCGTTCGGCGGTGTTGGGGCTGCCCATGGGTCTGTTCAGCGGTATTCTCGGCATCAGCGGCGGCGTCATCGAGGTTCCGCTGCAGCGCTATGTGGGACGCATCAGCCTGCAAAACGCCATCGCCAACAGTTCGGTCCTGGTGTTCTGGGCCTCGGTGGCCGGTTCGGTGGTGGCCTTCCTCCACGGATCCAGCACGGGTCTGATTCATTGGGAAGCGCCGGTGACCCTGGCCCTGGTGATGATTCCCGGCGCCTATGTGGGCGGCATCATCGGAGCGCGCCTGATGCGGGTCTTGCCGGTGCGGGTGCTCAAGGGCGTGTATGCGGCGACCATGGCCGCTATCGCTCTCAAGATGCTGACCTCGGTGTGATGATCATGATGCTGGGATTGGCCGGACATGAATAGCAAGGTGGCGCTTCTGGTCGTGGGACTGGCCGTTGTTCTGGCGCTCGTCATCGGGCGGCAGGGGCCGGTCGCGCCCCAGGCCACGAATACGCAGTCCCAGGCGGTGGCAGCAGGGCCGGTCGCGGCGCCTGTGGCCTTTCCCCAGCCCCTGTATCCCCAGGCGGCCAATGTTGCCATGCCGGTGGAGCCCGATCCTGCGGCGGGCGGCGGGACCGCGCCGGCGACGGAATCGCCGCTGCCCAACTTCGTTCCGCGCAAGCTGAAGGTGTTCGAAGGGCATTGGCAGGGCATGGACGGTCGCCTGATGACCGAGGAACTGGCCCGCAAGCTGAACTATCCGCGCGGCCTGCAGGGGGTTTTGCTGGGCGAAGTCACGCTGAACGCGGCGTTTTCCGGGCTTTTGGCCGGCGATCTCATCGTCAGGATCGACGATACCCCGGTCACCGACATGGAGAGTTTCAAGGCCGCCAGCCGGACCGTGGCCAACCGCTCCGAAGCGCGGATCAGCGTGCTGCGTAAGGACAACCGGCCGGGGGCTCCGGTGGTGCGCAAGCTGACGGTGGTCCTGCGCGAGGCCGAGGGCGGCCTGGGCTTCGCCCAGTTGGAAGGCGCGCCCATGATCCTGGCGGGCGATCCGCGCCCCCACGGCTATCGCGGCGCCTGCACCGATTGCCACCCCATCGGCCAGGGGTTCGAGTTGACCCCCGACCCAGATTTGATAAGCCTGCCCCCGCCGACGATCACGCGTGATATGGTCGCCCGGAGCGTCAATCCTCACGAAGTGCGCGGGCCGTGCGAAGCCTGCCACGTCATAAAGTGATCAGAGCCACCTGATTAGGATTTTGGAGAACACTATGTCTAGCAAGCCGTCGGATATTCTTGACGAGGTCACTCTTTACGCTCACTACGGCCTTTCGGTGGCGAAGAAGCTCGGAATGAACATGGTCGATGCGTTCCGTGCGGCCTTTTCCGTCAACGACGACATCCGCCAGGTGTATTACCGCGACAAGGGCATCTCCCACGCCAAGGCCGGGCGCTATTCCCAGGCCGTCATGCTGCTGGAGCAGGTCTACGACGCCGATGCCTTCGATGTGGATGTGGCTCTGCACCTGGGAATCGCCTATGTGAAGACCGGCGCCGTCGATCGCGGCACCGAACTACTCGAACGTTCCTTGGCCGATGCGCCCGACAACGTGAAGGTGGCGACCGTTCTCGGCCTGACCTATGTGCAGGTGCAAAAGTACGATCTGGCCGTTCCGCTGCTGATCAAGGTGGCCGAGGCCAATCCCATCAATTTCAACGTCCGGTTCCGTCTGGGCGTGGCGCTGGACAACCTCGGCCGTTTCGACGAAGCCATCGACAGCTTCAAGATCGCGCTGGGCCTGCGTCCCAATGAAGGCAAGGTGCATCGCGCCATCGCCTTCAGCTATGAGCAGATGGGCCGGCACGAGGAAGCCTTGCCGCATTTCAAGAAGGCCAATGAACTTGACGAAGGGGCCTCGGTCTGAGGCCGTATGAGGGGCGTTTCCTTCATACGACGAGCTTAGAGAGGCGGATATGGCATTAGGCGACGCGAATGTTGGTTCGGCCCCTGGGGTCGACTTCAGTGCGCTGCAACGGGTGAAGCAGTCGGAGGAGCTGCTTGCCCAGTTGTACGTGGTGGAGGAGACGCCGCGTCGTTTGGGGCGTGGGCCGGTGCACGCTCTTATGGTCATATCGGTTTTGTCGGTTGTTGCGTTCATCGCGACGTTGCTGATGCGCTACAACACCTTCGTGACCATGTCGGAAGACACGCAGGCGAAGCGGTCCAATTACGAGGTGATGATCCAGCGCCGGGACAATCTGTTCGGCAATCTTGTGAAGCTGACGCTGAACCATGCTGCATTGGAGCACTCGATCTTCTCGCATACCTCGGACAAGCGGACCGAGGGCGTTGAGGCTGGCAAGGGCGGCCCTATCGGCTCGGCGCTGGAACAGCTGATGAAGCAGGGCGGGATCGGCAAGCTTCTGGGTGATATTGGGGGCGGCAAGGCGCTGCTGGGGGCCGACGGAGGCTTCGGCAATGCGCTGGGCCGTTTGATGGCGGTGGTGGAGCAGTATCCGACCATCCAGTCGGTGGATACCTACAAGCATATGATGACGTCGCTGGTGGAGATGGAAGACCGCATCGCGACGCGTCGGGAGGATTACAACGCCGCCGCCTCGACCTACAACATCGAGATCACCAAGTGGCCGTGGAACTATCTGGCGTTCATCACCGGGTTCAAGCGGGCGGAGTATTTCCAGGAAAAGCCGGCGGGCGACACGCCGATCATCACGCCGCAGCTGTTCCAGGAACTGTTGCCTCTCAACCATGCGCAGGACATCAAGAAATGATCTGGACGGCGGTGATCAAGGGGAGCGCGCTGGTGACCTTCGTGCAGGGCGCCATGGTGCTGGTGGACAAGATCTTCGGCGAGGAGATCTTGCCGCACCGGATCTACAGCAGCGCGGAAGCCTCGCAATTGCTGGGGATGGACCGTCTCGAGGTGCTGGGCCTGATTCGTTCGGGGACGATCAAGGCGAAGAAGGTGGGCGATAATTATCGTATCCTGGGCTCCAATCTTGTGGATTACATGAACCGATGAAGTTCGAAAATTGCAGGGATTGCCGCGAGGAAGTGGTGTGGTGGGCCTTTACCGCCGACATCTGCATGACCCTGTTCAAGGGGGTCCTCGGGCTGATGAGCGGCAGCGTGGCGCTGGTGGCGGATTCGTTGCATTCGGGGGCGGACGTGGTGGCCAGCGGGGTGACCCAGCTCAGCTTGAAGATTTCGAACAAGCCAGCGGATGAGCGCTATCCGTTCGGCTACGGCAACATCCAATACATCTCGTCGTCCATCGTGGGCTCCTTGCTGCTGATCGGGGCCAGCTTCTTGATGTACGGCTCGGTGATGAAGCTGATCTCGGGGACCTACGAGGCGCCAAGCATCTTCGCGGCGGTTGGGGCGTCGGTAACGGTGATCGTCAACGAGCTGATGTATCGCTACCAGATCTGCGTGGGCAACGAAAACAACAGCCCGGCCATCATCGCCAATGCCTGGGACAACCGGTCCGACGCCATCTCGTCGGCGGCGGTGATGGTCGGCGTGATCGCCTCGGTGATCGGCTTTCCCATCGCCGACACCATCGCGGCCATCGGCGTCTCGGCCCTGGTGGGACGCATCGGCCTGGAACTGATCGGAACCTCGATCCACGGCCTGATGGACAGCTCGGTGGATACGGAATTGCTGCAGACCGCCTGGCAGGTGGCCATGGACACGCCCATGGTCCACAGCATCTATTTCCTGCGCGGTCGCCATGTGGGCGAGGACGTGCAGTTCGACATCCGCCTGCGGGTCGATCCCAATCTGCGCATCAAGGACAGTTCCATGGTGGCCGAGGCGGTACGCCGGCGCATCCAGGAGGAAATCCCCCACGCCCGCGACATCCGCCTGTTCGTCAGCCCGGCACCCGCCGCCGCGGCACGGGCCTGAGCGAGAGAGGGGCGGCGTCATGGACATCCGGCCAGAGCGTATGTTGAGCCGTATTCGGCAGATGGCCGAAGGCGCCGTCTCGCCCCAGCTGGTGCTCGGCCTCGGGGGCGTCCTGATCCTGGGGCTGGTTGTGAGCGCCATGCTTCCCGACCGCTTCACAGGCGGCGGCAAAACCGGCGGCGGCGTCACGGCCCAAAGCCAGGCATTGTCGCTTCCCGCCGCACTGCCGGGTCTGTCGCCCTTTACCCCGGCGACGCCTTTGCAGTTCAGCGGCCGTGTCACCCAGGTGGCCAGCATCGGCAACGATGTCGGCTGGGGGCAGGTCCATATCTGGATCGACAACGGCACCGGCGCCCTGCAGGAGATTTCGGTGGCGCCGCAGGCATATCTTACCCAGATCGGCTGCCCGTCCTTCGACGGAGCGCGGGTCAGCGGCGTCGGATTCATCTTCGATCCGGGGCGGCCCAATGCCGAGCTTTACGTCAAGTCGATCCAGGTCGGCGGGCGGACCTGCAAGTTGCGCGATGACGAGGGACTGGCACTGTGGATGGTGGTGCAGTGAGTCCGAGGAGACGGGGAAGGTGAGCATGGAGGCGCCGCGGCGCGGCCGTCGCTGGGTAAGCTTGGGGATGATCGCCTTGTTGGCGGCGATCGGGCTGGGACTCTATTGGGACCAGCTGTCCACGCCGTCCGGCATAACGCCCGCCACCTCGCCCCGACGGGCGGAGGGGCTGCTGCTGGGGCGTCTACCGCTGCCCATGGAGCCATCGCTGCTGTCGCCGTTGGAGCGGCTGCTGGAACCGCCGCTCCGCTACAAGCTGATGACCATCCGCCATATCCCGCCGGTGAAGCCAGGAACCGGAATGCCGCATCCCTATGTAGGCGATTGCATCCAGTGCCACCTGATGGTGGGCGGCCCGGCCGCCGGCTCCCAGTTCAAGACGCCCTATGGCGCCGTTTTGGAAAATCTCTCGCGGGTCCGCAAGCTGGGACCGCCCATTCTGCCGACCTCCCGCCAGCCGCATCCGCCGGCCGGACGATGCATCAAATGCCACGACATCGTGGTCAAGGTGCCGGTGGACAAGAAAGGCGGCATGAGATGGCAATTATGATCGCGGGCGCCATTCCCCGCTGACCAGGGACGGGACGGGGCGGAGCGATGCGCATCGCGGCGATCATCAATGAACGTGCGGGAACCGTCGCCTGCCTGTCGCCCCCGGTCGTCGCCGCCCGGCTGTCGGCCATCTGGACCTCGCTGGGCCATCAGGCCCATGTCACCCTGGCCGAGGGAAAGGACATGGGGCGCGCAATTCGCAAGGCGTGCCGTGATCCCGCCGTCCATGCGGTCATCATCGGCGGCGGCGACGGGTCCTTGTCCCGATCGCTTAAGCATGTGGTGGGAAGCGGCAAGTCCCTGGGTGTCCTGCCGCTGGGAACCATGAATTATGTCGCCCGCCAGTTCGGAGTGCCGTTCGACCTTGACCGGGCGGCGGTGGCCTTGGCCGATGCGGTTCCCACCCCCACCGATTTGGGGCGGGTCAATGACCGTTTCTTCCTGATTCGTGCCTGTCTCGGCGCATTTCCTGAATTCATCCGTTCTCGCGACGAGGCCCGCCGCAAAGGAGGGAGCTTTCTGGACGGAGCCCTGGCCGGGCTGACCGGCCTGGCCCGGGGGCATCGCTTGATCGAAGCGGAGTTGATCGGACCCGACGTCCAAGCCCGGATCGCCACTTCCTTTTTTATGGTGTCCAACAATATGTGCCGGGATTCCGATCCGTTCCAGCTGGAGCGCGAGCGCATGGATGGCGCTACCCTGGGGGTTTATATCGGGCAGGGGGCGGGGCCCTTCAGCCTCATGGATCTGGGCCTGCAGGTGGCCATGGGGCGCTGGGCCAGCAACGAGGCCCTCATCCGAGGCTCCTTGCCCTGGCTGGAAATCCGGACCCGGCAGCGCAAGCCGCTGGTCTCCATCGACGGCGAGGTGGAAAAGATGGAAGCCCCCTTCCGCTTCGACATCCTGCCCGGCGTCCTACCCATGCTGGTGCCCAAATAATCGCGGCCTTGCAAGGTGGTGCGGTTGCCATGGACGGCAGGCAACTGCTATAGAATAAACCACGGTGCGCATTGGCGTCGCCGATGCTGGGAAGGCCGATGAAACCAAGCAAATGCCAGGAATGTCGTGACCGAGCGGCTTGGCTGGACATGTTCACCGCCCTGGCTCTCGCCGTGTTCAAGACCGCTTTGGGGGTGCTGAGCGGCAGCATGGCGCTTCAGGCCCATTCCCTGCATTCCTTCGGCGATTTTCTGACCAAGGGCATCAATCTGGCCAGCGTCAAGCTGTCCAGCCGACCGGCCAATTCCGCCTTTCCCTACGGCTACGGCAAGGTTCAATTCCTGTCGGCCAATTTCATCGGCATCAGCTTGATGGCCGGGGCCGCCGCCATGCTGTGGTACAACGTCACCCATCTCGGCTCCGGCCATGTGCAGGTCCCCGAGGTCTGGGCCGTGTTCGGCGCCCTGATCTCCGCCGGAACCGCCGAACTGATGCATCGCTATCTGCGCTGCGTGGCCGAACACACCAACAGTCCCGCCATAATGGCCGCCGCCGCCGACAATCGGGGCGACGCCTATTCGTCTCTGGCGGTACTGGCGGGCATCGTTTTGTCCATCCTGGGATGGGTGGCGGCGGATCATCTGGCCGCCATCTTGGTGTCGCTGCTGGTTTTGCGCATCGGCGCGGTGATCGCCTGGGACAGCATCCACGGCTTGATGGACGGCAGCGTTCCCTCCCATCGCATCGACGGCATCCGGCAATTGCTGGCCGCCCACCATCCCGGCGTCAGCGTCGTGGACCTGCGCGGTCGCCGCATGGGGGAAACCTGGGAAGTGGATCTGCAGCTTTCCATTTCAAGCCAGGTCACGGTCGAGGAGTGCCATGCCCTGACCCGGGAACTGGAAAGCAGGATCGCCCGGGAAGAGCCGCACGCCTGTCACATCCGCATCCGGTTTATTCCCCAATCTGGGGATGCGGCAAAGACCGCCGTCATCGAGACGGCGGCGGCGGTGGATGAATTCGCCTATCTGGTCGAGGCGTCCGCGGCCCTCCGGCCGCTTGGCCACAGCCGCAATGGCGGCTGATCGCGGCGTGCGCCGGATTTGGCGCTCGCCGCTATAGGGACCGGGGCCGCTACGCTGTTGGCGATTGGTTGAGGCGCTGGAAGGCGGCCTCTTGGGAATCGGCGGCGCGGCGCTCTTGCAAGATTACATCCGCATCGTTCAGTCGCTTGGCGGCCACAAGCTTCAGCGGTGCGGCGTCATCCTTTTCCAGCTCGCTGAGGGTATTGTCTCGGGCCGTCAGCGACAGCACGTTCTGCCATCCGGTCTTGATCATCTCCAACAGGTCGAGGGAGAGCGAGGGGTAGCCGCCGAGCATTGTGATCAAGGTGTCGAATTCGGACATCTTGTAAAAGATCTTCGACGACGCTCCCAATGCGGCGGGGGTGGTTCCATCGACGATCCGAGACGATTCCTGGACGGTCCGTTCGAGGCCGGAGGCCAGGATTCCCAACGAGAACTTACTGACGGTCCGCATGATCTCGGCGTATTTCTTCTTGAAGAAGGACCCTGCCTCGCCTTCCTCCCGGCAATAGCCGTGGACCAGCCCCATGAGGTTCATCAGACGATTGAAATGGTCGCTGATCTTCGCCTTGGCGTTTTCCTCGGCGGGGTCGTGAAGCAGGGCTTGAAGCTCTTGAGAGATGCGCAGGGCCTCTTGGACAACCTGGACGCGGCGGTTGGACGGTGGCAGATGCTCGATATCGGGGCCTCGGCCGCCGCCGGATGTTGCGGCCATGCCGATTCCGGCGGTGGCTTTGGACGGCGGCCGGCTTGGCGTCTCGGCGGTCGCGCCGCTCGGCGCCTCGGCGGCATTTTCGGGCCGGGCGGCGGCGGACGGTTTCGGCGGCGCGTTTTCCGCCGCCGGGCGCGGGGCCGTCCCATCGGTGGCGCGGCGACGCGGTCCCTGGTAGTTGGGAAGATCGTTCCGCCTGCGGTCGGGACCGGCATAGCCGCCGCAATTGATGAATTCGCGCGAGTCGGTGAGAAGCGCCGAGACGGCTTTCAGCATCCCCCGCAGAGTGAGGGGGAGGGTGGCGAAGCCGGAGGCACCGGCATCCCGGGCTCGGGTCAGACGCTCATTATCCCATCCTTCCGTGACGCACAGGAAGGGAACCGTCCGGGCTCTGGGGGACAAGTCGCGCCGGATATGCTTCAGCAGGTCGATGTGACCATCGCCGGCCTCCGCCCAAATGACGAGATCGATGGTGGTGTAACGAAGCTGTAAAGTGGCATGTTCAACCGTATCAGTTTCGTGAATTACACTAATTCCAATCTGATTAAGAACGTCGGCCAGTAGACGGCGCTTTTTCTTGTCTGATGAAATCAGAAGGCATGCAAGGTTCTTAAATGATGGTAGAGTCAACATGCATTAACTCATAAGACGGCGGAATTGTATTTAATGAAGGGGTGGTAGATACAGTGGAGAATTCGGTGTGTCTGCCCCATTCCCTCGCCCTCATCTCTCGGTACGCCGAAGGAGGGGTCGCTTGGTGGCAAGCTTATTCCGTATGATGTGCCGAGTCCATGGGAGGCGAGGAAATCGTGTTCGAAAGATGGAATGGCCCGGCTGGCCAGCTCAACCTCGGCGCAAAAATAGCCAGTAAATCTCATAATTCGAGGGTTGTGCTGCGGCCTTGGCAATGCTTCGATACACACCTGATCGGTGGCGTTCGAAAAGGGGTAGATCCTCAAGATGAAGCCATTTGCTGCCTGTAAGGGCCTTGTTGTTATCGCAGACGGCGGCCTGCGCAGGGTGCTGCGTGAGTTGTTGCTTGGGGTAAAGATGCATGATGTCGAATATCTTTCCGATGTCGGAGGGGGAGCGCATGCCCTTCGCGCCAATCCCTCTATCGACCTGATCATCTCCCAAAACGACGTACCGGGCGGCGGGAGCATTGCCATCGCTCGCTTTGTCCGTTGGGAAATGTCCGCTCCCGCCAATACGCTTCCCATCATCAGCCTGGGCCGGGACTGGACGCCGGAACTGCTTCAGGAAACCCGCGAGGCCGGAATCTGCGAGGTCATCGCCATGCCGACCTCGCTGATGGCGGTGCAGGCGAAGCTTTTATCCGCCATGGACGGCAAGCGGCCTTTCATTTCCACCGCCACCTATCGCGGCGGCTGTCGTCGTCGCCGGTCATCCAAGGGTCACCAGGGACCGTTCCGCCGGGCCGAGGACCGCATCGCCGAGCAGCTAAATCAGGCGGTCGAGAAATCGGAACGGCGGGCCATCCGGCAGGAATTGCAGGGAGAGCGTTCCTTGCCGCCGGTGCCCGGAATGGCGGCGGCCGCGCCGCAGAGGGGCTCTTTCGCGGCGCCAGCGCGTCCCAGGGCGGATGAGGCCGAGGAGGACGAAGGGGGCGACCGCCAGACCCGCGCGGTGATCGACAAGGCCTTCGTCACCGCCCGCCTGATCGAGCAGCTTCTGGCGCGGTTGGTGACCACCACCGGCGCCGAGGCGCAGGGGGCTCTGACCACGGCGGTGGCCGATGCCGAAGAGCGCCTTATCAACCTCATGGCGCTGGCGCAGATGCGCATCGAGCAGCACGGCTGCTCCGCGGCGGATATCGAGCGTCTGCGCATTATCCGCAAATCGGTGGATGCCAGCGCGGAATCGCTTCTGCGCGCCCACCTTTCCCGGCTGATCAAGTCCGGCGAGGACATTTTGTCCGGGCGTGCCGGACTGTCTTTCAATATCGGTGGCGCCATGCAGGCTCGCATGAGCTATGCCCAATTCCTGATCAATGTCCGCGGCGGCATCGACATGCTCGACAGCGAGGTCAAGGACGCGGTCAAGAAAGCCCAAGGCATCGTGGCCCAGGTGAAGGAAATCGAGGCAGGGGTGTTGCCCTTGCCGCAGTTCGACACCGCCCGCTCGCCGAAGTCGCAGACGTCCGGCCGTTCTGGGCCTGCGGGCCGCTGATCCGGTTTCGGCGCCGAATTCGGCGCGATCGGCCCCGTTTCCGAACCATAGAAGATGACGTATTTTTCCCCTTCGGCTATGATTGCCGACGGTTTGCCCCGGCCTATGGAGACCGGGTGCTTTCGCCCGGGGATCTCGGCGCGGCCCATGGGTTTGGAAAGCGGCTATGCTGACAGCGATCATCGCCGGTATTTTATTGTTTCTGTTCGGAGTTCTCATCAAAGGCGTGTTCGCGCACGCCATGGTGATTCTCGTCGCCTGGTTGGCCAAGAACGGCCTGCTGCTGGCCTTTCTCCGGACCCGTTTCGGGCGTCGCGTGGTCCGGAACGCACGGTTCAGAACCTATGCCCAGGTAGGGCCGGGCAGCGGACGGCGGCGAGCCTATCAGGTCTTCAAGCGGATGGCGGGGGCCGAGCGGGCGACGGTTCGCGTCCTGACCCGGGTGCGCGATGGTTTCGCCCTGATGATCCGCCGCCGCCCCAATACGGCGGTGGTGCCGCACCGCAAGAATCCGTCTTGAGGGGGGCGGCGGCTAGTGTCCGTCCCTCTGCCTGAGCGCGGCCCTCCAGCCGCTTGGCCGCTCGCTAAATGCTCGCCTGAGCGTCGTGCCTCATATTTGAGGCACGACGCTAAAGCAGCCGCCGGACGTTGATCTTCAGGGCTTCGGCGATCTTGCGCAGCACGATCATGTCAAACCCGGCTTCCAGGGCGGCCAGCGTTTCGAGGCTGATTCCCGCCGTCCGAGCCAGGGACTCGCGGGTCATGCCGCGGTATTCGCGATAGACTTGGACCGGGCTTTGCCCGGCCATCAACCGGTCCGCCACCGTGTGGGGGAACTGATCCCGATCGCTCACGGCGGCGGGGGCGCAGGGCTTTGGGGGCTCGGCAACGGGGGTGGACTTCGGAGGTTCGGGCGCGCGCGGTGCCGCCTGCGGCTGCTCCCCGGTCAGCAGGACGCGCATCTTTTCGAGAATTTCCGCCATCTTGGCGTCCCGCGCACTGTCCGTTTCCGGTGAAGGCACCCCCTTTTCCGTGCCCATCCTTGTCTCCTGTCTTGGCCGAATACCGGACTTGGCGTAAGCCTCGGCCCCAGGCGTTAAGGTTGCCGTATGCCCCCTTCAATTCGCAAGGGGTTTGATAACCCGGCCATAACCATGCTTCAATGCCTATTTATCGGATACAGGCTAGCACGGAATGGCTTTTTCCGTTTTCCTCGGCTGGTTCTTTATTTCCTGGGATGCGGAGCGCGCGTGGGGCCAAGGATCGTGGAATGTCATTGAATACCTCCTTCTTAGGCAAGGCATGCATGGTCGTGGCCTCGGACGATTCGCTTTGCAGCTTGATCGCGACATCCTTGCATCAGATTGGATTTGCCGACGTTTTGAAGTCGGGCATCCTGACCGAAGCGATCAAGTTCGCCGCGTCCGGCATCTATGACCTGATCGTTTGCGCCGGTACCGATATCGACGAACCGCTCGACATGATTCGGCGCATCAGAATGGAAACCCCCGAAGGCGTCGTGACCGGGCCGATGATTTGCGTCATCAGTCACATGGATGTCGGCAATCTGTCCATGATGCGCAATTCCGGGGCCAATTGCGTCATGACCCTGCCCATCAGCACGCGCAGCATGCTGAAAAACGTCAATCGCGCCTTGAATGAAAAGCGCGAGTTCATCGCCAACCCGACCTTTCGGGGGCCTTGCCGCCGCAATCTCGCTCCGGGCCTTTACGAAGGGCCGTTCCGTCGCGCTGCCGACCGCCAGGACGGCGCGACGCAATTGCCGTCTCCGTCTCCGGCCCCCCGCAAGCTTGCCGCCAAGGGCCATACCGGGGAGCTGGGCCTGGCCCCGCGCCGACCGCATGCGCCGGCCGTCGTGGGGGAGGATCCCAATTCCCAGGCATCCATCATCTTCAATGGCGTGAGCGAAATCGCCGCCAGAATCGAGCATCTGAAGGAAGCCCTGCATGCCACCGATGATGAACGGACGCGCAAGGTCGTGCGCGCCGAGATCATGGAGGCGGCAGATAGGCTGGTGAACCTCGTCACCCTGGTGGATTTGAACAAAGGTTCCCATCGCGGCCAGGACAATCCGCTGCGGCAGAAGATCGGGGCGATGAAGGCTTTGTTCATCGGCATCTTGCGGCAAATGTCCGTCGGTAGGCTGGATGCGATCATCGCCGATATGGAGAAGTATCTGAACGGCGGAGAAATCGCCCTGGGAGGCGGCGACCTTCTGCAGGAGCGATTGGCCTCGGTGGAGGAAATCGTCGCGGTTCTGGGCGGACGCAAAGCCGACGAAACCATGAAGCGAAAGCTGGATTCCGCCTGGGAGGGAATCGGGAAGCTCCAGAAAATGGAGGCGGAACATTTTGAATTGGCCGATCTGACGCGCAACAAGCGCAGCAAGCGCGGGGCGAGCCGGTTTCGTCCGCCCGCCGAGGCGAATGACGGGGTGGCAAGCCAGAACGGGGTTGCCGATCTTTTGCGTTCGCGTGGGGAGAGGGGGGGGGAGAAGGCTTGATCAGGGCCGTGGGCGGGGCGGGGCGGTCGGCGAGTTCGGCGCCGAGCCCCTATTTCAGCCGAAGTTTCTGCTGTCCGGCCAGCCGCGTCACCGTCACGGGCGTTGCCGCGGGCGACGGTCTTGCTGCCGTGATGGGGACCGGGGCTGATCGGGGGGCGGCGGCAGCGACCGGCGGCAGCATCGAGCGGGCGGCGGCCACATCGGCGGCGACCTGCTTCATGCCGCGCCGCAGGGCGGCGTTTTCGGATTTCAGCCGCTTGGCCTGGAGCCAGTTCCGTTCGCTTTGTTCCAGGCATATCTGCAAGATGACCTGGAGGCGGAGCATTTTATTGTCGGCGGGTGGCGCCTGGACAAGGGAAGCCTGGGTGTCGCGGGCTGTTTCGGAAAAGATGTCGGCGGCCACGAAGTCGCCGCCGTTCTCGCGGGCAAATTCGCCCTCCTGAATCACGGATTCGGTCAAATGCGCCAGATGGGCGATAGCGGCCATCATTTCCTGATCGGACGCCGCGCCGGGGGCTCCGGGGATGTTGCCGCAGGCGTCCAGAATTTTCAGCAGAAATTCATGGGATTTCTGCAGGTTCGCCAGCGCTACGGACAGTATCGAAGGATGCGCCATCTCTCAGGACCTTGTGCTGACGCGGACAGGCCCATTCTGTCTGAACCCGTCGGGATCGGCAATCCCATCCGGGCCGTCCTTGCGCACGACGGCCCGGCTTATCCCCAAGCCCGAAGGAGGAGCATATGCCGACGGGGGGCTTTCTTGCCTTTGGCTATGAGACAAGCTCGGTGTCCAGGCCTGCAGCCATATACACCAGGGGGCGGTCATCCACATTCGCGTTGGTCAAGATCCCTTTGTATTGGGCATCCACCACCCGGATATGGTTGTTCAGCCAATCCGTGACCAAATGCGCCAGGGTGCCGATCTTTTCGATACTGCCCGTCTGGCGGTAGTCCTGAATGATGCGGGTTACTCGGTCGGCAAAGGCGTCGTGCGCCGCGATATGCTCGACCAGATAGGCGTAGTCGGCCTTGGCCATGGCCTTTTGCTCGCGCAGGAAGTGCCCCTCGATATATTCCTCGAGGATATTGATGGAGGTTTCGATGAGGTAGGGCTGATCGTTGTCGGGCGTGGAGGTCACGTCGCTCATCAGAGCTGCCAAGCGAAAGAACGCCTGATGATCTTCGTCGATAATTTCGACGTTCACGGATAAATCATCGGTCCATTCGGGGAGCGGATTGGTCTGGTTCATTCCTCGTCTCACGACCTGCTTGAACGGGCGGCCCAACTACGGCAATACCCCATGCCAGAGTCACATAGTCAGCCAGCGCGACCAAAAGTCAACCGGGATCGCCGGCAAATCCGGCCAAAGTCCAAGCTGCATTCCAAAGCCGCGAGGCTTCCGATCCGAACCTTGGGGAAACGGCCCGAACCTTGGGGAAACGGCATCGGCGGCGTCTCCCGCGGGGCGAATCATCTCGAATACGATCACTAACTGTAGCATGAATCGGCCCAAGGGCAGAGAATAAAAATAAGTCGCAATATTTGATGGGCGGCAACATATCTCCAAGGATGCAACAATCGTTTGACGAGCCCCGCCCGTATGGGGCCCAATTCATGGGGCCATGCGGCTTTTACCGGGGCTCGCAATCGAAAGGGGAGAAGTGTGGCGCATAATAATGCTTTCGGCTTCAAGGAGATTCGCCGGGCGGTAAATTCCGCAGGATGGCTTCGGCTGCTTTTGGTCGTGGCCATTGGCCTGACGGTTGCGATCTTGTTCGTGCATCTTTTCGTCGCGATCGCGGTGGGGGCGCTGTGCATACTTTTCGTTCATCATGCGGTCCAGCGCGCCATGGGGCCGGGAACCCGGATTCGGTTGCGGATGCCGCCGGCAATGTCCGCGCGATTGAAGGGCTGGATGTGGCGCAAATGACGGTTCCAGTCCGACAAGGGGGCCTGGATGGATGTGTCGTTTGCCGGTGGCCTATTATTTCAACCTAAGCGATCGTGCCGGCGAACTGGCCCTTGGGCGCCCGGTTCAATTTCCTGGCCTGTGACGTGACGGCAAAGCACACGCTGTCCGAGGATCGAAAGTTTTTTGGACAAATCCAAGCGATTCGAGATACAGCAGGACGAACGCAGGCAATCATTTCGGGCGACAATGGCAATATTCGGGCGAAAAACTCCACCCATCCAAGCCGGTGACCGATTCACAAAGGCAAATGACCACACCAGGAAAGTCTGGGAGGTGTCCCGCCTTTGGACGGCGGTCGATGGTGTCCCCCATGCCCGGCTCGTGAACCAGCATGAGACGTTGATGGTGTCGGTTGGAACGTTGAATGATCAAGAGTTCTTCGTGGTCGTTCCTGTGAAGCGGAACGAACCGTAAAACAGATCTGCGGTGGCGAACGGGCGAGAACTCTACCACCTAATCATGCTGGACGGATTTTGGGGATGGGCGGGAAATATCCATCCAGATATAGCCGATTAGGTGAATACCACATCCGGGAGACATTTGCCGATCAATGCATGAGGGCAGAGCCGAAATCTTGGTAGGTAACTTGGCGGTATATGGCTTTTGAAATAGGCATGATACCTTTGCTGCGTGAACGGCTTTAGTCGGACAGGCTTACGTGCTGGAGTATTTGCCTATGACCTCCGCTGCACAACCAAATGCTGCAATTTCAGTTTCATCATTTCGAAGGCTAATGGTTGGGTCTGCTGCATTATGGACATCGGCAGTCTTGCTTTCGTTTTGGATGGCGGCTGAAAACGAAAGGCAGCAAGCGGTAAGTCTGGCAATTCAAGAAGCACGAACCAGCGTGCAAACAGATATCGGCTTCCGCCATTGGGCTGCATCCCATGGTGGAGTTTATGTGGCTCCTGACACCCAAACTCCACCAAATCCGTACTTGCATGTTCCCGACCGTGACGTGGTAACGACAAACGGCAAACACCTGACCTTGATGAATCCGGCATATGTGCTGCGTCAACTGATGCAGTCGGGATTTGTCGCCAAGGGCCGAATTACGAGTATGAAGCCCATCAATCCTGAGAATGCTCCGGATGCATGGGAACGTCAGGCACTTCAGCGTCTGGAGCAGGGTGAGACAGAGGTAACTGAAAAGGTTCTGAGCAACGGAAAAGCTGCTGTCCGTGTTATGGCACCAATCCGCGTCGAACAATCCTGCCTGACTTGCCACAATGCTCTGGGCTACAAGGTAGGCGACCTACGAGGAGGTATTGATGTCACCATTCCATTGGAGAAATCCAATGAAATTGCGTCAACGGAGATCAAAAGATTAGCGATCAATCATGCAATCTTCTGGATTCTGGTGATGTCTGGGATCGGCTTGATATGGATCATCGGAAAATCACATATTAGGCAGCGTGAATTATTAACTAGAAAGCATTTGATAACTCAATTCTCAATAGACCGAGCGGAGGAGCCTGTTTACTGGATTAATGAATCTGGGTTGATTTCATATGTGAATAATTCCGCATGTTCACTTTTGGGGTATGCTGAGACTGAGATATTGAATCTACACGCGTCTGAATTAAATCCGGACCATCCTCGGGAAAAATGGGCGGAGCATTGGGGTTCTCTAAAAGAAAATAGTTTCCTGCGATTTGATGCAATTTTAAAACGCAAAGACGGATCAACGCTTCCGGTCGAAATATCGGCAAATTACCTCTCCCATGAGGGGCAGGAATTTGATGTGGCGTTTGTTCGAGATATGAGTTCGCACAAGGAAACCACGGTTAAGATTGCTCATTTGACGGATATTTATGCGGCTTTGAGCCAAACCAACAAGGCCATCATTCGCAGCAAAAGCCGCCAGGAACTCTTTGATGCCATCGTTCGAATATCGGTGGATTTCGGGCATTTTCGCATGGCGTGGATCGGCGTGGTCGATGACGCGAGCCAAGCAATAGTTCCAGCAGCTTGGGCCGGTGAGGGGGGCGCCTATTTAGATGGTCTGAAAGTGTCCGCTGATGCGGATAGCCCTTATGGACAAGGACCGTCCGGGCAATGCATTCGTGCTGGTGAGTACCGCGTTGCAGAGAATTTTTTTGGAACCCAGATAACAGCACCTTGGCAGAAGAGAGCAGCATTCTTTAATTTTAATTCATCGGCCGCATTTCCACTGAAAAATCAGGGAAAAGCCATTGGTACATTATCACTTTACTCAGACGCTCCAGAATTCTTTACTGACGATCTCATCGAACTTCTGACGGAAATGACCGATGAAATTTCATTTGCCTTGGATCGAATGGACCTTGAGGCCAGTCATCGTCAGCATGAAGCCGAGCAGAAAGAGCTGGTCGAACGCTTGATGGCATCCAATACGGAATTGGAACGCTTTGCCTATGTCGCATCTCATGACCTTCAAGAGCCGCTGAGAACCATCGTTTCCTTCACACAATTGCTGGATCGCCATCTGGGCGACAAGCTCCCACCGGAAGACCGGGAAAATTTTGAATTCGTCGTTGGTGCGGCAAAGCAGATGGGGCTGCTGATCAACGATCTTTTGGCGTTTTCCAGAGTTTCGGCAAAAGGTGTCTCGTTCTCCCGCGTTTCCCTTACGGCGGCATGTTCAGCGGCACAGGATAATCTCAGAGAGGTCATTTCCCAAAATCACGCGGAAATCACTGTAGGCCAGCTTCCCGAGGTGATCGGCGATGATGTCCAATTGATGCAGGTGTTTCAGAACCTGGTCGGCAATGCTGTCAAGTTCCGCCACCCTGACCGTAAGCCTCAAATATCCATTGATGCAGAGCAGAAAGACGGCAAATGGCAGATTGCTGTCCGCGACAATGGCATTGGCATTGCGGACACCACCCAGGATATTTTTGAGATTTTCCGGCGGCTCCATGCTGGAAATCAATATCCAGGAAGTGGCGTTGGACTTGCGATCTGCAAGCGGATCATCACACAGCATGGTGGGCAAATTTGGGTGGAGTCAGAACCTGGGCACGGAGCCACCTTCCGGTTCACGGTGCCGGTATAGATTTGGGAACGCATAGCGGCGAGGTTTGGGTCGAGCAATCGCCTTCAGGTGGCTCGACTTTCCTGCTTACCTTGCCGACTTCTGAGTAAATCCGTTTGGTTGACGATGCCTGTTCGTCGTGCCATTCGTTACAGCCATGCTTTTCGCAGGGAGGGGCAAATGAACAAGTCCGAATTGATCGCCGCCGTTGCCGATGGTGCCAACATGACCAAGGCCGACGCGGCAAGTGCCATCGACGCTGTATTCGAAGCCGTCACCGCCGCCATGAAATCGGGCGATGACGTGCGTCTTGTTGGCTTCGGGTCTTTCTCGGTTTCTGCCCGTCCTGCACGTGAAGGCAGGAATCCGCAGACTGGCAAGACCCTCACCATCGCGGCCAGCAAGTCTGCCAAATTCACCGCCGGAAAGAGCCTCAAGGACACCATCAATGGCCGATGACATCAAGGCTCTGACCACTAAGATCGTGGCCGCCTACCTGAGCAGCAGCACCTTGGCGGCCACTGAAATCCCAACCCTGATCAAGTCCGTTTATTCGACTTTAGCCGCTACGGACAACCCTGCTTCAGCACCGGCTGAACGGCAGCAACCTGCCGTTTCGGTGAAGCGGTCGGTGACCCCCGATTACATTGTCTGTTTGGAATGTGGTGATCGGCAAAAGATGCTTAAGCGACACCTCACGACTGGGCATGGGCTGACTGCCGACGAGTACCGGGCCAAGTGGGCTTTGCCCAGGGATTACCCTCTCGTCGCCCCGGAATACGCCGCACGCAGATCGGAGTTTGCGAAAGCTGTTGGGCTGGGCTATTCCCGGACGAACCGGAAGCCCAAATCAGCCACCTGATGAACAGGGAAGGGATAGTCATGCCGCCACGTAAGGCTTCCAAGCCCGCAACCGCCCCCAAGCCTGCCAAGGAAGCCAAGAAGACTGGCCGGTCCACCAGAGGTCCGCCACGCCATCGTCGAATCTGAATTCGCCAAGTTGGACCTGAACCTGAGACGTGGCGTGGAAATCAGGGAAGAAGGTCGCGGCAGGGGCGTTTGAAGCCGGTCGTGCCGCTGGTCCGTCTCTGGCCCTTCACCCTGGTGTCCATGGGAAAGATTCTCGGAAACAAGTAAGGGGCGTCCCCCTGCCAATTGAAGTCATTCAATAGCAATAATGGAATATCTTGGCTGTTGTTCTGGGGCACGTGGTACTCATTGGTAAGTGCCGATTGATGGCCGCAAATTAGAGCGTCGTGCCTCAAATGTGAGACGCGATGCTCGGGCGAGCATTGAGCGAGCGGCCAAAGCGGCCGGAGGGCCACGCTCAGGCGGAGGGCGTACATAAGGCCCAAGGAAGGGGGGCGCGCGCCTTACGGCGCGGGGAAGGCCCTGCGACTGCAAGATTGGGGCGCTCGCGCCCGCCCGCCGTTTGAGGGCTCTGCGATGATCGGTTCCGGTCAGCGCAGATTGGTATAACGTAACCAAGATGAAAGTGAGAAAACCATGTTTCCACGAATCCGAAGGGCCTTGGTCGTTGATGACGCTAAGCCGATGCGGGAACTGATCAGAATCGCTCTGGGTTCCTTTCATTGCCTCGATGTCATCGAAGTGGAGGATGGTACGCTCGCATTCGGTGCCGCCAACATCGTCAGCCTTGAAGACGGCGAATTGACTGATGGCAGCACGGATATCGTTTTCCTCGACTGGATGATGCCCATGCTCGACGGCATAGCCTGCACTAAACTGATCCGTTCAGGCGGGCTTGATGGCTTTAATGCCGATGTTCCAATCGTCATGGTTACGGCCAGGACAGAAGATGAATGCGAGAGAACGGCTTTGGATGCGGGCGTCACCGTTTTTGTCAAGAAACCCGTCTCACTTCGCTCACTTTCCGCCGGAATTGCTGAAGCCCTGACCAAAACACCTCAGAAGGTGCTGGCGTAGCTTCCCCTTTAAAAAGGGAAGTGATCGAAAAGACTGTAGGGCATAGAATACCGCAGCGAATGTCGGCTTGATCGGCAGCGAGGACGATATGCTCAAGCTCACGCAAGATATGATGATCGGACACCCGATTATTGACGCCGATCATAAGAAGCTCATTAGCATAATAAATCAATTCTTGGTAACTGCGAAAATATGCGAAACATTAGAGTATCCGTGTTGATCAAGCGGTTTTTGTCATCCATGGACGCCCTGCCCTGAGCAGAGCGTTTGCCAGGACGATGAGCTTTCGCATGATTGCGGTGATAGCGACCTTGGCGGGCTTTCCTGTGGCGATGAGTTGCTGGTATTTCGCCTTGAGATCAGGATTGAAACGCATGGCGACCAGGGCGGGCATGTAGAGGGCTTGGCGGACACCGGCCCGTCCGCCGCGAATGAAAGCGTGTCCGGTCCAGCGTCCGGACTGGCGGGCAATGGGGGCCAGACCGGACAGGCTGGCGGCCTGCCCCGGTTCCAAGGCGCCCAGTTCCGGCATTTCGATCAACAGAACAAAGGCCGTCAAGCGGGCGATGCCCGGGATGCTGGTCAGGATTCCAAAGCGGCGTGCGAGCTCGGCGTTCGCCTGTATTCTGCTATGGATCTCGGCTTCGATGGCAGAGATTTGGTAATTGCTCACGGGGTTGACGCTGGGGTTCAGGCGATAGCGAAATTGCCGTCGATGAGTTCCCGGACGGCGTCGAATGCGGCCTGACCTTTCAGGCGGGCTGTGCCGGTGACGGATCGATATCCGGCATGGATCTGGGCACCCCAGTCGGAGCGAAATCCGTTGGTGACCTTGCGGAAAACTACAGATGGCCTGATTTCCCGCTCGGAGATGTTGTTGGTGGGCGGCACTTCCCGATCGGCGAGGAAGACGAAGAACTTGGTGCGCCACGCTTTGATCTGGCGTTGGAGGATCTGTCCGGCGGGATGGGCGGCGGGGGTGGCAACCATTGCATCAAGGCGACGTTCGGCCTTGGCTGCGTAGGCGGCCAAGGTGGTATCCTTCAATTCAGCTCGTCGTTTCCCGACCCGGATGGCCCATCGCAGGTGGTCGCGGATTTTAGGGGCGACCACCGTGTCGCCGCTATCGATGGCGTATTGGACATCACGCAGCACATGGGCGAGGCAGACTTGATGGACCGAGGCCAGGTCCTGTTGCCCGGCGTAGCGATCCGAGACCCAGACCTCGGGGCGGTGGTCGCCCAGCACCTGTTCTGCCACGCTCTTGGCCCGACGCGGGGCTATTTCATGCAGCACCGCCCGGTCGGAAATGAACACCCATTGCCAATGGGTGGCACCGTCGACCCGCGTGGTAGTTTCGTCCGAGGCGATGACCCGGGCGGTCAGCAACTTGGTCTTGATCGCCGCGCGGGCCGCGTCGAGACCGCTCCGCGTCCGGCGAAAGGCGTTGGCGATGGCACCTTCTGAGATCGTCAGTCCAAACAACTCCTTCAGCATCCGCGATAGGCGCTCGAAGCCGACGTGATGGCTGTGATGGAGGTAGAGCAGCAGCGAACGAATGCCTGGGCCAAACGGCGTTCCCGGACTCAGGCCGATGGGGGGCTCGGCCCGATAGCGATGCCCGCACTCGCCACAGCGTCCGCCGAACAACTCGACCCGGGTCACTACCGGACGGATCACGGGAAGGTCGATGTGATCATAGCGATGACGGCAGCGCTGCGATGCCTCGGCCACCGACGTGCCGCAATGGGGGCAATCCGTGGCCATGCGCCGCTCGGTCTTGTCGGGCGCCTCGGCCAGCGGGCGCGATACCCCAGGCCGAGACGGTCGTTGCTTGCGAGGCCGCTTCTCATCGCGTTTGCGGTTCTCTCGGCCGGGACCATCCTTGGAAGGCGGCGTATGCGAATTTGATGAGGTCTTCTTCGGCTTGCCTGTCGCCGCCTCAAGCTCGGCGATCCGCGCCGCCATGCGCTCAATCAGCGCCGCCTGCTCAGTCAGCAGGGCGTCCTTTTCGGCGTCACTCAGGCGATAACGGACCGGCAGCTTCATACATAGCTTTGACTCATATTCCGAGTCGCGACGCAAGCCTTTCGCCACCCCCGTGAGCAATTACGGCCGAACAGCGCCGCGCAATCCGCCTGGAGCAATCCGCTCCCCTGGTCGCTGATCTGGAAATCTGGATGCGCGAACAGCGCGCCAAACTGTCGCGCGGCAACGATCTCGCCAAGGCCATGGATTATATGCTGAAACGCTGGCCCGCCTTCACCCGCTTCCTCGACGACGGCCGCATCTGCCTGTCGAACAATGCCGCCGAACGTGCCCTGCGTGGCATCGCCTTGGGCCGAAAGTCGTGGCTGTTCGCCGGCTCTGATCGTGGTGGCCAGCGCGCCGCCGCCATGTACAGCATGATCGTCACCGCCAAGATGAACGACATCGATCCGCAAGCCTGGCTGGCCGACGTCCTTGCCCGCATCGCCGGGCACTCCGCAAACCGGATCGATGAACTCCTGCCGTGGAACTGGCGCTCGCTGCCGCGCGTCGCCGACAGTCAGGCCGCCTGAGCAAAACCGTCTTCACCTGCGGTGCTCACCGGATGCTTACGGTCAACCGTCAATCACTTAACGAAATGAGCGAATTTTTAAGAATGTGGCTGTTTAATCATATTATGAAGTTTGACATGAACTACAGAGACTGGGTTTGCCCAAAGGGTAATTAGGGCATCTCGAAGGCTGGCGTTGCTGTTTCGCTATTTTTCGACAATATCAAAGTCCTGCAAAGACGCGGCTGATCCGAGTTCCATTTCCAAGATTTTCCCGGCCAACTCATTTGCCTCGATGGCTGCTGATTTTGCGGTGGAACTCATAGCGTCCAATCCACCGATTACCGCAGCCAAGCTTGCCACCCGGCCCATTTGTCGCCGCAAGATATCCCCGATCCCAAGGGGAATGCCCTGCTTGCCGGACAAAATATCACTGCAAAGCCGTACAATTTTTTTTGCAGCCGTCACGGCCAGAGAATCCGCACTTTTCGTCAGTGCATGCCGTATCTCGCCCAGTCGTTTAAGCTGAAAATTAGAGCATCCGCTCACCTGTACACGAGAATCCGCAAGCTCCATAAGGTTAATCAATCTCTCTGTTGATGTCGAAATATCATACAGTATCCTTTTTTTATGACTATCATCTGTCGTTGAGCTTGTCTGGAGGTTGACGTTCATAATTCTTGCCGCTAACTCATACGCATTTTCTATCACGATGCCAGTTTGCTTGTGTACAGTCTCGCTGCCAATGCCATCATCATATTCGCCATTCATCTTGGCGATCATGATGCGGTCAATGCTAACAATATGCGTGACAAGCCAATTATATATTATAAAGAATAGTTTCTCACTTCCGCTGCCATTATGAAGGTCATCGCGATTGATTCCGTCAAACTTCTCAACGAAGCCCGCATGAATACGTTTGTGCTTATCTCTTTCATCATAATCAAAGGAGTCCATGAGAGACTCTTCGTGCTTAAAATGCATTTTCACATAATCTGAAAGCCCATCGATGACGTCATCGACGGCCTTATTTTCATACTCCGCACTTGAAGTTGCCCCGAGTATTTTCAGGAAATCGATAATTTTGCGGTGTTGATCATCGATGTCGTCCCGGCCAGTGGCAATCGCCGTAGACCAACCAATTTCAGCCTTCATATCGACCGAAGATGAAGGGGCTATTGCCTCTCGGGGCTTACCTCGCGGCTTGACCTGCCGCTGATCTGCGGAAGGAGCAATCACAGGGGAGCCTTCTTGACGGCGGGTCAGGGTATCATCCGCCCGTCTAAACGGCCCTTTGTAGCCCTTCATAATCGCCGAGCGTCTGTCCGGCCCATGGAAGGCCGGAGAAGAAATAAAAGCCTTCTGCGTAGTCATTGCAGCCGTGATCGCCATTTGAAGCGAATGTCGGGTTATGGGTAGGGTGAGCGAAGCGGATATGCCCCCGTCTCTTGCCGCGATTAGCTCATCGGCGGTCCACTGGTTATCCAGGGCGATTACGGGAAGGGATTGAGGGGGGGGCCCTTCTCCCCAGCGGACATGCTTCAAAACCTTTAGATGCCCAGTTCCACCAAGCTTATCGCACAGGATGATATTTATGTTTGATGCGTTTCCATGCTCAAGGTGCAGCATCGTGTGACTAATGTCTTTTGTTTCTTCCTGAACGACAAAGCCACACTCACGCATCACAGAAACAATAAGCTTTCTTGTCGCGGCATTTTCGATGGCGACGAGTGCATTAACGTCAAATGAGGACGAGGCTGCGATTGCCATATGCGGCGTCCACCTACGATTTATCGGGCCGCTTTTTTAGAACATGGAACAAGAACTTCGATAAATCTCTTGGATTAAATGGCTTCTTAAATGCCCCTGTTGCACCAATAGCCATCGACTTTGCCATTAGATCGTTGTCATCCGTAGCTGAAAATATAATAACGGGAATACAAGAAATATATTCTTTCTGACTTGCTCTAACCGCGGCAACAACGGAAAATCCGTCCATTGGCTCCATATTCAGGTCCGTTATTATGATATCCGGGACAGGATCACTGAATGCCAATTGAAGCCCTTCAATTGCATTGGACGCCTCAAGCACGACGGAAGCCCCCATCACAGATAACAACTTAACCAACAATGTTCTGCTTGTTGCATCGTCATCAATTACGAGTGCCGCCACATCCGAACACGGCAGGCGGAACAATTTCTGCTCACCGTCAGGTTCCAGGCATTCATTTGAAGGGGCCACCCACTCCCGCAAATTTGTATCAAACTTTTTCACATGTCCAATAAGCCAAGTCTTTAGAAACTCGTTTAATTCCGAAATCGATCGCTCATTAAGTGGCCGTGTTTTTGCGATAAAATATGTCCTGGCAATGTCCTGAACCTGCTCCAACAGGGCCTTGTGCTCATGAAAATGCATATTGTGGTAGGGATACATGCACTCCCGCTGAATCTTCTCTTCCCTGGCAAAATGCTCCCGGCCATAAGAAAGCAATGCCTTAAGAGTTTCATGCATCAACTTTTCATTGTTTAGCGACGCCGAGTGGTCGTTGAATTCATTAATAATGTCTATAAGACGTTGATGATCTGCATCAATGATGGGGTGTCCGATGCGAAGGTCGTCGGTTAGCTCAAGCATCCACATTTCCTTTACTTTTAGGTTTCATGCTCGGCTTCCATCGCCAGATAGACCAGCGGGCGATTATCAACAGCGGAATTATTTATCCAACGTTTATATCTCTGGTCTTCATTTGCAATGTGGCTGCGTAGCCAGTGGACAACCAAGGGCGGAAGGTCATCGGCTGCGGATGTAATGCCTTGCTGGAAAACCTCTGAAATCGCCTTGATCCGGGCACGGAATTGATTGTGCTTGAGGCGATGTTCAGCAAAATTCGAATAACTGACCTTACGCATAGCTTTTTCTTCGCGAAGGAAATGACCATCGACATACTCTTCAAGAATCGCCAATGAGCTTAATACGATCACGCCTCGTTCGCCGCCACTCAAGGTGTCGTGTAGTAATTTTGCAAGCTCGAAGAATGCCTTGTGATCTGCATCAATTGTTTCATTTCCAACAGACATTTCTGGTGAAAATTCAAAAATTGAAATGTTCGATTTATTTACGGCTATACCCGGTTCATTGGCTTGTTCACTTGGCATAGAAATACCCATTCACATTGAAAACCAAAATCGTTTACCGCCCGCCAATTCGGGCGATAAAGCCATCAACCTCGCGGCTAAGATTTTCAGATTGCCGTGACAATTCTGATGCAGCATCAGCAACCTGACCAGCGGATTCGGTAGCTTCAGCGGCAGTCGCTTGAACCGTGATGATCGCTGAGGAAACCGAGGACGTTCCGGTTGCAGCTTCCGCGACATTACGTGCGATTTCCACGGTGACCGCATTTTGCTCTTCCACGGCACCGGCCACGGCGGAGGATGTTTCCTCGATCTGGGATACGGTTCGAGTGATTTCATCAATCGCCTTGATAGCTTCGGCGGCGACCTCCTGGATATGGGCCACCTGGGAGGTGATGTCTTCGGTTGCTCTGGCCGTTTGGTTCGCCAAGTTTTTGACCTCATTCGCCACCACGGCAAAGCCCTTCCCGGCATCACCGGCACGAGCCGCTTCGATTGTGGCATTGAGAGCCAGAAGATTGGTTTGGGCGGCAATGTCATTGATCAAGCTGACAATGGCACCAATTCGTTCGGCGGCCTCATTGAGGCCATGGACCGTCGTATCGGTACGAGACGCGACACCGGCTGCTTCCGAGGCTACGGCGGCAGCACGATGGACCTGGGTACTAATCTCCTTGATGGAGGCAGAGAACTCCTCGACGGCAGAGGCCACGGCCTGGACGTTGACCGAGGCTTGTTCCGCCGCTGCGGCAACCGTCATGGCTTGGTGGCTGGTGTCGGTAGACTGTGCCGACATGGCCCCCGAAGATGCTTCCAATTCTGTCGCTGCGGCAGCCACGGCGTTCACGACCGGCTTTACCTGATTGTTGGCAAAGGCGATGAACTCTGCGTCTCTGGCTTCCATTCGCTTCAAAGCTTGATTGATGGTCTTGGCGTACAGAACGAAATCGCCACGCAAACCCGTGGTGATGATCCGGCGGTAATACCGACCATGATTGGCGGACTCGACGGCGGCAAACGCCTCTTTTCCAAAGGCTTCAGCGAGGTCCAGCAAACGGTTGATGCTGTGTTGCAAGGCTCCAATGCCATCGCTGCCTCGAACGTCCAGAATCCGAGCGTTGAGATCACCACTGGCGGACCGGCTGAGCACGTGGATCGCAGTGGACAGATCACCTGCCATTCGTCGAGCAGAACCACCGATCTTGACGCCTCCGACAATGCCAAGCAGGGATACCGCGATCACGACCCAAAGGGCGATGCTCGAACCGCCAAGCAGCCCGAATGTTCCCGCCAGTAAGCAGATCGCCGAAGGAACCAGCATCCCAAGGGATAAGGTTCGGGCATATGAGCCGAGAGTCGATTCCATGTTGCTGCCTCTGATCAATTTTCTGGCGTGATGGTGAAGATGAATCGGTCATAGCTATCAAATCCCGCCGTTGCTACGGCGTCGTTCAACATTTTCCATGATCGCTCAAGCCCGACCTTCGAATCTGGATGGCGGCGTTCTTCTTCCATCAGCGAATGATAAAGCGGCTTGATCGTCTCCAAAGCAGCCTTCTCGGGCACCCGTCGATTGGAGTGATATCCGATGATCTGACCGGCAGCGTCGAAGTTCGGGGTGACATGGGCGAATACCCAGTAATTGTCACCATTCTTTGCCATGTTGTTCACATAGGCGAATATCTCCCGACCATCGGCAATGGTGTCCCAAAGCAGTTTGAAGACGCATCGTGGCATTTCGGGGTGCCGTATGACCGAATGTGGTTTCCCCATCACCTCGGATTCGGCATAGCCGCTCACTGTCAAAAACACGTCGTTGACGTAGGTCAGCCTTCCTTTGGGATCGGTCTTACTGACGATCAGTTCGTCATGAGCAAAAGTTCGCTCGCGACCTGATGGAGTTTTACGGTCACCCGCCATCTCCGACACCTCTCCCAGTCTGATTGGATTATGACTTTAGGCTAGTGCTCTAAAAAAGAGAATAGTCGTTATTTGTCAGAATGTTACAATCAAACGTCACTCTCATTGTTTGGATTAATTTATGAACAGCAACCCGATTCAGCGTGACGCATAGCTTTCCGATACCTTCTTGCCGGATGCTGAAAGCTCCTCCACATCAGCGTAGGTGATTTTGTCCACCCCACCCTTCAATTCCCGACATCTATCTCGGAAGGTTTCAACTGAGTAGGATTTGGCTCCAGAAAATTTTCGAATTTTCTCCGCCAACTCATCAGCAATATTTTCAAGCTTTGTTAAGCTTCGAAAAGTGCTTTCATTTGTAGCTAATCCGTCACGCATGCCAGCCGCCAAAGAGTTACATTCAAAAATTATGGCTCCAGCAAGACTTTTCAAACGAAAATTTACGATAACTTGAATGGCTTCATTTTTTTTGGATTCATACTGATCCATCGGAATGCCTCGACCTAACGCCTCGACCGGATTCGGAACTATGATTTGTGGGGCCGAGGCACAACCAGGACGACTTTCATTTCGGCGTTCAGGACCAATATAATCTTGGGTGACGATAAATGGCCTCCGCCTTTCTACATGACCAACAATCTGATCTCTCAATTGGCCGGATGAGAATGGAATAAGAAGCACGGAATCTGTTCCTGACGACATGGCACTACGAACCGCCACTTCATCTCTTGATGAAAGGAGAAGAACCGTCAATACGAATGGATCGCTATTTGTCTGCAAAGATCTGATTTGGCGAATGAAATACGCCGAGTCATTCCCATCAAGCACAGCATCCATGACAACAATCTGGAAGCCACCATTTTTGCATGATTCATCAATGGCAATAAAATTATTCGACTCCTCTATATTTGTGATTCCAATTTCATTTAGTGTAAACCGTATTCCAGATCGAATTGTGCTGCTTGGCTCGCAAATTAATGCTGTTATTTTAGAGTAATCTAATTTAACCTTGGCATGCACAATGGCATTAGGAACGGCAACTTTTTCAGACTCTTCATTCTCAATAGCGTCGAGAGCAAGATACGCAAGCGGCCTCTGATCAACGACGTCATCAGTCAACAATGACTTGAACTTCATGTCTTCATTCATAATGTGACTTGCAAGCCACTTAAGCACAAGATCGTGCAGTTTCTCCGCAACTGACAAACTTCCGCCACGATATAGTCTGATCACCTCATTAATTTTTCGATTGAAGGCAAAGTGCTTTGCACGATGATCGTCAAAGTGTTGAAAACCAATTTTAGCCATGGCCTTTTCTTCACGGAGAAAGTGCCCTGCGACATATTCTTCGAGCATAGCCAAAGCACTTTCGATTACGAATTTGCTTTCTGCTGCCTCGAAAATGACGCCCTTGAGTAAATTGGCAATTTCAAAGAATGCCTTGTGATCGCTGTCAATCGCAGCATTCCCGACAGAGAAAGCGTCTGACCATCCAGCGATCTGGCATTCTTCTGTCATTCAGCAAAATCTCCATGGACTCTATCGCTTACCGCCCGCCAATTCGGGCGATAAAGCCATCAACCTCGCGGCTAGAGCGGTTCGCGATCTAACGGAATCGCAGGGGATTGAACGAAACCGCTGGCGCGGTATTGGAGCCTGAGGGGACGGCGAAGGCTCCTGTCTGAGAAGGTTGGTTTTCCACGCCCCCCCCTACAGACAGGAGGCCCCCGATGGCCGAATTGAGCCCTTTGCGTCGCCGCATGATCGAGGACATGACGGTCCGCAATCTTTCGCCGGCGACGCAACGATCCTACCTTCATGCGGTTTCGAAGTTCAGCCGCTTCTTCAATCGATCGCCGGATCGGCTCGACCTTGAAGACGTGCGCACGTGGCAGGTCCACTTGGTGTCGCAGGGGATTTCGTGGGCCAGCCTCAACCAGTTTGTGGCGGCGCTGCGGTTCTTCTACGGGGTGACGCTGCGGTGCCCCGAGACCCCGGAGCGGATCACCTATGCCCGCCAGCCGCGGCGGTTGCCAGTAGTATTGAGCGCCGACGAGGTGGTGCGCTTCCTGGAGGCGGTGCCCAGCCTGAAGAACCGCACGGCGCTGACCACGGCCTATGCCGCCGGGCTGCGAGTATCAGAGGTGGTGGCGCTCAAGCTGGCCGACATCGACAGCGGCCGGATGGTGATCCGGGTCGAGCAGGGCAAGGGGCGCAAGGACCGCTACGTCATGTTGTCGGCGCAGTTGCTCGGCATCCTGCGCACCTATTGGCGGCTGGCGCGGCCCGGGCATTGGCTGTTTCCCGGCCGCGAGGACAAGCCGATCGAGCCGAATGTGCTGAATTGCGCGTGCCGCTCGGCCTGTGCCGCCGCCGGGATCGACAAGTGCGTCACCGTTCATACCCTGCGCCACAGCTTTGCCACCCATCTGCTGGAAGCGGGCACCGACATCCGCATCATTCAGGTGCTGCTCGGCCACAACAATCTGTCGACCACGGCCCGCTACACCCAGGTCTCCAACGCAATGATCGCCAAGACGACCAGCCCACTCGACGGCCTCGACCTGATGGTGGTGCCGCCGTCCTGAGATGGCAGCCATGGCCGGGGGACTGGAGGTGGCGGACGTGTTCCGCCGCTTCGGCAGTGCATGGCGGGCTGCCCAGGATGGACATCTCGACCGCGGCCGCCGCCGGGTGATGGCCGCCATCGAGGCTTGCCGAACGGCGCAATTGGGCGGCCATAGCGAGTCCTGTGGTGCGTGCGGGCTGGTGCGCATCGCCTACAATTCCTGCCGCAACCGGCATTGTCCCAAATGCCAGGGGCTGGCACGCGCCCAGTGGCTGGCCGACCGCCAAGCCGAGTTGCTGCCGGTGCCATACTTCCACGTCGTCTTCACCGTGCCGGCCGAGATCGCCGCCATTGCCTTCCACAACAAGGCGGTGGTCTACGACATCCTGTTCAAGGCGACAGCCGAGACACTGCGCACCATCGCCGCCGATCCCAGGCATCTCGGCGCCGAACCCGGTTTCGTCGCCGTGCTGCACACCTGGGGACAGGCGCTCCAGCACCATCCCCATCTCCATTGCGTGGTGCCGGCCGGCGGCCTGTCGCCGGACGGAAGCCGCTGGGTCGCCTGCCGTCCGGGCTTCTTCCTGCCGGTGCGTGTGCTGTCCCGGTTGTTCCGCCGCTTGTTTCTGGCCCAAATGACGGCGGCGTTCCTGGCGGGCAAGCTCGCCTTCTTCTCCGACCTCGCAGCCCTCGCCGAGCCGGCCGCCTTTGCCCGCCATCTGGCGCCGCTGCGCAAAACCGACTGGGTGGTCTACGCCAAACGCCCATTCGGCGGCCCCGAGCAGGTGCTGGCCTATCTCGGCCGCTACACCCACCGCGTTGCCATCGCCAACAGCCGCCTGGTCGAGATCGCGGACGGCTCGGTCCGTTTCCGCTGGAAAGACTATCGTCATCACGACAAGCAGAAGGTGATGACGCTGCAGCCCGGCGAATTCATCCGCCGCTTCCTGCTCCACGTCTTGCCCGACGGCTTCCACCGCATCCGTCATTACGGATTCCTCGCCAACGGCCAGCGGGCGGCCAAGCTGGAAAACTGCCGTCGCCTGCTGGCCGTGCCGGCGCCGGCAACGGTCACGGCGGGGACGCCCGACGACTACCGCGACCGCCATCACCGCCTCACCGGCCACGACCTCCGCCGCTGCCCATGCTGCGGCGGCACTATGGCGCCGCTCGGCGCCATCCCTCGATCACCGGCCGGCCATGCCGCCTACCGGATCGACACGTCATGACCGCCGTACCGTGCCTGCTCTTGGGAACCGTGCTCGCACCGACGCTGGCCGTCGGCATCGCGCTCGGTCGCCCACATCGTGTCCTGGCGCCCATCATGGTCAGCGCGATTGCCGCCGATCGGCACCTCACGGCAACCGCCGCCGCAATTTTGGTCCTGGCCGCCGCGCCCGTGAACGCCCCCTCGGCCGTCATCTCACCGCCCCAGCCGCCCGGCGCACCCACCGCCACGGCCAAATCCCCATAGACCTCGTCTGCGTCCCGCGGTTTCGTTCAATCCGGCTTCTCAGAGGTCCGGCTCCTTTGAGGCTGCCGTCGTACCGGCCGGACCTCAGAGAACCCTCCAGATTCACAGGCGCGGCTAATCGTGATTCACTTCCTGTGGAGGTGGCCCACGATGACTCGACCTTTATCCGTAGATCTGCGCGACCGTGTTGCGCGATATGTTCTGGCTGGCCATTCGCGCCGACAGGCGGCCAGTGTCTTCAATATCTCGGTGAGCTCGGCGGTACGCTATGTGGCGCAATATCTGTCGAGTGGGACGGTGGCGCCAAAGCGGCAAGGCGGTGATCGGCGCAGTAAATTGGGCGACCATCGGGCCTATGTGCTGCTGCGTGTTAAGCAGGTTCCGGATATCTCGCTGGCCGATTTAACCAAAGAACTGGCCGAGCGGGGCGTTCAAATCCATCTTTCCAACCTTGCCCGGTTTCTCCGGGCACAGGGGCTGACCTATAAAAAAAACTTTGGTCGCGTCCGAGCAGATGAGGCCGGACGTCCGGTTGCTGCGCGAGGAGTGGATTAAAGGCCGCCAACCGCTGATGCGGCGTCAGGCCCATCGCCTGGTGTTCCTCGACGAGACCGGAACCAATACCAAAATGACCCGTCTGCGGGGCCGCTCACCCAAAGGGGCGCGGTTGAAAGCCGCTGTGCCCTTCGGACATTGGAAGACGGAAACATTCATCGCCGGGCTGCGTCATGATGGCTTGGTGGCGCCCTTTGTCATCAATTGCCCGATGAACCGGAAGATGTTCGAGGCCTATATCGAGACCCAACTGGCCCCAACCCTGGAGCCGGGCGACGTCGTGATCCTCGACAATCTCTCAGCTCACAAAAGTCCTCGGGCAGAACGGATCATCCAAGATCGTGGTGCCTTCATGCTGTTCTTGCCGCCGTATTCCCCCGACCTCAATCCCATCGAAATGGCCTTCTCGAAGCTCAAGGCACACCTCAGAAAAACGGCTGCCAGGACCATTCAGGACCTCTGGGACGCCATCGGCCGAAGCTGCGATCTCTACGAACCTCAAGAGTGCCGAAATTTCTTCAAGGCTGCCGGATATGAACCAGTGTGATCGCGAATTGCTCTAAGATTTTCAGACTGCTGTGACAATTCGGATTCGGTATAGCCGCTGACCGTCAAAAACACATCGTTTACGTAGGTCACCCGTCATCTCCGACGCCTCTTCCAGATTGAATGGATGGTGAACGCGGCCTGATGAGCATACTGAATGAATAAATGAATGCTAACCGATTGCTATAAAGGCATCCCATCCGTTTATGAATTTCGATAAGGATCGTGCGGCGACGCAGGGGGCTCATCTCGGCCATCGTGGGCCTCCTGTCTGTCGGGTGGTCGAAACCAGCCCTGTCAGATGGGAGCCTTCGACGTCACATCACACACCGATACCGCCATAGCGGTTCCGTTCAATCCCCACGATACATGCCCCACCCGTGCGGGCAAGGGGCACGGAGGTGGCTTGACCGGGGGGGGGGGGGACTCAGGGATACGGGGGCTGCTTGCTGCGAACGCTGTAGCAGATAACGTCGATGCCTTCGCCATGGGTGTCGTTGGCGGCTTTCCATTTCCGGGCGACACGCTCGAAGGTGAAGAGGTCGCGCTGGGTCAGGGGATTGGAATACAGCTCTTCCAAGACCAGAACCTCGCCCACGACCCCCACCGGCATCAGACGAGCCGACGGCGAAATGGAATTGGCGATCAACTCGTCGCTCTCGCTTCCTTCGGAATCGACCCGGACGGTTGCCATGCTCCAATTGATCGCCACATAGGACTCGACCTGCATGTCGCGCAGCATGCTGATGTACAGGCCGCCGCAGCGCAGGGCGTTGGTGGGGTCGCCGAAACCGACCAGAATGGCGTTGCCGCTGGTGGTCATGGGGACGCTGACATCTTGTCCGAGGAAATTGCGGTTATACTGGACCAGTAGATCCAGCAGCATGGCCTTCTCGGCCTTGGTCTTCCGGCTCACCTGATCGAGATACAGGGCGAGAATGGCCAATTCCTTGGTTTCGTAGGTATAGAAGGGGCTGTCTTGCGGTTCCTCGTCAACGGCGTCATCGACCGGAACAGGTAAACGCGAGAGGGCCTCGTCCTGCACGGAATCGGCCAAAAGATCTGAAATTTGCGATTCGGCAAGCGGGATCGGAGCGGCTGTCGCCATGGGGGGCGCGTCGAAGGCAGAATCGTCGTCTTCCGCCATCTCCTCGACGGCGGCCAGTTCCGGCTCGGGCTCGGGTTCGGGCTCGAGTTCCGGCTCAATATCCGCAGGTACATCCACCAGCGTGTCGATGGGTTCCGGCTCGGATTCTTGCTCCGGCTCGGCCAATTCCGGCTGGGCCGAATTGTCCCATTCCGGTTGGGTCTCGAAGACCGGTTCGATCTCGTTCGAAGGCGCCTCGACCGAAACGGGGGGGGCTTCGAATCCCTCGGCCTCGAAGGTCTCGACCGAAACGGGCTGCGGGCGTTCGGAAACGGTGCGGGGCAGAGGCTGTTCGGGCTCGGGCTCCAGATCCGCGACGATGGTCTGGGGGCGGCCTGCGGTCCGGCGAATGACCGCGCCGGACATGTTGGCGCCGTCGAGGAGGGCGCCGGCGGTCACGGCATCGGTCAGATCCGCGCCGGTGAAATTGGCATTGCGGGCGTCGGCGCCCGCCAGATTGGCGCCGGCCAAGGTGGCGCCGGAGAAATTGGCCCCCATCAGCTTGGCGCCGGCCAGATTGGCGCCGGTCAGATCGACTCCGGACAAATCCATCTTGCCAGCCAGATTGGCGCCAGCCAGATTGGCCATGCGCATATTGGCGCCGGAGAAGTTGGCGCGCAGCAAGGTCGCCCCGGCCAGATTGGCGCCCTGAAGCTTGGCGCCCGACAGATCGGCGTCTTCCAGGCAGGCCCGGGGGAGGTTGCAATCACGGAGATTCGCGCCGGACAGAACGGCCTTGCGCAGATTTGCCAGCGACAACAGCGATCCGGACAAATCCATCCCGGCGAGATTGGCCCCACGCAGATTGGCGTTGGTCAGGTCCGGTCGTACATCGGGCTCCTGCTGGCGCCAGGCGTTCCAGTCGCCGGCTCCCTGGCCGAGATGTTGTAGGTGGTGTACGTTTCCCATCACAAGCAATCGATCTGTCTTTTCAAACACTCAAATCATACACCAGACCATGGATTTTTCAAAACTTATCTCCGGTCAGGCGGTGTGATGAAATGAGCGGGATGGGTCTGCTGCAATAACGGTTAACTTTGCTTTAATAATTGCCAAGTTCTTGTCTTCTTTTTCCGGTCATTGACGAGGAACCAGGTTGTGGTGGATTGCCTCTATTCCGGTGCGTGGCCCGTGAGGGAGCTGTACGGTTGCTACCGGCTGCGGCCTTTCCCCAGTGCCCGTTCCCATTCCGCGATCACGCTTTCGTCAATTGTCTGGGGCGAGTGTTCCTGGCCCGTATCCGCGCCGGTGGCCGTTCTCAATTGCGCTTCCAACTCGGCGATGCGCGCTTCCAGCATGGCGATCTTCTGGGCCTGGGTCGGGCGGTCTTTATGCCGCTGCCGATAGCGTCTTTGCTTTTCCGCCGGTGTCAGGGCCATGTCGTCTCCGATGACGTGGGGCGGGCTCGGCGTGGGGCGCGGCCCTCCGGCCGCTTGGCCGCTCGCTCAATGCTCACCCGAGCGTCGCGCCTCACATTTGATGCACGGCGCTCTAAAGCATCGGCTCCCATGCGGCCCGACCGATGCCTTGCCTGATTTGCGCCTATGCCTTACCTGATTTACGATTGAGCAGTTGGTTCAAGACGTCGGCCTGAGAGCTTGCCCGAACCTCAGCCTTGGGGGCGATGGCGGCTTTTTCGGCGGGTTCGGTCGCCGCGGCATTCTCGGCAGGGGCGGGAGAATGGGCGGATGCGGGAGGGGAAGGGGGAGATGCGACGGGCGGTGGGGGGGCGGTGATCTCGTCGTCTTCTTGCCCCATCTCGCTCGCCATCTTGGCGATATCGGTTGCGGCGCCGACGATGCCCCTGATGATCGCCAGGGCTTCTTCCTTATTGACGCTGTCGCTCATTTTCCCCAGCTCCGACAAAAACGGCCGTCCGGTTGCGGCGGTTGGCTAATCTTTCCTAGGTCCGTCCGGGGCGGAAGTCCCACGCTTCAGATCGGTGGAGTGGCAACGGAAAAGGCGGGTTTGGAATGGGTCAGCGAGTTTACGGCGGATATGTATCCTCCGACGCAGGCGGCGCCGAGCACGCCGACCACGACCAATCCCAGGCCCGGCGCGATCGTTAATGTGATCGGCAGTCCCAGGAGTGCTCCGGAGAGCAGTTTCGGTGCCGCTAATTTCAGTCCGGCCAGGGGGGTGTCAAACATAAAATCTTCCATGCAGGGCTGTGTGGATCGACGGATCTGAGTCCCTCCAGATTAGCATAGGTGCAGCCTAAAGCATCAAGATTTTGGGGGGAAAGGCCATCCCTCGTCCCATGGGGCTCTCCGATTTTTCGCGTGATCCGCCTGCGGGGAGGGCGGGGGGCTTTTTATGCGGTTGCGTCTCAACCGCTTGTATTGGCGGCCAGGCGAGGCGATTTATTCTGCTTTATCGTCTGCGTGGCGTGCTCTCGCCTATATCTGGCTGGAGTAATTGTGCTAAAAAGCGCGGGCCGACAGCGGCGACGAATGCCGTGGACCTTGGTCGCGTCTGCCGCGTGATTTTGTTGAGTGGTGCTGGATGACGATGCTTGATGGCGACGCGAACACCGGGGGACGCCCCAAAGCCCCTCGCAGCAAGGATTTGAAGCGCTACCTCATGCTGATGGGCGTGGTGGCCTTGATCGTGCTGTTCGGCGCCTTCATTTTTCGCCAGCAGGCGGGCGGCAACCGCCTTGGAACCCTGATCCGGCAATTGGGTCACGGCGCCGTCACCGCTCCGGTGCTTCCCCTTCCTGCGAACGCACTTGCGGGGGCTCCGGCGGCGACGGGAGTTTCGGCCCTGCCGCCGGTCATGGAGGCCGGGGCTGCCCAGGTGGGCGGCGGCGGCGGGGGATTTTCCCGCGTCGTCTCCCTTTTGCGTCATAGCGTCGTGAGCGTGACCGCATCGTCGTCGGGCCGCGCCGCCGCACCCAAGACCCTGATGCCGCCCGGTCCCGACGTCTTGCCGCGTTTCGCCAATCCGACCACCACCACGGTGGAAAATATCGGCACCGGGGTGATCGTTCGCGACGACGGTTTGATCGTCACCAATTTTCATGTGGTGCGTGGCGCCAATTCGGTTCTCGTCTCGGTGTCGGACAACGGGGGGGCGACCCGCTATTCGGCTGAGATCGTCAAGATGGACGAGGCGCTCGACCTCGCCTTGCTGAAGATTGCTCCCAGGGCGCCGCTGACCTCGGCGGTCTTGGGCGACAGCAGCGCGGTGCTGGTCGCCGACGAAGTGATCGCCATCGGGACTCCCTTCGGTCTGGACATGTCCGTCAGCCGCGGCATCATTTCCGCCAAGGGCAAGTCCATGGTGATCGAGGGCGTCACCCATTCCAAGCTGCTGCAGACCGATGCCGCCATCAATCAGGGCAATTCCGGCGGGCCGCTGGTGATTGCCGACGGCACGGTGATCGGCATCAATACCGCCATCTACACCCCCAGCGGTGCTTTCGCCGGAATCGGTTTCGCCGTGCCCAGCAATCAGGTCCGCCGGTTCGTGGAAGATGAAGTGAATGGCCTGCCCGCCGCCGCCGCCGCGGGCCCCGCCATGGGAGCCGTCGCGTTTCGGGCTCCGGGGTCGGGCGGCGTGGGGGCGGCCGGTCCGGCCATCGCGGCGGGGGTGCCTTCGCCCCATACCGATGGTCGACAGGCCATGGCTTGCGACAACTGCCATCAGATCATCGGTGCCGCGGCGGGGCCCATCGCCTTCGCTCAGCCCATGATGCCCGTCGCCGCGCCGCCGCCCGCCGCGCCGCCCATCCAGGCCAATGCCGCCAATCCCCATGCCGACAACCGCCGGAACATGAATTGCGCCGGTTGCCATCAGATCATCGGTGCCGGTGCCGGGCCGGTCGCCTTCGCTCAGCCGGGGGCGGGCGGATATCAGTTCGCCCAGCAGCCCGGCGGTCTGGCGGTCAATGTCCAAGGCGCGCGCGGCGGAATCGGGTCCAGAATGGCCGGTCACAGCCTGCACGGCGCCGCCTTGGCGCCCCTGTCTCCGCAGATGAGCCTGCAGACCGGTCTGCCGGTCGGGCGCGGCGTGCTGATCACCGGCGTTTCCCCCAACACGGCGGCGGCAAACGCCGGATTGCGGCCGGGCGATGTTCTGCTCAAGATCGACGGCCGCCCCGTCGCCCTCCCCCATGAGGCGGTCGCCATCATGGGGGAAATGTCGGTCGGCGGGTCCGTCCGTCTGGGAGTCTTGCGCGATGGAGGCGTCCGCAACATGACTTTGATTGCCGGGGCCGCCGCGGGAACGCCGCCGCCCGGCAACGGGCCGTGGTGAAAGGTAAAGAATTCCGGGTTGTTCTGTGATGATGGAGCACGAGATGGCGACGAACCGACGGCCCCGCGCCAAGGGGACCCCCGGCGACAAGCTCGGGAAGGGAGGCGGCGATGCCGCGCTCGCCCCGGCTGCCGACGCCGAGATTCCGGCATCTTCCGTGCCGGAGCCCGCCGCCCCCATATCTGCGCCTCCGGCTCCGGTGATCAAGCCGGTGGGAGGGGATGCCTGGGCGTCGCTGCTGAGCGGTTCGCCCTGGTCTTCCCCCGGAGCGGCAAGCCCGACGGAGGCGGCGCTCAAGCCGGTTATGCCGAGCGCATTGGCGGCGGCGGTTGCCAATGCGCCGCCTGAAGCCGCCCCGTTCACCGAGCTTGTCTCCCACTGGTCGCCGCCTTTCCGGCGGCAGCCGGATCGGGAGTATGAAGAGATCAATCCCGCCGAGGCGGCAATCCCGGTGACGGCCGCGGCGCCCGAGCCCGAGCCCGAGCCGGTCCCCGAACCCGAACCTGAACCCGAGCCGGAAGCGGCTCACGATCATGCCGCGACCGAGACCGAGGGAGTTACCGAAATGATGACGAGTGATGTTGAGCTTGAGATTGAGATTGAGATTGCTTCGGATGTGGAGGTCGTCGAGGCCCCCGCCGTGATCGAGCCGTCTCCCCGGCCGCAGGCATTTTCCCACTCGACGGCCTATGCCTATCCGGCGGAACCGGCCCCGGCGGTGGAGACGGCGGCAGAGGCCGCCCCTGCCGGCCCTGCCGAAAATCCGGTCAAGGAGGTTCCCGTGGAGGACCTGTTCACCGGGATCTTCAATGTGGCGGATTCGGCCGTGCGCGGCGCCATCGGCGCCTCCACCGATCTGCTGAGGGATCCCAAGTCCCTGGGCGGTAAGCTTTCCGTCGCGGGGCAGAGTCTGGTCCATTCCATCAAGGGACGCTTCAATGCTTTGCTGGCTCCGCGCCACGGCGCCAAAAGCAACGGTGATGAATTCTAGTGGTTCTCGCGGGATGGGCGATAGAGGACAGGAATCCGAATGAGCTTGGAACTCAGCCATGATTGAAGTCGGCGAGACCATGGGCGAATTGCCCACCAACAAGATCGTGTTTTGCGAACGGTCATGGAAGACGCCTGTCTCGATCCTGGCCTTCTTGATCTTCGTGACCTTCGCTTGGGGGATCTATCTCCTGGACCATTACGACGAGGACGACAATTTCCATGGGGCCGACGATCTGTCGGTGGGTCAGTTCCTGGTGCGCAACATCGCCATGCCGCATGTGCAGCGGCTGTATCACACGGTTCCCCCTGCTGTGGTCGGGGTCGGCGGCGGCGGGGTCAATGCCGGTCCGGTGGCCTCGGGGGCCATCGTGGGGGCCAACGGCTATGTGATCACCACCTTGCATTCGGTGTCCAATCTGCCGGAGATTTCGGTCCAGGTGGCGACGACGGGTGGGATCCGGCGCTTTCCGGCCCAGGTGGTGAAGACCATTCCGGGGCATGATCTGGCGCTGCTGAAGATGCAGACCACCGAGAAGTTCCTGCATTTCCGCATGGCCGACGTCCAGACGGTGGTGCCGGGTCAGCAGGTCTTCGCCTTCGGCCGCAACATGGCGGGGGCGCCGCTGGTGCGCCAGGGCCTGGTGCAATCGGCGGATGCGCCGCTGGCGGTGGGGGCGACCCAGATCACCCATCTGCTGCGTTCGGACGCGGTCTACAGCTGGGAACAGACCGGCGGCCCGCTGGTCAACGCCCAGGGTGATCTGGTGGGCATCAACATCGCCGCTACCGGCCCCGCCGGCAAGGTGGAAGGCTTCACGGTGCCGGCCCAGGTGATCGTGTCCCATCTTCAGGACGTGGTTCGCTTCAAGAAGGGCGCTCCGGCCGGAAAGTCGGGCGTTCCCGCCGGTCCTTAGACGTATGAGGGGCGTTTCCTTCATACGACGAGCTTAGAGAGGCGGATATGGCATTAGGCGACGCGAATGTTGGTTCGGCCCCTGGGGTCGACTTCAGTGCGCTGCAACGGGTGAAGCAGTCGGAGGAGCTGCTTGCCCAGTTGTACGTGGTGGAGGAGACGCCGCGTCGTTTGGGGCGTGGGCCGGTGCACGCTCTTATGGTCATATCGGTTTTGTCGGTTGTTGCGTTCATCGCGACGTTGCTGATGCGCTACAACACCTTCGTGACCATGTCGGAAGACACGCAGGCGAAGCGGTCCAATTACGAGGTGATGATCCAGCGCCGGGACAATCTGTTCGGCAATCTTGTGAAGCTGACGCTGAACCATGCTGCATTGGAGCACTCGATCTTCTCGCATACCTCGGACAAGCGGACCGAGGGCGTTGAGGCTGGCAAGGGCGGCCCTATCGGCTCGGCGCTGGAACAGCTGATGAAGCAGGGCGGGATCGGCAAGCTTCTGGGTGATATTGGGGGCGGCAAGGCGCTGCTGGGGGCCGACGGAGGCTTCGGCAATGCGCTGGGCCGTTTGATGGCGGTGGTGGAGCAGTATCCGACCATCCAGTCGGTGGACACCTACAAGCATATGATGACGTCGCTGGTGGAGATGGAAGACCGCATCGCGACGCGTCGGGAGGATTACAACGCCGCCGCCTCGACCTACAACATCGAGATCACCAAGTGGCCGTGGAACTATCTGGCGTTCATCACCGGGTTCAAGCGGGCGGAGTATTTCCAGGAAAAGCCGGCGGGCGACACGCCGATCATCACGCCGCAGCTGTTCCAGGAACTGTTGCCTCTCAACCATGCGCAGGACATCAAGAAATGATCTGGACGGCGGTGATCAAGGGGAGCGCGCTGGTGACCTTCGTGCAGGGCGCCATGGTGCTGGTGGACAAGATCTTCGGCGAGGAGATCTTGCCGCACCGGATCTACAGCAGCGCGGAAGCCTCGCAATTGCTGGGGATGGACCGTCTCGAGGTGCTGGGCCTGATTCGTTCGGGGACGATCAAGGCGAAGAAGGTGGGCGATAATTATCGTATCCTGGGCTCCAATCTTGTGGATTACATGAACCGATGAAGTTCGAAAATTGCAGGGATTGCCGCGAGGAAGTGGTGTGGTGGGCCTTTACCGCCGACATCTGCATGACCCTGTTCAAGGGGGTCCTCGGGCTGATGAGCGGCAGCGTGGCGCTGGTGGCGGATTCGTTGCATTCGGGGGCGGACGTGGTGGCCAGCGGGGTGACCCAGCTCAGCTTGAAGATTTCGAACAAGCCAGCGGATGAGCGCTATCCGTTCGGCTACGGCAACATCCAATACATCTCGTCGTCCATCGTGGGCTCCTTGCTGCTGATCGGGGCCAGCTTCTTGATGTACGGCTCGGTGATGAAGCTGATCTCGGGGACCTACGAGGCGCCGAGCATCTTCGCGGCGGTTGGGGCGTCGGTGACGGTGATCGTCAACGAGCTGATGTATCGCTACCAGATCTGCGTGGGCAACGAAAACAACAGCCCGGCCATCATCGCCAATGCCTGGGACAACCGGTCCGACGCCATCTCGTCGGCGGCGGTGATGGTCGGCGTGATCGCCTCGGTGATCGGCTTTCCCATCGCCGACACCATCGCGGCCATCGGCGTCTCGGCCCTGGTGGGACGCATCGGCCTGGAACTGATCGGAACCTCGATCCACGGCCTGATGGACAGCTCGGTGGATACGGAATTGCTGCAGACCGCCTGGCAGGTGGCCATGGACACGCCCATGGTCCACAGCATCTATTTCCTGCGCGGTCGCCATGTGGGCGAGGACGTGCAGTTCGACATCCGCCTGCGGGTCGATCCCAATCTGCGCATCAAGGACAGTTCCATGGTGGCCGAGGCGGTACGCTGGCGCATCCAGGAGGAAATCCCCCACGCCCGCGACATCCGCCTGTTCGTCAGCCCGGCACCCGCCGCCGCGGCACGGGCCTGAGCGAGAGAGGGGCCGCCCGCGCCATGGGCGGCGGGCAGTTTAGTTCCATCGGAAGGGGTTCAGACCCGACGGTGACGGGCGGCGGCGGATCCGTAGATCAGACCGGCCATCAAGCCGACGGCGACGGCGGCGCCCAGCGGACCGCCGGCTAGGGCGCCCAAGCCGACACCGGCCATCTTGCCCATGGTCAGGAAGCCCGCGGCCTTGGCGGTTCCAGCCGCCACGGCGCCACCGGCACCGGCGACGGTGGAACGAACGACCGCGCGGGACCCGGCGGAAGGAGAGAAGGTGGCGGCTTGACGGCTCATGGGGCATCTCCTCGGCTGTGATTGCGAACAAATCGCATCTACAGAAAGCCGCAATTGCCACTCATTGTCAATGGGTATTCGCATCGCCCCCGATGAGCCGCGCGGATTGCCGTGCCGCTTGAGGGGGGGGGCGCCCGCCTCAGTCGGCGGTTTCGTCGGCGGCCAGCGGAACTCCGAACAGCTCCAGGCGGTGGCCCACGACCCGGTAGCCGTAGCGCGTGGCGATTTCCTTTTGCAGGGATTCGATCTCCTCGCTGGAGAATTCGATGACCTTGCCGGTTTTCAGGTCGATCAGGTGATCGTGGTGATCACCGCCAGCTTCTTCGTAGCGGGCGCGGCCGTCGCCGAAATCGTGCCGCTTCAAGATGGCCGTTTCCTCGAACAGCCGCACGGTGCGATAGACCGTGGCGATGCTGATATGGGGATCGATCTCGGCCGCCCGGCGGTAGACTTCCTCCACATCCGGATGGTCGGAGGACTCGGACAGGACGCGGGCGATGACCCGGCGCTGGCCGGTCATCTTCATGTTCTTGTCGATGCAACGTTGTTCGATTCGAGAAATCATGGCCGTCTCATCCGATTTTTCCTGCCGGTTCAGGGGGAACGGTACCATCAAGGGAGAGGTTGGCAAAGCGCGAGAGCGCAACCGCGCGTTTCGCTGCCGTCGCGGTCATATAGCGTCCTGCTGTGCGGAGCCGGGGGCGGTCAGTGAGCCGATGATCTGGCATTGGGCGACCACCTGTCCGCAGCAATTCTTCATCTTCCGCAATTCGTCGCGCAAAAGGGTGAGGTCGGCAATTTTGCGTTCCACCTCGTCAAGATGGAGGAGAACCATCTGATCGGCACCTTCGCACGGGGAATCGGGTCGTTCGGCCAGAGTCAGCAGGGCACGGATGGAATCGATGGAAAAGCCCAGATCGCGGCCCCGGCGAATGAAGCGGAGCCGCTGAAGATGGTGGTCCTCATATTGACGAAAGCCGCCCTGGCTCCGTGCCGGCGGCGGCAGTAGCCCGATCTTCTCGTAATAGCGGATGGTTTCGATGTTGACGCCGGTCTGCCGGCTGAGGCCGCCGATATTGAAGGGCTGAAGCGTCATGATTTTCCGTTGACTCTGTAGTGGCTCCAGGGTCCATGCTCCACTTGAATCGGGTGATTGTCCAGCGCGATCACGGACCGCGTCGAAGGAGTTCGGGTCATGTCGGAAGCCAAATCGTGCTGCACCAGCAAATGTTGCGGCGGGGGCGCGTCAGCGGTTCTTCCCACTGCGGCGTTCCAGCCGCCTCGGCCGGGTAAGTCCCGGGCCTTCCGCATCACCGGCATGTGCTGCGTCGAGGAGGTGCGGACGCTGAAGGCGGCCGTCGGCCCGCTGGCCGGGGGGGACGAGCGCCTGAGCTTCGATCTGCTCAACGGCAAGATGATCGTCCGGGCCGATATCGACGCCGACGCGGTGATCGCCGGCGTTTCGCGCACGGGAATGGGGGCGGAGCCGTGGGAACGCACCAGCGTGGCCGAGCGCGACAAGGCCAATTCCTCGCGCCGGTTGCTTCAGGCGGTTCTGGCGGGGCTCAGCGGCGGCGCCGCGCTGCTGGGGCTGATTCTCGACCAGGCGGTCAAAGTGCCGCTCCCCGCCCAGATCGCCGAGGCCGTGGCCGTGGCGGTGGGCTTGTGGATGGTGCTGCCCAAGGCACTGCATGCCGTTCGCTCGCTGCGGCCGGACATGAATTTGTTGATGAGCGTCGCGGTCTTCGGTGCCATGGCACTGGGGGACTGGATGGAGGCGGCTACCGTTTCGGCGCTGTTCGCGCTGTCCCTGGCGCTGGAGAGCTGGAGCGCCGAGCGCGCCCGCCGGGCTATCGCCTCGCTGATGGACCTCACCCCGCCCATGGCGCGGGTAAAGGGAACCGACGGAGCCGAATCCCTGGCGGCGCCAGAGGATGTACCCGTGGGGGCCGTCTTCGTCGTGCTGCCGGGTGAACGCATTCCCCTGGACGGCCGCGTCCTGGTGGGCGAAAGCATGGTGGATCAGGCGCCGATCACCGGGGAAAGCGTGCCGGTGCTGAAAAGCGTGGGCACGGAGGTTTTCGCGGGCACCATCAATGCCGACGGCGTCTTGGAGGTGCAAAACCTTAAACCGGCCGGTGAAACTACCCTGGCCAAGGTGGCCCGGCTGGTGGAGGAGGCCCAGGGCAAGCGATCCAAGGTGGAGCGCTGGGTCGATCGCTTCGCCGCGATCTATACCCCCGTCGTCCTGGCCGGTGCCGTGGCGGTGGCGGTGCTGCCGCCGCTGGCGCTCGGCCTGGACTGGTCCGAATGGATCTACCGCTCGTTGGTGTTGCTGGTCATTTCATGCCCCTGCGCCCTGGTGATCTCGACGCCGCTGACGGTGGTGGCCGCCATGGCCTCGGCGGCGCGGGCCGGTGTGCTGGTCAAGGGCGGGGAATATCTTGAAACGGCGTCGCGGCTGTCCGCCATCGCCTTCGACAAGACGGGAACCGTGACTTCGGGCCGCCCCGGTGTCGAACGGGTGATGGCGCTGGACGGCGGCGACGAGGGCCGCATCTTGCGGCTTGCGGCGGCGCTGGAGGCGCGCAGCACCCACCCGCTGGGCCGGGCCATCCTCGATCACGCCGCCGCCGGGGGCATTGCTCCGACTCCGGCCGAATCCGTCCAGTCCCTGCCCGGCAAGGGGATGTGCGGGGTCGTCGATGGCGAGGCGGTGTGGCTGGGCTCCCATCGTTACGCGATGGAGCGGGGTGCCGAGACGCCTGCCGTGCGCGAGGCGGCCCTGGCCTTGGCGGAAGGGGGGCGGTCGGTGGTGGCGGTGGGGGATGCCGCCGGGGTACGCGGGCTGATCGCCCTGTCCGATTCCATTCGTCCGGAAGCTGCGACGGCGCTGGCGGGCCTGCGCCGGGCCGGGGTGGGCAAACTGATCATGCTGACCGGAGACAACGCCGCCACCGGCGAGCGGGTAGCCGCTGCCCTGGGCTTCGATCTCGTCCTGGCGGAACTGCTGCCCGAGGACAAAAGCGAGGCCATGGACGATCTCGCCCGGCAATTCGGAACCGTCGCCATGGTGGGAGACGGAGTCAACGACGCCCCCGCCATGGCCCGGTCGTCCCTGGGTATCGCCATGGGGGCCGCCGGAACCGATACCGCCATCGAAACCTCGGATCTGGCCCTGATGTCCGACGATCTGACCAGGTTGGCCTGGCTGATCGGCCATTCCCGCCGGATGATGACGGTCATCCGCCAGAATATCGGTTTCGCCATCACCCTGAAGGCGGTGTTCATGGTGCTGGCGATTTTGGACATCGCGACCCTGTGGGGAGCCATCGCGGCGGATATGGGAGCGGCCCTTCTGGTGGCCTTCAATGGATTGCGCTTGCTGAAGGCCGGCGTTACTCAGAGGTCCGAGGACGGCATGGGCTTATCCTCGTCGTCGAATACCTTGAAACAGAGGCTTGCCTAGGGATGGAGGGGCGATCATGCATGTACACAATCTGTCGTCATGGCAACACAGCCACCATTTCCAATCGGGCCTGGAAGCATCCGCCGAACGCCGGACCAAGATCGTGGTGGCTCTGACCATCGTCATGATGGTGGCCGAGATCGCGGCGGGCACGATCTTCAACTCCATGGCACTGCTGGCCGACGGCTGGCATATGTCCACCCATGCCGGGGCCTTGGGAATCGCCGCCTTCGCCTATACCTTCGCCCGCAGTCACGCCGACGACCAGCGCTTTACCTTCGGCACCGGCAAGGTCGGGACGCTGGGCGGCTTTACCAGCGCCATTATCCTTTGCATGGTGGCGCTGCTGATGGTGTGGGAATCGGCAAACCGCCTGATGACGGTCCAAGCCATCGCCTTCGACGAGGCCCTGATGGTCGCCGTCATCGGGTTGGTCGTCAACGTGGTCAGCGCCGGGATTTTGGGCGGACACGGCCTCGGCGACGACCATGATCACTGCGGCCACCACCACGATCACGACCATCATCGCGACCATCACGACCACAATCTCCAGGCCGCCTATATCCATGTCCTGGCAGACGTCCTCACCTCGGTGTTGGCCATCGCCGCCCTGCTGCTGGGGAAATATCTGGGGTGGTGGTGGATGGATCCCATGATGGGATTGGTCGGGGCCGCCGTCATCGGCAAATGGGCCTGGGGCTTGATGCGCAAGACCGGTTCGGTCTTGCTGGATCACAGCGACGACCGGGAGCTGCCGGAAGAAGTCCGCGCCGCCATCGAGGGCGATGCCGACAACCGGCTGTCCGATCTTCATCTCTGGCAGATCGGGCCGGGCCATTGGGGGGCCATCGTCTCGCTGGTGACCCACACCCCGCGCGAGCCGGGCCATTACAAGACGCTGCTGGCCGAGGTTCACGAACTCAGCCATGTCACGGTGGAGGTCCATCCCTGCGACGGGGCGTCTTGCGGCTAAAGCGGTTTGCGCTTTATCTGGCGCAAACCGCTTTGGCGAGCATTGAGCGAGCGGCCAAGCAAACCGTAGGTTTGCGCCCGGCGAGGGCATACATAAGATTATAGCCTTTTGCGTTACATTCGACGCAAAAGGCTTTAGGGGGGCTTCCCGATCGGCTCATGGCAATCGGCCTTGATCCGGCTTGCCGCGGGGGCGGGCGGTGCTGTGGTCCGGCTATAATTTCCGGGAAAAAGGGGATGAAATCAGGATGTGGGCCATTCCGACATACCTTCTGGCCGCTTTCGCCGAGATCGGCGGTTGCTTCGCGTTCTGGGCCCGGCTCCGGCTGGGCAAATCGCCCTTCTGGCTGGCTCCGGGGATGGCCAGTCTGGCCCTGTTCGCCTGGGCCTTGACCCGGGTCGATGCCGATTTCGCCGGTCGCGCCTATGCGGCCTATGGCGGCATCTACATTTTGTCGTCGTTGGTGTGGATGTGGGCGGTGGAAGAGAGCCCGCCGGACCGGTGGGACGTTCTGGGCGCCGCCTTCTGCCTGGCGGGCGCCCTGGTGATCATTTTCGCCCCCCGCGGCGAGTGATGCCGTAATCGGCCGCAGGGCGGCGGGGCGTTTCGTCAGGCGATTCCGGTGGCTACCACCGAAACCCGCATCTTGCCGGCCAGGGCGTCGTCGAAGGTGGATCCGAAAATGATGTTGGCCTCGGCGGCCACTTCCTCGCGGATGCGGTTAGCGGCCGAGTCCACCTCGAACAAGGTCATGTCCATGCCGCCGGTGATGTTGATCAGGACGCCCTTGGCCCCCTTTATGGAGGTGTCGCCCAGCAGCGGGTTGGAGATGGCGGCCTCGGCGGCGTCGATCGCGCGCTTTTCGCCGGCGGCCTCGCCGGTGCCCATGATGGCCTTGCCCATTTCGCTCATGACGATGCGGATATCGGCGAAATCCAGGTTGATCAGGCCGGGCATCACCACCAGATCGGTGACGCTGCGCACCCCGGAATTGAGCACGCCGTCGGCCATCTTGAAGGCGTCGGCGAAGGTGGTGCGCTCGGTGGCGACGCGGAACAGGTTCTGATTGGGGATGATGATCAGGGTATCGAGCTCTTCTTGCAGGGCTTCAATGCCGAGATCGGCGGTGTGCATGCGGTGCTTGCCTTCGAAGTGGAACGGCTTGGTCACCACGCCGATGGTAAGGATCCCCTGTTCGCGGGCGGCCCTGGCGATGACCGGTGCCGCGCCCGACCCGGTGCCGCCGCCCATGCCGGCGGTGATGAACACCATATGGGCGTCGCCGATCAGGTCTTGGATGTCTTCGAGACTTTCTTCCGCGGCGGCGCGGCCCACGTCCGGGTGCGAACCGGCGCCCAACCCCTGGGTAACCCGGCCGCCTAGTTGGACGCGCCGCTCGGTCAGGCTCAGTCCCAGCGCCTGGGCGTCCGTATTGGCGACGATGAATTCCACGCCCTCGATCTTGGACTGGATCATGTTGTTGACGGCGTTGCCGCCGGCTCCGCCGACGCCGATCACCACTATTCTCGGACGGACTATCGTCATCGCACCATCACCGCCGATAAGACATGCGCCGCGTGTCCAGCCTCATCAGCCGATCCGCAGGGCGCGCAGCACGTTCCCGCCCCGCCACTGGTGAAAGCGATACCACAGCAAAACGATGACGGCCGCCGCATAGACATAGGGTTCGCCGTTTTCGTGATTGGCGGCAAGGATGAAGTGGAGCGCCACCAGGGCGTTGATCACATAAGTAGCACTGTGCAGTTTCTTCCAGCGCTTGCCGCCGATCCGCTTGATCTGGCTATTGGCCGAGGTGAAGGCCAGTGGAATCAGCAGCGCGAACGCCACCAGACCGAGCAAGATGAACGGCCGCTTGTAGATGTCGCCCATCATGTCGCCCAGATTGAGCGCCCATTCCAAGGCGACATAGGCCAAGACGTGCATCACCGCGTAGAAAAAGGCGAACAGCCCGATCATGCGCCGGTATTTGGCCAGGGTCTTGATGCCGGTGATTTCCTGGACCGGACGCATGGCCAGGGAAATAATCAAGAAGGTGAAGGCCCAATCGCCGAGATAGCGGTTGACGAAGCCGACGGGGGCCTCGCCCAGGGACCCGTTGGAGATATAGCCCTCGATGACGCTGCGTCCCACCAGCCAGACGAAGGGCAGCGCGGCGGTCAGGAACACCAGCGGCTTCCAATCCACCGTGCGGGCCGATTTCAGATGATGGTCGCAGGTTTCGTCGATGCCGTTGGCCAGCAGCCAGGCGGCGTAAAGGGTCACCAGCATCTTGCCCGTTCCCATCAAGATGAACGGGGCGCGGGGGCCGAGGGCGTCGAAATAATAGCCGCCGCTTTGGACCAGCATGACGGTTCCCAGGCCGCCGACCAGATAACCGGCTCCCACCATGGCCCCCAGGATCGGCTTGGGCGAGGCGTCCACGGTCAGAACCTGAAGGGTCACGAAACATCCCGCATGGCCGATTCCCACCATCAGCAGCGGCAGCGCCACCAGCCAGTTGAAGGGATTGGCGAACATGCCCAGCCAGATATAGCCCAGCGCCGCCAGGGACAGGCTGGCGCCGATGGCGGAAATGCGGCTGTGCCGTTCGATGAAGCTGCGCCATAGCGGCACCGCCGCCAGCACCGCCAGCCCCAGCAGGCCGATCATCACGGCGGCATGGGCGGTGGCGAAGGTGCGGGTCACCCCCACCAGATCGGAAACGGAAATGCACCACAGCGAGAAGAACAGGCTGAGGATGATCACGTCGGCGCGGGTGTAGAAGGCGGCGGCGAAGGCCAGCTGCATGCGCGGATCGCTGGTGATCACCGTCCAGACCTGCCGCAGCGGATGTTCGTCGTCTTCCGAGGCCGGCTGGGGCGGGGCCACGTCCCGCAGATTGCGCCGCGTCAGCTGGAAACCGGCGATTCCGGCCAGCAGCGGCAGGCACATGATGAGGAAGACGCCGCCGGGATAATCGGCCATCTGCATGACGATGGCGGCCAGCATGGTGCCGCCGAACACCATCATGAAGACCAGATTCCCCATGAGGCGCGGCCGGTTGGCGCGCGACGACACATCGCCCACCAGGGTGGACAGCTGCAACTGGACGGTATCGGCGCCCACGGTCAGCAGTACCCGGGTCAGATAGAACAGCACCAGACCGGCGGCGCCGAAGGCCAGTCCTACCTGAAGGCTGAGCAGCGATACCGCCGCGCCGACCACGGCGATCAGGAAGCCCAGGGCGATGATCCGCACCCGGCCGATGCGATCGGACAGCAGGCCGAACCAGCCCACACAGACGATGGAGACGATTTCCGCCACCACCTGGATATCGGCGTTGACGGCGCCTTCCTTTTCGAAGGCGATGCCGAAGATCTTGTCCAGCAGCAGGGGCTGGATGGAAATGGACAGCGCCGCCATCAGGGCGCCCACGGTCATCAGCAGATAGATGATGTTCCATTGGGTGGGGGCGAAGTCATCCGCCGTCGTCCCCTTGGCCGGAGCCTCAGCGTTCCTCGGCATCCATGCCTCCCGCATTCGCCCAAAGGCCGTTGAGGTGATTGTCGCGCAAGGCGCAGATTTCGCCGTTGGCCATGACGCTCATGGCGTAATCCAGTCCTGCGGCGGCTTGGGTCGGATCGCGGAAGGCGGTGCCCTTGACGAACATGCCGGGACGAACCACGCAGCCCTCGGCCTGCAGATACCAGCGCGGGGCCAGGTCGATCCAGATGGGCGGATTGATGCCGTCGTTGATCTGGATGTAGATGTCGCCCCAGACCGAGCGGGCTCCGGCTCCGGCGATGCTCACGACCTTGCCCTGATAGCGGAAGGGCACCATCCGTTCGTGGGCTTCGTTGCCCAGGGGGACGGCGGCGGGGGCCGGAGCCACCGCCAGGGCCACGCTCACCGCCTCGGGCAGGGGCATGCCCGGTGTGACCGCCGCCGGAAGCGGCGCCGCCTTGGCGCCCTTGGCGACGCTGCCTTTCTTCACGATGGTGTGGCAGCTGGCGCAGGGCATTTTTTCGCGGCCGTCCACATGGGGCGCCGGGGTTCCCTGGACGATGGGCAGGGTTCCCGATCCCGGTCCGGTGCCGATGGCCGGGGGGGTGACGATGTGGCAGCTGGAGCAGACCATCTTCTCGCGGCCGTCGCGATGGGGGGCGGGCATTCCGGCGACGATGGGCGGGGCCAGATCGTAGGTGTGGTCCTCCCAGGGATTGGCGTTGAACACGGCGGTCAGGACCAGGGCCATGCTGAAGGCAATGCCCAGCGCCATGATCCAAACCGCGATATTGGGATGTGCAACGGCCTTACTGCTCACGGGGACTCGATCGATGGCAAAGTGTTTAACCGGTTTGTGCTTTGGCGTCGGGGGTGGCCGCTTATAAGAACGGCTCCAAACTGTCGAGGCGGAAGTTTCTCATATCCCGGTTCGGAATGGAATGACCATAGCCCATCAGTCCATGCCGAAATCGGGCGCGGTTTCCGTCCAGACGGGGCTTCCGTCGATCAGGAAGTGTTCGGCTAGGGCTTTTTCCAAGGCCCACAACTCGCCGTCCTCGAAGACGATACGGACGAGGTCGTTGGGATCGCAGGCGGCCACCAGGGAGCGGATCTCGCGGGCTTCGCGCAAGATTTTGGAAATCTGCTGGCGGACGCTTTCGGTGTCCTCAGCGCAACGGCGCAGCTGTTCCGAGCGGTTGACTGCTTCTTGGACCAAGCTGCGGAAAAAGACGTTCTTGTCGCCGGCGAAATAGGCGGTGGTCAGGGTCGAGATGAATTTCCGCGTTCCGTCCCGGTCGCCATGGGCGGCGTTCAGATGTTCGGTCAGCACCTGGGTGGCGGTCATGGACAGATCGTTGAGGGCCAGCCCCAGAACCTCGGCCAAGGCCCGCATGCGGTCGATCCGCTGCGACGGGTCGAGGCCGGGGGGCGCCGGCGCGACGGTGCGGCTTTGGGCGATCTGGGACAATTCCTGGGTGATCTCTTGCGACAGCACCCGCTGGGAGCGCAGCTCATCGACGATGCCGTCGCGGCTGTCGCGGGTCACCTGGACCAGCTGGGCGGTGGCAGATGCCTGGGCCTCCAACTGGGCGGCCACCGCCTCGCGATGCTCGCGGAACAGCTGGGCCAGCAAGGTCATGGCCTCGTCGGTGCCGGATGCCTGCGCGGGCGCGGCAAGGGCGCGGCCCTCCTGGTTCAGCCGGATCAGCTGGGTGGTCGCTTCCACCTGGGCCTCCACCTGGGCGGCGATGGCGGCGCGATGCTCGCGGAACAGGTCGGCCAGCATGGCCACGGAGCCCTCCGACGACACATCGTTCCGGGACAGGGTTGTCACCTCGGATTTCAAGGTGTCCACGCTTTTCACGATCCGCGAGAGCATGATAATCAGGACGGTCAGTCCGATCGGCAAGGCGATGGACAGCAGCACGATGAAGAATTCATGGGGAAGCATGGTGAAGAGATTTTTCCAACCATTGAAAATGGTCAGATAGACGATGGACAGGACAGCCCAAATGACCGCGCCGATCAAGGCCGCGCGGGAGGCGGAATTCAACTTGCCGAAGGCTGCCTTGTTAAACCCCATCAACATAAGGACATCTCCCATGATGGCCGCAATCGCCATCCCAATGCGCCGCCCCGCAGGCGTTCCCCTTATAGTAACAGCAAGGCGAACGGCGGGATACCTTCGAAACAATCCATTGATATGGGTTGGGCGTCGATGCGTCAATGACTGAAATTGCGTATGATTATCACAATCCTATGCTTCGTCAACACGATGCTGCATTGTTGAACATGGCGGTGTACATGGCGGCGGCATTATGCTATCGCCCGAAATCAGGGTTTGTCCGGTCCTTGATGGGCCGGCGACGGTGATCGGCGGGCAGGAGGCAAGCATGAGCTATTCCCAGGAAATCAGCAGGGAGTGCAAGGGAGTCTTCTTGTTCATGGTCGATCAGTCCCGATCCATGAACAAGCCCTTCGGTCCCGATCGGTCGGGAAAGATGGTCAGCCGCGCCGAGGTGGTGGCCAATGCCTTGAACGGCACCTTGGAGGAACTGGTCAACCGCTGCATGCGCGATGAAGGCGTGCGCGATTATTTCGACATCGGGATCATCGGCTACGGCCGCACCAATCGCCCGGAATTCTGCTGGCGCGGCGGCTTGGCGGGTCGTCGGCTGGTTCCCATTCCGGAAGTGGCGGCCAAGGCCGAGATCGAGGAAGTGGAGATCGAAACTGAGATGCGCGGGCAGGTGCTGATCGAGCGCATCACCTTGTCGCGCTGGATCGATCCGGTGGGAGTGGACAGCACCCCCATGAACGCCGCGTTCGGTCTGGCCCATGCCACCTTGGCGGAATGGGTGCGCAACAATCCGGATTCGTTCCCGCCGGTGGTCATCAACATTACCGACGGCATGGCCAACGACGTCAATTCCGATGCCGAGCTTCTGGCCACGGCGCGCAAGCTGACCGGGCTGACGACCGGCGACGGCAATGTCTTGCTCATCAACTGCCATATCGCGGGCGGCAGCGATGCATCGGTGGTGTTCCCCGCTTCGGCGGCGGAACTGCCCCGCGCCCCCTATGCCAAGCTGCTGTTCGAGATGTCGAGCGAATTGTCCAATCGCCATCGCGCCGTCATCTGCGAAATCTTCGACCGTGACCCCGGCCGCACCCCTTCCATCAAGGGCATGGCTTTCAACGCCGATGCCGTGGCGTTGCTCAAGCTGCTGGATATCGGCACCCGTCAGGCCATCGGCCTGTCGGTGGCCATGGAGCCCTTCACGCCGCCGGGAATCGAGGCCGAATCCCTGATCGAGGATTCCTTCGTGCTGGAAGAACCGTCCGTGCGGATAGAATATGGCGATCAAGGCTGATCCGCCCTTGATCCGGCGCGCTACCCCCATGCTCACTTGGACGGCCCAGGGCCGCTCGATCGTCAAGCCCCGCAACGACAGCTACGCCGATGGCGACAGGCTGCGGTGGCGGCAAAACGAAGACCGGCTGCGGCTGGCCCGGATTCCCAACGGCCTGCTGGCCGCCGTCTCCGACGGAGCCGGAGGGGCGGGGCTGTTCTGCGGCCCCTGGGCCGAAACGCTGGTGAGCCGCCTGCCCAAGACCCCCATCGCCGGGGTGAATGCGCTGAACCAGTGGATGGACGGGTTCTGCCTGGGCTTTCGCTCGGAATACGCCGCCTTGTCCAAGGCCACTCCCGCCCGGTACAGCAAGTTCATCCGGGAAGGCTCGTTCGCCACGCTGGCGGCCGGCTGGCTCGTCCATCGTCAGGGCCGGGTCCGGCTGCGATGGATGGGCTATGGCGACAGCCAGATGATGGTGTTCGACCGCACCGGGCGCCAGCCTGTCCTGGCGACCTGTTATCCCGCCAGTTTATCGGCGCTGGATCGAGCGCCCTTCTTGCTCAACTGGAAGGATCTGCCACACGATTCCGGATTCCATGCCGGGGAAATGGTATTGCCGGATCGGGCGACGGTGGTGCTGGCGTCGGACGGGATCGGCCAGTATCTGCTGCTGCGGACCCTGGCCGGTCAGCCCCGCCCCGCGGCGGCGGCGGGGCTGGCGGGAGAATTCCAGCGGCTGTCCGGCACCGGCGATAGCAAGCTTGCCACGGCCGCCCGTGCCCATCGCGCCACGCCGGGGCCCGGCCTGTCCGCCGAGCTGACGGACCTGCGCGATTGCCTCAAATCCGATCAAGCCTTCGCCGATCGGGTCCGCGCCCTGTGCGGCAAGGGGCTGCTGGCCAATGACGATTGCACGTTGATCATGATCGACGTCGATCTTGCCCGGCCCCGGTAATTCGCCATGCCGCTTCCCCTGATCAACGATTACAAGGCAGCCATCGCCAACGCCAAAGGGCGTTTCGCGACCCTGGACGTCCGGCCGCATCTGGATGCCCGCTGCAGTCCGGTCTTCCTGGCGGGAAACTTCGCCGGGGTGTTCAAGATGGTGACCCCGGAGGGGGAGCATGTGGCGGTCAAATGCTTCACCCGCGAAGTCTCGGATCTGCCGCGCCGCTATGCCGCCGTGGCTAAGTTCTGCCGGACCGCCCAATGCCCCTATGTGGTGCCCCTGCGGTTTCTTCCGGCGGAGGTCTTCGTGACCTCCAGCGTCGCCCCCCATGCCGATTACGCTGTGGTGACCATGCCCTGGGTCGAGGGTCGGGGCCTGGGGGCCGTCGTCCAGATCCTGTGTCAGCGGGAAAACGCTCCCGCCCTGGCCGGATTGACCCGGGCGTGGAGTCGTCTGTGCCTGGATTTGCTGCAACGGGGCGTCGCCCATGGCGATCTGAAGCACGACAACGTCCTGGTCGGACAGGATGGCGCCCTGAAGCTGATCGACTATGATTCCATGTATCTGCCGGAGTTGAAGGGGCTGGCCTCGACCATGCTGGGGGGCGTCAATTTCCAGCACCCCCGGCGTGAGGTCCGGCATTTCGACGGGACCATCGACCATTTTTCCATGCTGGTGATTTTGCTGTCCCTGCGGGCCTTGACCTTCCAGCCCGATTTGCTGAAGCGTCATCACAACGGCGAGAATCTCGTCCTGACCAAAAGCGATTTCACCCGGCCGGACAGTTCGGATCTGTTGCGGCAATGGGCGCTCAGCCCGGACTTCCATGTCCGCGACTGGACGGAACATCTGATCAAGGCTGCCAAGGCTCCTATGATCGGGATCGCCGCCATGGAAGCCCTATTGAAGGCGGCGGCAAAAGTCGAGGCCGTTCCGGCCAAGCCACCCACCAAACGACTCCTCTCATTTTTTTCCTGAGGGCGCGGCAGCCATTGGATTTGACCGGATCGACGAGGGCCTGCCAGTCATAACCTCGGTCGCCGACAAATGCCTGATACCGACGAGCGCCCGGCCTGACTCGAAAGGGCTTTCCCACTGAAGGCGGCCATGATTCCCTACGGCATTGACGAGTTGCGCAGGGGTAATGTGATGACGCTGAAGGTTTCGGAAGCGATGACTGCGGCAGATCTGCGGTCCTGGGCACGGCGCTGTGGCGACAGCCGGGCATCCACTCGGGCCTACGCCATTGCCAATGCGCTGGAAGGAATGGACCGCGCCGAGGCTGCCCGGCTGGCCGGACTGGAACGCCAAGCGTTGCGTGACGCGGTGATCCGCTACAATGCCGAGGGCGTGTCCGGCCTGTTCAACCGTCCACGCGGCCGCCGTCCGGAATGGCTGACCGAGAGCGAACAGGCGACACTCGCCGCCGCAATCTTCAAGGGGCCGAAGCCCGAGGTGGATGGGGTCTGCACCTGGACCCGCGAGGCACTGGCGATCTGGATTTCGGTCAAGTTCGGCAAGACAGTGCATCCCTCCAGCCTATCGCGCATCCTGCGGCGCATGGGGATGTCACGCCAGAAGGCTCGGCCGGTCCATCCCAAAACCGATGCCAAGGCGCAGGAGCGTTTTCAAAAAAAGGCCTTCGCGACGCCGTAACGGCGACGCAAATGGCCTACCCCGCCAAGCGGGTCACCCTGTGGTTCCAGGACGAGGCCCGTTTCGGGCAGAAAGGGCGGCTGTGCCATCGCTGGTGGCTCAAGGGCCAGCGCCCACCCGGCCTCTGCGACCATCGCTTCGACTGGACCTATATCTTCGCCGCCGCCCAACCTGCGACAGGCGACGCCTTCGCCCTCGTCCTGCCCGAAGTTTCCACCGAGGCCATGGATCTGTTCATGGCCGAATTCTCCAAAACTCTTCCCCCCGACGAGCACGCCCTGATGGTCGTCGATGGTGCGGGATGGCACACCAGCAAGACCCTGGCCATCCCCGACAACATCACACTCGTGCGCCTGCCGCCATACTCGCCGGAACTCAACCCGGTCGAACGCATATGGTTGTTCCTGCGGGAACGCTTCCTCTCGCTCTGCGTCTGGCCGGACCAACCCGCCATCGTCCGGGCCTGTTGCGAGGCTTGGAACGCTCTCGTCGCCGAAACCGGCCGGATCAAGAGCCTCTGTTTCCAGCCCTGGATCAGAAAGGTCATCTCGTAGGCTCGCCGGTATGAGCCGTCGGTAAGCCCTCAAGCATGGTCGGGGCCGCCGCCTTGTCGGAGGTTTTGCTAGGCGTTAGCAGCAATTTCACCGGCAATCCACGCACGTCCACGATGGTATGGATTTTGGTACTCAGTCCTCCACGAGAACGGCTGATGGCGATATCCGCGCCCCCTTTTTACCCCCAGCGGCATGCTGTTGGGCGGGGCACGACCTCCCATATAGAGTCTTGTCAGGAGGGGGGGATCTGCGCTATTGAAGATGCGAGCTAATCGCACTACTTAATTGCGCTGGGTATTCCAATGAAGAAGATTGCCAGTTTGTCGAACGTTTTGGCTGGAGCCCTTGTCCTTCCCTCCCTCGTCCTTGCCGTATTACCTGCCGTTGCAGATGAAGTCGCTCCTGAGGTAGAAAAGGGGTTCTGGGATCGTGAGAAGCTGACCGGCGATTGGGGGGGGATTCGCACGGATCTGGCCGACAGGGGCGTCGAGTTGACCGCGACCTACACCGCGGAAACCCTTGGCAATCCCTCGGGCGGCATCAAGCGGCGCGCTGTTGGCGCGGCCCTTCTGCAAGGTGATCTGGACGTCAATCTGGATAAGCTGGTTGGGTGGCAGGGCGGCAAAATCCACGCTACAGCGTTCCATATCCAGGGCCGTCAGCTGACCTCCAACTTTATCGGCGGCCTGATCCCGGTCTCCAGTGTAGAGGCTGCGCCTTCCACCCGTCTGTTCTCGCTGTGGTTCGAGCAAAGCGTGCTCGATGACAGGGCTTCCCTGCGCTTCGGTCAGATCCCCATGCAGGAGGAGTTCTTCACCAGCACCTACGCGGCCTATATGGTGAACAGCGCTTTCGGCTGGCCAGCCATCTATGCCGCCAACATGCCATCGGGCGGTGGCGGCTATCCCCTGGCTAACATGGGCACCCGCCTGAAGGTCAAGCCCACCGAAGAGATCAGCCTGATGGCCGCTGTATTCTCCGGCAACGTGGCGCCTGGCACCAATGTGGGCAACGATGCCCAGAAGCGCAATCGCAGCGGCACGGATTTCTCCTTCGATTCTCCCCCGGTATGGTTCGGTGAGGCTGCCTATTCCATCAACCAGGACAAGGACTCGCTAGGACTGCCAGCGACTTTCAAGCTTGGTGGCTGGTATTACAACGGCCGGACTGCCGATCAGCATTTCGACAATACCGGCCTGTCCCTGGGCAGCGGCGCAAGCTCGGGCGTCGCCCGGAATCTGCATGGCAACTGGGCCGTTTACGGCATCGTCGATCACATGCTGTGGAAGCGCGAAGGCACGGTGGACAGCGGGGTCGGCGCCTTCTTCCGCACGACATACATGCCTGACGACCGCAATCAGATGTCCTATTGGCTTGATACCGGCCTGACCCTGAAGGGGACCTTCGAGGGGCGTGATGACGACATCACCGGCATCTCGTTCGCCTATGGCAAGATGAGTGACGAACTGGCGTCGCGCGATGCCGATGCTCGCCGCTTTGGCACCGCCACCGCGCCGGATCACGACTTCGAATCCGTGGTCGAGATCATGTACAGCTACGCCGTCACCCCTTGGTGGTCCGTTACCGGTTTTGGCCAGTACCTGTTCCATCCGGGCGGCACCACCACCTTGCCCGAGAACACCTCCAAGACCATTCCCGATGCCAGCGTGCTGGGCCTCAGGACCTCTTTCAAGCTTTAGCCGTTTTCGTGCCGGCCCTGGACAGCCAGAAAATCATCCAGGGCCGCGATACCATGTTTCAGAGGAGTCGTCCCGTGGCGCAGCAGATGAATTCCGACACTCTCACCCTTGCCGACCTTCGCCCCGAGCAGCAGGGTGAGATCGTCAAGATCGAAACCGAGGACGGCGTTTTCAAGCGTCGCATGCAGTCTCTTGGCGTAGTGGCCGGTACTCCCGTCACCTTGGATCGTTCGGCCCCGTTAGGTGATCCGCGCATCTACAGCCTGATGGGCTACAGCCTGGGCCTGCGCAATGCCGAGGCCCAGCAGATCCGCATCCGCGTCAAATAATCACCCCACCGACCTCGATCCAAGGGTAGCCGCACATGAAATCCCCCGTCACCGTGGCACTGGTGGGTAACCCCAATGCCGGTTCCACCAGCTTGTTCAATGCCCTGACGGGCGCCCAATCCGCCGTCGCCAATTATCAACGGGTGACCACCTCTTTGAATGTGCGCGAGATCACCCATGGCGGGGTCAAGTTACGCATCGTCGATGTGCCGGGCATTTTCTCGACCTCGTCGCAATCGCCGGAGGAGAAGGTCGGCTGCGACTATATTCACGGCGAGGAACCCGACATCATCGTCAATGTGCTGGATTCCGGTCATCTGGACCGCAGCCTGTTCCTGACCACCCAGCTGATCGAGACTGGGCTGCCCCGCATCACCGTGCTGAACATGATGGATGAGGTCCGGCGGGCCGGTATTCGCATCGACACCGCCCTATTGGCCTCGGCCCTCGGGTCGCCGGTGGTGGAGACCTGCGCCCTGAAGAAGGAGGGCATCGACGCCCTGCTGGACGCGGTGGCGGCCATGGCCTCGGCAACCCCCGCCGCCGCCCCGTTGCGGCTGCACTATGACAGCCATCTGGAGGCGGCCATCGAGCGCGTCCAGCAGCATCTGTCCAAGCTGCACCCCCAGGAGCTGAGCCCGGTGCGCTCGCGCTGGCTGGCCATCAAGATGCTGGAAGGCGATGACGAGGTTCTGCGCCACGAAAGCAACCATGTCGAACTGGTCGAGGAGATCAAGGGCGAGCAATCGGCCCTGGCCCACGAGCATGATGAAGATACCGCCAGCCTGTTGGCCTCGGCCCGCTTCGCCTTTTCCAACGGCCTGCTGCGCGAAGTCCGCCAGCAGGAGGGCGATCCCACCGCCGGGTTCAAGCTGACCCGTATCCTCGACGATTTCTTCCTGAACCGCACCCTGGGCCTGCCTTTGCTGCTGGGCATCTTGTGGGTGATGTTCGAGGCTACATTCAGCCTGGGCGCCATTCCCACCGACTGGATCAAGGCCGGGGTGCAACTGGCCACCGATCTGGTGGACAAGACCCTGCCCGAGGGCATGTTCCATGATCTGGTGGTCAACGGCGTCATGGCCGGCGTCGGCGGAACCATCGTATTCCTGCCCAATATCGTAATCTTGTTCTTCTTCATGGCCATTCTCAGCGGCACCGGCTATCTGGCCCGCGCCAGCTTCCTGATGGACCGGGTGATGCACCATTTCGGCCTGCACGGCACTACCCTGATCCCCATGGTGGCCGGGTTCGGCTGCAATGTCCCCGCCGTCATGGCCACCCGCGTCATCACCAATAAGCGGGCGCGTCTGATCGCCATGCTGATCGCGCCGTTCATGAACTGCTCGGCCCGACTGCCGGTCTTCATCCTGTTTGCCGGAGCTTTCTTCGCCGATATCGCCGGGACCGTGGTCTTCGCCATGTATATGCTGTCCCTGGTCGCCGCCATGGTCTCGGCGGTGTTGCTGAACCGCATCATCCCCGGCAGCGGTGGCGACGCCTTCGTGATGGAACTGCCGCCCTATCGTCTGCCGACCCTGCATTCGGTGCTGCACCATATGTGGGACAGCGCTCAGGGCTTCGTCGCCAAGGTCACCGGCGTTATCCTGGTGGGCTCCATCGTGATCTGGTTCCTCCAGGAATTCCCCCGCGACATCACCTATTCCCAGGATTTCGAGACCGTCATCGCCGAACAGACCGCGCTTCCCGACAGCCCGGAAAAGGAAACAGCGCTGAAGACGCTGAAAAGTGCCCAGGCGCAGGAGAAACTGGAAAAGAGCTATCTGGGGCGTTCGGCCATCGCGGTGACGCCGCTGTTCCAGCCGCTGGGCTTTTCCTGGCGGGATTCTGCGGCCATCATGACCGGCTTTGTCGCCAAGGAAGTGGTGGTGGCGACCTATGCCGTCATCTATGCCCAGGAGAAGGGGTCTGACCAGCTGACCGAGACCTTGAGGGGCGCCATGCCGCCCGCCACGGCCATCGCCTTCATGATCTTCACCTTGCTCTACGCGCCTTGCCTGTCGACCATCGCCATCATCGGCAAGGAGGCGCAGAGCTGGCGGTGGGCCGGGTTCTCGGTGGCCTATTCCCTGACCTTCGCCTGGCTGCTGGCCCTGGCCGCCAGCCGGATCGGCGGGACATTCTTGTAGGCTTGTTCGGGTGGCGGAGTTGCTCCGCCACCTCCTGATGAAAGAAGCGTTGCGCCATGGCTTGGGGATCACTCTGGGATATAGGCGCCATTACCGTCGTGGGAGCGGGGGCGGCCTTCGTGGTCATCCGTCATCTGTGGCGGATGTGGCGGCCGTCCGACGGAGCGTCGTGTGGCGGTGGATGCAGTTGCGGCGCCAAGCGAAACGGCGACCGCACCGATTGTGGCTGACCCCCGCCATGGGGATGCGGCAATGATCTCTCGCGATCAACTGCCTCGGAACGGCAGGCTGAAGATAGGCATTCTGCTGGGGTTGGCTGCCGTGGCCATGGGCATTATCGAAATTGTCGATAACGGCCCCGCCTTGCTGCGCGGCACCCTCGATTGGTGGCGCCGGATGTGACCAGAAACGCCCCACAAAAACGCCAACGCCGAGATGACACCATGGAGTCATCTCGGCGCGGCGGATCCGTTCAGCAGTCTCAGATACGGTCGGCGATATATCCGACCAGCGGCAGCTTCCAGGCGCGGCGGAACGCCACCGAGGCCAGCCCGGCCACCGACAGCACGAGAACCAGCATGGACGAGAAGCCGAAGAACCACTTTCCGATGCCGGGAATTTCCAGGACGAACATGGAAAGGACCGCGACCATCCACAGCACCAGCCCTTGCTTGGCATGGAACTGAACGTATTCGTCATCCTTGTTGCGCATCAAAGGCACAAAACAAAGAATGCCGAGATAGCTGAGGGCAGCCATCACCAGCGGCTTGTAACTGGTTCCGGTTTCTTGCGACAACCCGATAGTCTGTGCGGTCATTTCGTCCTCCTTCAGACGGCTTCGGCCGCAGCCGGCTCGGCATTGCGGTTCTTGTAATATCCATAGAGGGCGATGGCGCCCGCCACTCCGACCACGCCCAGCAGCACCGGCCCCCAGGCGCCGAGACCCAGACCCAGACCCAAGCTGACGCCCTTGGCGGACAGCATGGCGCTGCTGCTGGTTGCGGCGGCGATGGGGCTGGCAGTGACCGAAGCACCCGTGGCGGCACCCGCTGCGGCACCGGCTCCACCGGCGGCAACCATGGCCTTGCCCTTGACGCCGGTCGCGGCGACCTTGGTGGCTGCGCCAGTTCCCTTGGCGGCCATGGCCGCCTGATTAGCGCCACCAGCAGCCGTCTTGGCCCCGGCGGCCTTCATGCCCGCGGCCTTGGCGGTCACCGCCTCGCGCTCAACCTCTGCCGCGGCAGCCTTAGCCGCCCCGGTCTTGGCCGCGGCGCCATTGGCGGCGCCGGCCTTGGCCCCACCGGCCTTCATGCCGGCAGCCTGGGCGGCGCCCTCACGTTCGATTTCCGGAGCCGCCGCTGCAGCCATGGCCGCGCCGCCAGCTGCGGGAGCGGCTGCGTTCGCGGCGGCGCCACCAGCCATACCTGTTGCCATCTGTGCAGCCATAACCTAACTCCTCTGGGAAAGAGAAAAATACATACATGTCTTGTTGCACAAATTCGCCTGCTCGACAATAGTCGGCAAGAGCATAACAATATCTTGCCAACAAAAGATCTTAATAATCACTCTCATCTTCGCGCTTTTGCCGTCAGCACTTCCTGCTGTTTTGCCCAAAAATTTGATGGAGCCATAGTCTTTGCTAAAGTGATGGCGCGTGAGATTCAGGGCCTCCGGTTGTTCCATGATCAAGGCTCCGGATATGAACTGATTTCGTCGGCAGAGATCCCCTCCAGCGTAAATCCTACCGTTGTTCAACCACAGGAGACGTGATCCGTGGCCTATTCACAGGAAATCAGCCGCGACCAGCGCGGCGCCTTTATCTTTCTGGTGGATCAATCCAAATCCATGAACACCACCTTCGGTGTCGATGATAACGGCCAGACGATCAGCCGGGCCCAGGTGGTGGCGGATGCGCTCAACCGAACCCTCGACGAGTTGATCAACCGCTGTATGCGTGATGAAGGTGTCCGGGACTATTTCGACATCGGCGTCATCGGCTATGGGCGCACTAACCGCGCCGAGTTCTGCTGGCTAGGGAACCTTGCCGGGCGCAGCTTGGTGCCCATCTCCGAGGTGGCTGAAAACGCCGATACCATCGAGGAAGAAACCACCATCATGGTTCGCGGCCAGCCGGTGGTCGAACGGGTCGCCGTTTCGCGTTGGGTGGCGCCGGTGGCGGTGGAAAGCACCCCGATGAACGGAGCGCTGCGCTTGGCGCAATCGATCCTGGAACCCTGGATTTCCGCGAATCCAGGGTCATTCCCCCCGGCCGTCATCAACATTACTGACGGCATGGCCAACGATGTTGACAGTGACGAAGAACTTCTGGCGACCGCCCGGCGGCTGACCGGGCTGAAGACCAATGACGGCCACGTCCTGCTGATGAACTGCCATATTTCCGGCGGCGACGACGCGCCGGTGGTGTTCCCGTCCAGCGCCGGCCAGTTGCCCGACGACACCTATGCCCGCCTGCTGTTCGAGATGTCGAGCGAGTTGTCGGGCCGCCATCGTGCCATCATCTGCGAACTGTTCGAGCGCGACCTGAAAACTACGCCGACCCTGCGCGGCATGGCGTTCAATGCCGATGCCATCGCACTGGTCAAACTGCTCGATATCGGCACCCGGCCAGCCATCGTTTTTAACCAAGCCGCCGAGGCTTCTTCGCGGGATCGGGCAACGGAGTTCGAACAGTGACGTTCCCGGTATTGGCGGACTACAAGGCGGCACTCTCCAACGCCAAGGCCCGGTTCGCCACTCTACAGGTGACACCGTTCAAGGATGCCCGAGGCCACCCGCAGTTTCTCGCCGGAAACTTCGCCGGGGTATTCCGGGTCACCGATTCCGAGGGATCGCTCTTGGCGATCAAGTGCTTCATCCGTGATCTTCCCGATCTGGAGCGCCGCTACAAAGCAATCTCCGCCTTCGTCGCCGCCAGCGGCTCGCCCTATATGGTTCCGCTTCGGTTTTACCGCGACGAACTCTACGTGACGTCGTCCATCGCCAAGCACGGTGAATATCCGGTCATCAGCATGCCTTGGGTCCCTGGCCGCACCATCGGCGCCTTGGTCCAGACCCTGTGCGATAGCGACAAGCGCGGCGGCATCGCAGGCCTGAGCCGTGCCTGGGCGCGGCTTTGCCTGGATCTGCTGAACCGTGGCGTCGCCCATGGCGACCTTAAACACGACAACATTCTGATCGGACCTGATGGTCGGCTGAAGCTGATCGATTACGATTCAATGTATCTTCCTGAACTGAGCGGGCTGCCCTGCACCTTGCTCGGCAGCATCAATTTCCAGCACCCCGAACGCAACGAGACGCATTTCGATGCGACGCTGGATCACTTCTCCATGCTGGTGATGCAACTGTCGTTGCGGGCCTTGGTGTTCGAACCCGGATTGCTCAAGCACTGCCACAGTGGCGAGAACCTCATCTTCACCCGATCGGATTTCCTCAATCCGCATGGCTCGGAACTGTTCCAGCGGCTTTCAGCCTTCGATGACCTTTACGTTCGCGATTGGGCGGCACGGCTTGCGCTGGCCTGTGGATCGAATTCCATCCGCATACCGTCGATCAAGGCGATCCTGTCCGCGGCCGCAGGGCTGGACATGAGTCCGGTAACCGGAGGTCTGAGGTGGCTTCTCTATCGGGTGTCCAGTGGAGCGCCAAATATCACTCCCAATGCCCGGCCGAAGCCTGCCGTTCCCATTCCTTCTGATCGCTCCAAGCCGGTGGTTGCCAGCCGAGGCGACGATCCGATCAATCGCCTGAGAAAGCTGAAGACCGCTCTCGACGAGGGCCTGATCAGCCAGGCCGACTACGACGGACAGAAGGCCAAGATCATGGAAAATTTCTGAGTGATCCAACTATCCTGCCACTCCGGTCCGTCAGAATGACGGGGGAGGAACTGGCTCTTCACTTGCGGTATCGTCTGATATTATTGTGGCAATGAAACCTATGGCTGAATGCATATCTCGGGGAGGGAGTTCCATGCCTCTGTGTCTGAAAGATGACTTTCTTCGCATGCTCGCGAGCGAGATTCGCAACTTCTGCCATTGGATGACCTATGCGCGTCTCCGCAGGCACGTCTTGCGCAAACGATAGTCAGTCGGCATCTGCCCCCGGCACCGGGGCGACTTTCCGTATTGGTTCCATCACTAGAGCACCGAGCCTTTAATCTGAAACATACCCAGCCTCCTTGAGATAGTTCCAGCATTCGTCGGAAGTGTAGAGGTCGCAGATATTGCCAACGGCCTTCCAAAGGGCGTCGATGGTGCGGGCGCCGATACGTCGCAGATGGGCCTTGAGCTTGGCGAAAGCCATCTCGATCGGGTTGAGGTCGGGACTGTAGGGCGGCAGGAAGAGGAACCAAGCCCCGCGTTCCTTGAGGATGGCCTTGGCCTTCTCGCTTTTATGGCTGGAGAGGTTGTCGAGGATGACGACATCGCCCGGCTGGAGCGTCGGCGCCAGCTGGGTCTCGACGTAGACCTCGAAGGTTTTCCGGTTCATGGGGCCGTTGATGATCCAGGGAGCGGTCAGGCCGTCACAGCGCAACGCGGCGACGAAGGTCTGCGTTCCCCAATGGCCGAATGGCGCGCGGGCCTTGAACCGCTGCCCTCGCCGAGCCCGTCCACGCAGGCGGGTCATCTTGGTCGTGGTGGCGGTCTCGTCAATGAAGGCCAGCCGATGAGGCTCCTGGCGCATCCGGACCTGGCGGTGGCTCCGCCAGGTCCGGCGCTCCGCCACCACATCATCGCGACCGGATTCGGTGGCCAGCAGCGTTTTTTTTGACGCTGAAGCCTTGCTTGACCAGAAACTTCGACAATGAAGCAGGATGAGCCACCACGCCGTATTCGGCCTTCAGCTTGGCCGCCAGTTCCACCATCGTGATGTCGCCTTGCGCCTCGACCCAGCCGACCAGAAGATCGGCAAAGGCCGCCAGCTTGCCGCCGCCCGGCGGACGCCCCTGCCGCGAAGGCTCCAGAGAACCCGTCGCCGCCATCCGTTGCGCAAGGCGGACGCTGGTCGCCGCGCTCACCCCAAAACGCCGGGCCGCCGCTCGACGCGATTGGCCCTGCTCAATCTCACCGTAAACCCGGACCCGAAGGTCTGATGACAACCCTTTGCCCATGATCCACCTCCACATAAAGGTGAATCACATCTCGCGCCGCTTGGGAATCTGGAGGGTTCTCTGAGGTCCGGCCGGTACGACGGCAGCCTCAAAGGAGCCGGACCTCTGAGAAGCCGGATTGAACGAAACCGCGGGACGCAGACGAGGTCTATGGGGATTTGGCCGTGGCGGTGGGTGCGCCGGGCGGCTGGGGCGGTGAGATGACGGCCGAGGGGGCGTTCACGGGCGCGGCGGCCAGGACCAAAATTGCGGCGGCGGTTGCCGTGAGGTGCCGATCGGCGGCAATCGCGCTGACCATGATGGGCGCCAGGACACGATGTGGGCGACCGAGCGCGATGCCGACGGCCAGCGTCGGTGCGAGCACGGTTCCCAAGAGCAGGCACGGTACGGCGGTCATGACGTGTCGATCCGGTAGGCGGCATGGCCGGCCGGTGATCGAGGGATGGCGCCGAGCGGCGCCATAGTGCCGCCGCAGCATGGGCAGCGGCGGAGGTCGTGGCCGGTGAGGCGGTGATGGCGGTCGCGGTAGTCGTCGGGCGTCCCCGCCGTGACCGTTGCCGGCGCCGGCACGGCCAGCAGGCGACGGCAGTTTTCCAGCTTGGCCGCCCGCTGGCCGTTGGCGAGGAATCCGTAATGACGGATGCGGTGGAAGCCGTCGGGCAAGACGTGGAGCAGGAAGCGGCGGATGAATTCGCCGGGCTGCAGCGTCATCACCTTCTGCTTGTCGTGATGACGATAGTCTTTCCAGCGGAAACGGACCGAGCCGTCCGCGATCTCGACCAGGCGGCTGTTGGCGATGGCAACGCGGTGGGTGTAGCGGCCGAGATAGGCCAGCACCTGCTCGGGGCCGCCGAATGGGCGTTTGGCGTAGACCACCCAGTCGGTTTTGCGCAGCGGCGCCAGATGGCGGGCAAAGGCGGCCGGCTCGGCGAGGGCTGCGAGGTCGGAGAAGAAGGCGAGCTTGCCCGCCAGGAACGCCGCCGTCATTTGGGCCAGAAACAAGCGGCGGAACAACCGGGACAGCACACGCACCGGCAGGAAGAAGCCCGGACGGCAGGCGACCCAGCGGCTTCCGTCCGGCGACAGGCCGCCGGCCGGCACCACGCAATGGAGATGGGGATGGTGCTGGAGCGCCTGTCCCCAGGTGTGCAGCACGGCGACGAAACCGGGTTCGGCGCCGAGATGCCTGGGATCGGCGGCGATGGTGCGCAGTGTCTCGGCTGTCGCCTTGAACAGGATGTCGTAGACCACCGCCTTGTTGTGGAAGGCAATGGCGGCGATCTCGGCCGGCACGGTGAAGACGACGTGGAAGTATGGCACCGGCAGCAACTCGGCTTGGCGGTCGGCCAGCCACTGGGCGCGTGCCAGCCCCTGGCATTTGGGACAATGCCGGTTGCGGCAGGAATTGTAGGCGATGCGCACCAGCCCGCACGCACCACAGGACTCGCTATGGCCGCCCAATTGCGCCGTTCGGCAAGCCTCGATGGCGGCCATCACCCGGCGGCGGCCGCGGTCGAGATGTCCATCCTGGGCAGCCCGCCATGCACTGCCGAAGCGGCGGAACACGTCCGCCACCTCCAGTCCCCCGGCCATGGCTGCCATCTCAGGACGGCGGCACCACCATCAGGTCGAGGCCGTCGAGTGGGCTGGTCGTCTTGGCGATCATTGCGTTGGAGACCTGGGTGTAGCGGGCCGTGGTCGACAGATTGTTGTGGCCGAGCAGCACCTGAATGATGCGGATGTCGGTGCCCGCTTCCAGCAGATGGGTGGCAAAGCTGTGGCGCAGGGTATGAACGGTGACGCACTTGTCGATCCCGGCGGCGGCACAGGCCGAGCGGCACGCGCAATTCAGCACATTCGGCTCGATCGGCTTGTCCTCGCGGCCGGGAAACAGCCAATGCCCGGGCCGCGCCAGCCGCCAATAGGTGCGCAGGATGCCGAGCAACTGCGCCGACAACATGACGTAGCGGTCCTTGCGCCCCTTGCCCTGCTCGACCCGGATCACCATCCGGCCGCTGTCGATGTCGGCCAGCTTGAGCGCCACCACCTCTGATACTCGCAGCCCGGCGGCATAGGCCGTGGTCAGCGCCGTGCGGTTCTTCAGGCTGGGCACCGCCTCCAGGAAGCGCACCACCTCGTCGGCGCTCAATACTACTGGCAACCGCCGCGGCTGGCGGGCATAGGTGATCCGCTCCGGGGTCTCGGGGCACCGCAGCGTCACCCCGTAGAAGAACCGCAGCGCCGCCACAAACTGGTTGAGGCTGGCCCACGAAATCCCCTGCGACACCAAGTGGACCTGCCACGTGCGCACGTCTTCAAGGTCGAGCCGATCCGGCGATCGATTGAAGAAGCGGCTGAACTTCGAAACCGCATGAAGGTAGGATCGTTGCGTCGCCGGCGAAAGATTGCGGACCGTCATGTCCTCGATCATGCGGCGACGCAAAGGGCTCAATTCGGCCATCGGGGGCCTCCTGTCTGTAGGGGGGGGCGTGGAAAACCAACCTTCTCAGACAGGAGCCTTCGCCGTCCCCTCAGGCTCCAATACCGCGCCAGCGGTTTCGTTCAATCCTCACGATTCAGGTTTCAGGCAACTTGCTCTAGCCTTCGGGCGGAAAAGCCCATCGATAGGCCCTGTAGAATAGAGAATCGCCGCGCTTAAGTGCCCCTTGGATATGGCGATAGCGTCTCGGAGAAACCCGTATCTTCGAATCATCGAAAGGCCCTATGTCCGGTGCGATGATCCGGATGAATTCGAGAGCGGGTGGGTAGCCGCGTAGAGCAGAAGCAACGGTCATGGCCTTAATGGTTTCTCCCATTTGGCGCCAGCGTTCGACCGATGCTTCCCGTAGATCTTGATCTGAAGTGGGCGTAATGCCGTCGCTGTTCTCGGCAGCCATACTCGTGAGCGGGATCGACCTCGTGATTCCCATGCGGGTCGCTACGGCGCTGAACGTTTCCCCAGCGCCCGTCCGAATGGCACCGCCAATAGCTTTGATGCGAGGCAGGAGATGTCTTTTCGAAATCCCGGAAAGGGCGCGTAACATGTGATAGCTGGTATTTCGTGCGGATTTAAGTACCGCTCCCAAGGTCGCCATGACGCCGCCGCGCGGACTCTGGCCTTCATGTCCGTATCGAGGCCGCATCTCATTGGTGGGGTGATAGAAAACACCTGTTCGAACATCAGGTGGCGCCCCATCTCTCGCCCGGAACTGTGCCGCAGGCTCTTCTATGGGCATATCCAGACTTCCGTCACGCCGCCCAATGGCCTCCTTCAATGCAGAGCCCAAAGGGCGATTGGCTAGGAATGTCAACGCGTCTTGCTCTCGCTGACTGCGCTCCTCAATTGACTTCGGTGGCAGGGCTAGGGGAGACATGGCATTGGCGATGCGAGCAGCCTCTACCCGGTCAAGACCAAGGTTTTCCATGACGGGCTGCCATTCGGACGGGCCGCCGAATGCCGCCAGCAGAAAATAGTCACGCTCGAGTGTGCGGAGATCCTCCCAGCTTCGTCGGCTGCTTGAGTGTGTAGGCGGAGTGTAATCGGCGCACATGGGGCAATCTTTCCACTGTCTGTCCCGCTCGCCTTTCGTGCCGCGGAAGGTTGTGACCTATCCCCAGCACTGCTGGTTTCGATTGAAGGGAACCGAGTGACGACGACGACATTAACCGAGCACGACCGCTCCAACATAGTAGGCCACGCCGAGCCCAATGACGAGGATCGCCATCAGGATCAGCCGCGCACGGCGGGCGCGCCGCTGAAGAACACGGGAGGGACGGGGCCGGAGGTCAGACATGGCCCTCGGCCTCACGAACGAGTGCAGCCAGCAGGCGCTTGGCCACGACGTCAGGCGGTAATTCGCCAACCTCCAGCGCCTTGGAGCCAAACTCGGAGGTAACCACCACCGTCTCCCCTTTCAACTCGCATCTGCCGATATAGGGGATTTCATCGATCTCAACGACAATATCGTGCGGGCCAATCATGGCGGTTGTAGCTCTCGACAATCTCCGAACCCGATCGGACACCTTTGCGGACAACGCTGAGCCACACTCATCAAGAGCCGATAACACTGCTTCGGCCAAGTCGGGCCGATCTTGTGCCACCCGACCAAGCAGCACGACGGCGTCGTCGTCGGCAATGTCGGCTAAGGCATCGATTACTTCGTGGTTGGGCGCCGATTCTAACGCTTCGCTCAGCGCCTCTAGGGCATCAACCTTCCCAAATCGCCCAAGGGCGCAGGCCGCGGCAATGCGAACGCTGGGGTGCAGATCATCTTGAAGATCCAACAAGATAGCGACAACATCAGGATCTAAGCGTGCGCTGCGACAGGCATCGGCACGGACATCGGGTTCGTCATGGCGCAGCAACCGCATCGTCACGGCGGCAGGCAGGGTGACGCCGGTTCGAGCTGCTGCGGCAACAGCCAGTACCAACCCAGGCCCCTGAACCATATCTCGTGTGATGATCCGCTCCACCGCAGTCGCCGCCTCTGGGCCGCCGATTTCAACCAAGACTTCAAGTGCCACGGCTTGCTCGCGGATCAAGGCACTGAGGCCAAAGCCAGAGAACCTCTTGCAGATACCCTCAAGGGCTGGCACAGCCGCGGTCAATTTACGCCGCCCACATTCGGTCATCCGGGCGAAGATTTCCGCAATCCCAGCGGTTGCGATTCCTGCCACCAATTCTTGATCTGGTAACGAGCTGAGATCGGCAGGCGCGCGGCCATCGGCCCGCGATGAAGGCTTCGCCGATGGGGCTCGCTGTTCAAAGAGATGGAGCTGGCTTTTCGACATGGCGGTGATGATGCCAATTTTCTGCAAAAGAGAGAAGGCGTGAAGTTCGCCGACCAAAACTGTTGGCAACACTCAAAAGTGGAGCGCCATCTCCTTTCTCGACATCAAGAATGAATATGGATGCCCAATGAGCGAGAGGCTGTTCAGTAATTGCTCACGGGGGTGGCGAAAGGCTTGCGTCGCGACTCGGAATATGAGTCAAAGCTATGTATGAAGCTGGCCGCCTACGCAGCCAAGGCCGAACGTCGCCTTGATGCAATGGTTGCCACCCCCGCCGCCCATCCCGCCGGACAGATCCTCCAACGCCAGATCAAAGCGTGGCGCACCAAGTTCTTCGTCTTCCTCGCCGATCGGGAAGTGCCGCCCACCAACAACATCTCCGAGCGGGAAATCAGGCCATCTGTAGTTTTCCGCAAGGTCACCAACGGATTTCGCTCCGACTGGGGTGCCCAGATCCATGCCGGATATCGATCCGTCACCGGCACAGCCCGCCTGAAAGGTCAGGCCGCATTCGACGCCGTCCGGGAACTCATCGACGGCAATTTCGCTATCGCCTGAACCCCAGCGTCAACCCCGTGAGCAATTACGCTGGTCATGCTCAATGCCGACTCGGCCTAAAGTGAGGATCAAGGCTTATCTGCCGGAACCATAACCAGCTGTTGCGTGAAGTACGGGCAGTCATTGGACTTACGAACCTTCCACTTCCCGTTGGCAACGGGACATAGCGTTGTTTATCTGTCTGATCTAAGCGGAATCGGATTTTGGATTGAACGAAACCGCTGGCGCGGTATTGGAGCCTGAGCCGCGTCCTTCTGTACCGTCGGCGCCGCGGCCTTGAATGCCTCGGTGGCTTTCTCCGGAGCCAGGGTTTTGTCAGGGGTGATCGCCTTGTCGGGCTGGGGCGCTTTGGCCTCTGGCGGCAGCTTGGAAGGATCCACCACCTTGGTGCCCTCGGGGTGGGAAATATCCAACACGGCTCCTGCGTTGGGGCGCTCCTGAATGACCTTTATCGGTGGCACCTGATCCTTTCCCGGTGCCGTTGACCATTCCATGGCCCGACCAGGAGGAGGCGGAGGCGGCAGGCTGCTGACCGCCGAGCCGAAACTCTGGGCGATCACCGTCGGCGCCACCGGCACCGGAAGCGAGGGCGGGGCTGAGGCTGAGACGATCTGGATCAGAGTGTTGGCCGACCCCAGGATCTGGCTGCCGCTGGAATTACGCAGAACCACCTCGCCGGTACCACCGCCTGGATCACCCAGCAGAGCCACCTGGGTCTGACCCTGCTCGTCCACCCGACCGGCCACGGTCGTGCCCCGGATGCCGAGCGAAGCCGCCGGGGTCTTGATGATCATGGCATCGGGGCTGGAATGGGCAATCTGGCCGGACACCAGGCCGAACGCGCCATGGGCCACCGAGATCTCAGCCTTCCCCTGATGGGTGTCCGGATCATAGACCAACTGGTCAAGTACCATCTTGCCGGCGTTGCCCAGCGAGAAGGTGGAGCGGTCGGCGAAAACCAGACCGACGGATCCGTCGCCCGAGGTGTGGATCACGTCGCCCTGGAACACCACGTCGCCTTTTTGGAGGGTGGTGCTGGTGCCATCGGCATGCCGGGCGGTAACCGAGCCAGCCACCTTGTCCACCATGCCAATCTGTGGGCTGCCGCTGGATGGCGTTCCATCCGCCTGGGCATACTGGCCGGGAGCCAGCGGTCCAGCCAGCCTAGTAACCAGAGCCCCCTCGATCAGGGCGCCGGCATCGCTGACCAATGGCGGTGGAGCGTCGTTGGCAAAATAGTCCAGGATGACAACGGTACTGCCATCTGGGCGAACCAGGATGAGGTCGGCCCCCTTGCGGAAGAATTCTGAACTGAGAAGGAATCCCCCTTCCGGAACCAGCACCTTGGTCATGCCGGAACCATGAATTGTCGTCGTCACTGGTGTCGTCGTTGAAGACCGCGTTCCACCTTGCGCGACGGGGGTTGTCCCCTTTTCCCGCAATCCCCCCCCCAAACGCTATCGGTTATGATCCGATTTATGCATTCTCTCTTTGCTGCTCATCACAACAGAGCCTCATCCCGTGGGAGAGCCCCGTCATACTCGCTTCACATCGGACCAGCCGCTCAAGCAACACCGAGAGCCGATGCTCTTGCTTCTGACAATCTAGACCTTCGCTCCGGCGCAGCTCGATCTCTGCCTTCGTCATGTCGACGTTGTTACGCAGTGCTGAAAGCTTCGAGCACAGAGGCCCATATGATGGATGCTCAGCCACCTAAGGTCACGCCCGCCCATCCCAAGGTTATATGAAATTAACAAAAGAGGTATATTAGGTAAAGCATATTTCATGCATGTACGGCTGTGGCGGTGCGCAGGCACCTCGAACGGCCGAGTCGGGTCACGAAGGGCCGGTTGGCCGCGGTGGGATGGATGGCCGCACCGCCCCCATCAGCAGTCGTTGGGTGGAGGAAAATACAGCTGTAGATCCTTCTGCGCATTAGGTTGGAGCGCAAGCCCAGAGAGCGCTGATCCGCGAATGTATGGGGCATCACCCGCCTCAATCCTGTTCTTCAATTCCGGGCTCTGGCCGCTGATTTTCAGCTTGGCGCAAGGCGCCACAATTGCCGTTCAGATCGGTGGGCCAAATCCGCGGATTTGGCCCACCCGCTCACCTGTTTCCCAGTCCGCGCATCAGCGCAAGCTGGTGGCCAGAATCATTTTCAGGCCGAAATTTGTGGGACAGAAGGTCGACTAAACGTCGCAACTGATGCCCTATGTTACTGGGACTAGAGCACCAGCCCGTTACTAACGGCGACGTCGCGCCAAATCGCATTCCTTGATGGTTACACACGATCAGATTTCCAGCAGTCAAGATCCTTCTGTGGCCACCAAGGACTCTCTAAAGTACCTGGATAAGCAACCCGTTATTAATGTCCCATTTTATTTCGCCTTGCCGGGAGCCGTTAATTTTTAAGCGTCATGTTTATTTTCGTATCTTGTAACAATGCGACTTCGGCTTATGTTTCTGTCAACGTATGTTGTAACGGAGTCGGCAACATGGCTAAGAGTAACAGCGAGCGGGTTGAGACGTACCGGGCTAAGCAACGGGCGGCAGGGGTCATCGAGATGAATGTTCGCGTTCCATTCTCGATGCGTGAGTGCGTGCTTGATCTAGCGACTAAGTTGCGGGCCGGTGCGCCTTGGCCGCAAGATCAGCCGCCCGTCCAGATTCTGCGCGTCGAGGTTCCGGGGCCGGTCAAGATCAAGCACGTTGAGGTGCCGGGACCAGTCCGGGTCGAGCGCGTCGAGGTTCCGGGGCCGGGCGAGGTCAACTGGGTGATCGTGGGCGTGGTCGCATTACAAAGCCTGGTGATAGGCCTGTCGGCTGGTATGCTTTCGCAAAAATATTTTCATTTGATGAATTGAAATTGGTAAAATGACCAAGATCATCGTGTGGTGGCCGTGTCGGCCAGAATCGTTTTTGGGCTGAAATTTATGGGACATAGGGTCAGCTAAACTCCGCCTTGTCTTCCCTTTGTTACCGGGACTAAAGTTCCGCCCCGTTACTAACGAGCGACTTGTCAAAAACCACACGGCGACATCATTGTCGCACGACATTATGTCCGCCGTCCAAGCTCCTTCATTGACGAATCCAACTTCTTTAACGAGACCGGAGTTACTCCCCGTTTTTGTTGTCCCATTTCGCTTCACGACATCGGCCGTTATCGTTTTGTGTTTGTCGTATATATTCTCGTGTATTGTAACGATCCGGCGTCGGCTTCTGTTGCTATTAACGTATCTAGCAACGTCAGGACTGGCGCATCGTCTCCATCAGCTCGGGATCGACTAGTGGTCAAAATCTGATGGGGTGGACGGCCCCTGCTCACCGGCGTCGCAATGCGCCAAGATGGTGGTTGTCGAGACACACCATTTGAAGGGGGCCGTCCATGACCGAGGTTAGCACGATTGGTTTTGATCTGGCGAAGCGGGTTTTCCAGGTCCACGGGGTCGATGGCGACGGTGCCGTGACGATCCGGCGGCAGTTGCGCCGCTCCGAGGTCGTGACGTTCTTCGCCAAGCTGTCGCCCTGCGTGGTGGGGATGGAGGCGTGCGCCTCAGCCCATTATTGGGCGCGGACGCTGGCCAAACTGGGGCATGAGGTGCGCCTGATCCCGCCCTCGCGGGTCAAGCCCTATGTCAAGCGAGGACGGAAGAACGACGCAGCCGACGCTGCGGCGATCGCCGAGGCGGTGACACGGCCGCACATGGAGTTCGTGCCGGTCAAGAGCGAGGAGGCGCAAGCGGTGCTGATGCTCCATCGCACCCGCCGCCTGTTGGTGACCCAGCGCACCATGCTCGGCAATGCGCTGCGGTCGCATTTTGCCGAATACGGCATCATCGAACCGGAGGGGCAAGGTGGGCTGGCAAGGCTGGTCGTCTGTGCGCTGGACGCACCGGATGCGGCATTGCCTCAGGCGGCTCGTGAAGCCATGGCGATGCTGGCCGCGCATGTGCGTGAGACCGACTCCAAGATCGATGCGCTGGATCACGAAATCCTGAGATGGCACCGTAACGACGCCGACAGCCAGAGGGTCGCCTCCATTCCCGGCATCGGCCCGCTGATCGCCAGCGCCATCGTTGCCGCCATGGGCGATCCCAAGCGCTTCAAGACGGGGCGAGACTTCGCCGCCTGGCTGGGGCTGGTGCCATCGCAGAATTCCACCGGTGGCAAAACCGTGCTGGGGCCGATCACCAAGGCTGGGGACCGCTATCTGCGGTCGCTCCTGGTGGTCGGCGCCACCGGCACTTTATGGCGGCGGCGCAAAGAGCAAGGCACATGGCTGGCGGGCATGATGGCGCGGGGTAAGACGGCACGGCAGATCTCCGTCGCCCTGGCCAACAAGATGGCGCGCACCGCCTGGGCCATCCTCGCCAAGGGTGGCCTCTATCACGACGCGGCAGCACAGGCCGCCTGAGAAAGAGCGCGAGGAACAACCAGTTGCGAGGGCGATGAAAGCGTGATGGCGACCGGTCAATCCAAGGAACGGCAAAACCCAGCGTACGTCATGGCCGCCAAGGTCGTAAATCTGATCGGGAGCCGTTTCACGGATCACATCATGGCCAGCGGTCAGAGTGCCGCGCAAACAGGCCGGACACATGACTGCACCCGACCGGGGCGTCAGCGCGAAAAAATCTCCTTGCAACGCAGGGGCTGTCCACACATGACGGAAGAGTCCTGTGGTGGATTCCCCCGGCTGGCCGGATGTGCGAGTCTGGGGGATGCGCGAAGGGATCATCGTCGAAGTTAGCGCCGCCGACCGGATCCGCCTTGAGGCGGTGGTCGCGGACCGCAACAGCCCACAGAAGCACGTCTGGCGAGCGCGGATCGTGTTGCTGACCGCCGACGGCATTGGGACCGTCGAAATCATGCGTCTGACCGGCAAGGCTAAGAGGCCGTCCGGAAGGTTCTTGAATCAGGTGAATCGGTTATGATTCCATGGGTCTCCAGAGAAATGCTGGGGGCGCCATGTGGACCAAGGACAACCGACGGCTCTATGAGCGGAGCGGACTTCGCTATCCAAGTGATCTGACGGATGAGGAATGGTCGCTGGTGGCGCCGCTGATCCCACCGGCAAAGCGCGGCGGGCGCCAGCGAACGGTGGATCTTCGTGAAGTGGTGAATGGGATCTTCTACGTGTTGATGACCGGTTGCCAGTGGCGAGCATTGCCCACGGACCTGCCGCCCAAAAGCACGGTGCATGAATATCTTGGGCTGTGGGAATGGGATGGCACGCTGGCACGCCTCCATCACGCCCTGTTCATCGAGGTGCGGGAACTCTCCGGCAAAGAAGCCAGCCCGACGGCGGCGATCATAGACAGCCAGAGCGTCAAGGGCGCGGAAAAAGGGGGGCGCGGATTGATCCATCGGGCTACGACGCTGGGAAGAAGGTCAAAGGCAAGAAGCGGCACATCGTCGTCGATACGCTTGGCTTGATCCTCGCGGCTCATGTCCAACCGGCCGATGTCCAGGATCGTGATGGCGGATTGCCGGTCCTCAAGGAGGTCCGGCGCCTCTTCCCCTTCATCGTTCGGGTGTTCGCTGATGGCGGCTACCAGGGGGCCGCCACCGCGGCAGCCGTCCGCGCACTCGGGGCGTGGCACCTGGAAATCGTCAAACGCTCCGACACCGCCAAGGGGTTCGAAGTTCTGCCAAAGCGGTGGATCGTTGAGCGCACCTTCGGGTGGCTGGGGCGTTGTCGCCGTCTCGCCAAGGACTTCGAGAATCTCGCCAGGATGGCGCTGGCGTTTCTTCGCCTCGCCATGATCCGCCTCATGCTGCGAAGGATAGCAAGACACCGGAAATCATAGGAAACTTCACGGACGGACTCTTAGACATTCAGGCCAAGGCCCACCGGACATTGTTAGATCGAGCAGAGCCAAGTCGATGCCCGATTCACGCTCTCCCGCCTCAACGACTTCTGCGAAACTGCTCGCTTCCACAATTTGCGAAGCTTCCACGTACAGGGTGAGGATGTGACGCAGACCCTCGCGAAACAACTGGTGATCATCGGCAATAAGGATCTTCATCGGAAATGCCAAGCCCACTTTTCACGCCGTTGGCTATATGAGAGCCACGCCCAAAGTGTGCTTCGATTCCGTCTGGAATGCACCCGATAATGCAGATCCACTTGAAATTCGGGCACACACTATAAACACGCAGTTCCATCATTTGGCGTGTCAACGGGTCTGGATAAGGACCTCATCGATCTTGGTGAAGCCGCTGCCGACTCCCAGTTGAGACAGATGGACGGTTACCGAGCCATAACCATCAATCTTCGCCAGCCGCACCATGGTTCCCGACTTCGGGACGTCGATGATGCTGTCCACCGACCAAACCGTCCGGCTCCGACCGTCACTCTGATAAAGATCGCCAAGGGCAACAGCTTTCATGATCCACTCCCCTTGGGAGCGTTTCATTGCATACTGACGACGGTCTGATCAAGTGACAGATTGAAACCAAGATTATGGGATCAGCCCAACCTGGGGGCATAGCGGTCACTTGCTGCGCGGCTGCCAACGGGCTCACCGCGCGTCTTGTCTGCCGGTATCAATTGCTTGACTGCTCTTGGAGATAGAGCACAATTCCTTCAGGGGAGCAGTTTCGCCAATTCGGCCCCCCGCGAGGCCGACCGGGCCGCCTTCGACAGCCACCCGGTCGGCCATCTGCATTTTGGAACACTCATGCGTCACTTTGGTCTATCTGCGCCTCCGCCAATTCGCCGCCGCTCCAAGCCATGGTTTGCGTGGCTGGCTGTGATGGCTGCTATTGCGGGGGTGGTAGCAGTCTGGGTCCGATAGCGACACTGACCCGGCATAGCGGGCGTTCCCGCTGACTGGCGGTTGCCGGGGCACTGCGGTCGCCTGCCGCGCCGGGGCCGACCGGCTCAGGTTGACCCAATCCGGACGTCCAGACAACCACAGCGCAAACGCGCGAGACCATTGTTGTCGCAAAATTACTTTAGTATTACCATGTGAGCTACTTCAGGTTCTTTGAGCTTAAAATGGTTATGAGAAGCGAGCGTCCTGTCGTTCTTATCGTCGACGACGTTGCCGAGAACCTCCAAGTTCTTGGCGAGTTATTGCAGCCATCATATTTGGTCAAGGTGGCGACATCGGGCGATCGTGCGTTGAAAATCGCCTCTACCTATCCACAACCCGACCTCATTCTGCTCGATGTGATGATGCCGGTTATGGATGGCTATGAGTGCCTTCGGCGGCTCAGGGAAAATTCTGAGACGCGAAAGATCCCAGTGATTTTCGTGACCGCGCTAGATAGCACGGAGGATGAGCGTAAAGGGCTGGACTTGGGCGCGGTGGACTACATCACGAAGCCGATCCGTCCGGCCATCGTCGAAGCGCGGGTCCGTAATCATTTGGATATGAAGGCAACGCGCGATTGGCTGTATGACCAAAATATCGTTCTTGAGGCGGAATTAAGCCGCCTCCTGGAAATCCTTGCGCACCACTTGCAGGAGCCGGTTCGGCGCCAGTTCACCTTCGCCCAATTGCTGCAGCGCTCACTGCCGAAGCCATTGAATGAAGCCGCTGAAATGTCCCTGGCACAGATAATGGACGGGGCTGTACGGCTGCGGACCATGCTTCATGACGTCGTGCTGTATCTCGCGGCCTGCCAGGCTCCAGATCCTTCCGCGCTCTGTGATGCGGAAAATGCACTCAATATCGCCATCAGACAGGTTGGCCACCGGCTAGAAGATGCCGGGGGCAAGATCACTCGAGCTGAAATGCCGTCCGTTTGGCTGAACTCTGACCAACTGACTGCGATTTTCAGGGCGCTTATCACCAATGCCATCGATTACCGAGATCCGGAGCGCGACCTCCACATTGCCATCATTGCAAATCTCGATGGATCCGATGTTGTCTTTTCGGTTGCCGACAACGGCATAGGAATACCATGTGAATTCCGCGATCGAGTATTCTGGTTGTTTGAACGGCTTCATGCTGATTTTAACAGGCCCGGAACGGGCATCGGCCTTGCCCTAGTAAAGAAAATTGTCGAAGCCGCAAGGGGCCGAGTCTGGATTGAAGATGGTGATGAGGGGGGGGTGAAAATATGCTTTTCACTGCCTCGCCGAACCGAATAGACTATCTCGAAAGTTTATGGTTAGGCGACTTGCCATGGGGATGGCTATGACAAGGATCCACCTATGGACCAGGACTCGGGCCCGCATCCGCTGACAAGCGTCCTGATCGTTGACGACACCCCACAGAATCTGACCATCTTGGGGGAGCTTCTCCAGCTGTTGTACCAAGTCCGTGTCGCCAATTCGGGCGAGCGTGCTTTAAGGATAGTCGGCTCAACTCCTCGCCCAGACATCATTTTATTGGATGTCATGATGCCCGGCATGGACGGATACGCCGTCCTTGAGCGCCTCCGCTCGGATCCCGAGACACATGACATTCCTGTGATCTTCATCACCGCCATGAATGCCACAGAGGATGAGGAGCGTGGCTTAGCTTTGGGGGCGGTCGATTACATCACCAAGCCGATCGTCCCCGCGATCGTGCTGGCGCGGGTCCGCACCCATCTCGAGCTCAAGCGCGCGCGAGACCGTCTGGCCAGCCAGAATGACTGGCTGGAGCAAGAGGTCGCCCGGCGCATGAGCGAAAATCTGCTCATCCAGGATCTCAGTGTCCGCGCCCTGGCTTGTCTTGCAGAAGCCCGAGATAACGAGACCGGCCACCATATCATTCGGACGCAGGCCTATGTCGATCTCCTGGCCCGCCGCCTTGCCAATCATGAGCGCTTCCAACAAGCCTTGGTCGGCCCCCGGCTCGGTATGGTGGTTAAGGCTGCACCGCTGCACGACATTGGCAAGGTTGGTATTCCTGATGCAATTCTGCTCAAGCCTGGGCGGTTAACGCCTGACGAATTCGAGGTGATGAAGACGCATCCGGCTATCGGCGCTGAAGCTATTAGCCGTGCCATGGATCAGGCATTGGCGCAGGCCGACAACAAGATGGCAGCCCAAGCCGGCGAGGCATTCTCATTCCTCAAAGTCGCGCATGAGATTTCCATCGGCCATCATGAGAAATGGGATGGCAGCGGCTATCCAACGGGCCTGAGCGGCGAGGCCATCCCAGTTTCGGCCCGACTTATGGCTCTGGCCGACGTCTTCGACGCCCTGATTTGCAGACGGGTCTATAAGGCGGCAATGAGCATCGAGGACGCCACCGCGATCATAGCCGAGGGACGCGGCCGACATTTCGACCCCGATGTGGTCGACGCTTTCCTGTCGCGCCGCGATGACTTTGTTGAAATCGCTCGCCGCCACGCGGATCCCGAGCAGGGGGAGTAATAGCGATGAAGATCACTGTCCACATGGCCATTGCCCTGTTTGTGGCGACAGCCGTCCTCGGCCCAGTCGCCGCCCATGCCGACGCTACCGGCGCCGCACCGGCCGAGGCGGCTAAGTTTAAGGAGATCACCGCCACCAAGGAAACCTTGGAGCAGTTGCGCCGGGGAGGCTGGGCGCTTTACATGCGCCATGGCCGCACCGACAACACCAAGCCGGATCGATATCCCTCCGTCGATCTCAACGACTGCTCCACGCAACGGCCGCTGACCGAGGATGGGCTCAAAATGGCGGCCCAGGTCGGCGAGGAAGTTCGAAAGGCCCGCATTCCCATTGGCGAAATCCGCATCAGCCCGCTATGCCGGGTCAAGGACACAGTGGCGGCGGCTTTCCCAAACCACACGTTTACGCTCGACAATGAGCTACTTTACACGGCGAATTTGACGGATGCCGAAAAGCAGCCAAACATCGCCAATACCCGCCGCCTTCTTTCGGCGCCGGTCGCCAATGGAGTGAATCGGCTCCTGATCGCCCATGCGCCGAACCTGATGGACCTGATCGGTTATTTCCCCAAGGAAGGAACCCTGGTGGTGTTCCGTCCCAAGGGAAATGGCGAATTCGATTACATCGCCAGCATTCCGCCGTCTCTGTGGCCTAGCCTGCAACAATAGCCTTTTCGGTGACAGCATGACTTTCCGTCCAACCCGGATGTCCCCCTATCTGGTGATCTTTCTTGCCCCAGTTATTGTGGTTGCGGTATTGGCTGGAGCCCTGAATCTCAGCTCCTTTCATAGCCTTAGAGAAAGCCAGAGGGAAGTTAGCATCCTGCAGGGCCGGGAATTGGAGCGGGTTTCTTCGGCCACGCATATCAATGAAGAGGTCGCCAGCATCCAGCGCATGGTCGGATCGACGCTGGAAATGGCGAGTGACGGCAAGCTCGACGAGGCTGCGACTTATCGCGTCCATAGCGAGGTGGTCAATCGCTTGGCCGAACTGGAGAAATTACTTCCAAATCTGCGGCTTGACGCCGGATCGCTGAATGAAGTCGAAGACGCCAGGATCGATTTTGACGCCTACCGAAAGTTCATCATCCAGGCGACAGACCTCGCCGCCGTCGATCCTCCGGGGGCAATGAAGTTCGCCTATCAGGCGGCCAACAGCTATCTCGCGCTGTCCGAACACACCCATGCCATCGCGCGGGCCGTCGCCGAGGAGGCGGCTCGTCAGGGAGAGGTGCAGTCAGCCAGCTTTGAGGGGCAGGCGGAGCGCATCATGGCGAATGGGGGAATCCTGATTGGGGCGCTGCTGATTCTTTGGGTTCTGGTAGGAAGCTGGGTGGCGCGGCGTGTATCCAGCCTGAGTTCGGCGCTTCACGATCTGGCGCAAGGCGATGTCGCCTCGGCCTCTTTGCCCGAAGTCCAACGGATCAGCGCGAACCGCCACAACATATTGCGGGACATGGCCCAAGCCATCCTTGCGTTTCGGGATGCTCTGGTGTCGCGGGAAAAGTCGCAGGCCGAACTCCGCAAGCTTTCCCTGGTTGTCGAGCAAAGCCCGAATCCAGTCGTGATCGCCGACCTCAATGCCAAGATCGAATACGTGAACGACGCCTTCATCCGAAACTCGGGTTACAGCCGGGAAGAAGTGATTGGCCGCAATCCCCGCATCCTCAAATCAAAGAGGACGCCAAATTCGACCTACAGAGCCATGTGGGATGCATTGACGAGAGGGGAAACTTGGTCAGGGGAATTTACCAATCTTACCCGGGACGGGCGGGAACGGATCGAGATGGCAACCATCGTTCCCCTTCGCCAGTCCGATGGGCGCGTCAGTCACTATGTCGGAATCAAGGAGGACGTAACTGAGAAGAAAAAACAAGAGGATACTTTAAGAAAGCTTTTTCTGGCGGTTGAGCAAAGTCCTGAAAGCATTGTTATTACGGATCTTGAGCCAAAGATTGAGTATGTTAATGGCGCCTTTGTCCGCAACACAGGTTTCAGCCGCGATGAGGTGATCGGCAGCAACCCGCGTGTTCTTCAGTCTGGCCTAACTCCTCCAGAAACATTCAAGGATATGTGGGCGAAGTTGAGCCAAGGAGAGTCTTGGCACGGCGAACTTGTCAATCGCCGCAAGGACGGCAGCGAATATGTCGAATTCGCCCATATCGCCCCGGTCCGTCAGGCGGATGGCGAAATCACCCATTACCTTGCAATCAAGGAAGACGTCACCGACAAAAAGCAGATGATGCGGGAGTTGGAGCTTCACAAGGATCACCTTGAGCTGATGGTCGCGGAGCGGACCAACGCTCTCTCCATTGCCAATCAGGAACAGAAGGCGATCTTTGACGCATCCGGGGTCGGCATTGCTCTCATCCGGGACCGGGTCGTTATTCGTTGCAATCGAAGTCTCGACAAAATGTTCGGCTACGGCCTCGGGGAGTTGGAGGGGCAACAGACCCGTGTTTGGTATCTGGATGATGACGACTGGGAGCGGCTTGGGCATGAGATCTACGAGCAGGTTGGGCAAGGCGAAACCTACGAATGCGATCAGCAGTTTCGCAAGAAGGACGGCTCGCCGTTCTGGACCCGACTTGCGGTGCAGGCCCTCAATGCCGCCGCGCCCAACGAAGGCATTGTCGCCATTTTCGAGGACATAACCGATGAGCGCAAATCCGCCGAAGCGTTGCGGTTGGCCTTTGCCGAACAGCAGGCAATCCTGGACTCGGCGACCTCCGGCATCGTCCTGATTAAAAATCGGATCCTGGAGCGCTGCAATCGCAAGCTGCACGAGATCTTCGGCTGGCCCGATGGCGAGATGGTCGGGAAGCCCAAGCGGATCTGGTACGCCGACGAGGACAGTTGGATCGGCGGCGGCGGCGAGGCCTACGAGGAAATTTGGCAGGGCCAGACCCATCGCCGCGAGCAGCAATTGCTGCGCAAGGACGGCAGCCTATTTTGGGCGCGCTTGACAGCCCATGCCGTTGATGCCCGAGACCCGACCCAGGGATCTGTCTGGGTCATCGACGACATTACTCAAGAACATGCCCTTATGGAGGAAATGCAGAGAGCGCGCATGCTGGCCGAGGATGCGGCTCGGGCCAAATCAGACTTCCTTGCAAACATGAGTCATGAAATACGCACGCCCATGAACGCGATCATTGGGCTCACCCATCTGCTGCAACGCGATATTGCTGACAAAACGCAAAGAACAAGGCTGGATAAGGTATCCACGGCGGCTCGCCATCTGCTCAATATCATCAACGATATTCTTGACCTCTCTAAAATCGAAGCCGGGAAGCTCCAACTCGAAAATACCGATTTCGAGATCGAGCATATGATCGAGACCGTATGCACTCTTGTCCATGATAAGGCAGAAGCCAAAGGGCTGGAACTCGTGGTCGCCATGCATGCCCTTCCGGAAAATCTTCATGGCGACGGCCTGCGGATTGGACAGATTCTACTCAATTTTGCCAGCAACGCCGTTAAGTTCACCGAATCGGGAAGCATTGCGCTTCGAGGCTCTGTAGTAAGCCGCGATGACAATGGCCTCGTGGCCAGATTTGAGGTGTCCGATACCGGTATCGGCCTTACGACCGAGCAGCAATCGCGTTTGTTTCAGGCATTTGAGCAAGCTGATTCATCGACGTCCCGGAAGTATGGGGGTACTGGTCTCGGTCTTGCGATCTCCAAGCGTTTGACCGAGATGATGGGGGGGCGAATCGGCGTAGACAGCGAATTTGGCCAAGGAAGCTCCTTCTGGATCGAAGTTCCCTTATCATTTCCCCTGGGTGGTGGGAATTTTCCGTCCAAGCGGGTCGAGGCCAGCGGCCTGCGTGCTCTTGTGGTTGATGATCTCAGTGATGCCCTAGAGGCCCATGTGGGCATGCTGGAAATGCTTGGTCTGCAGGTTTCGGCTGTTGCTGATGGCGTTTCCGCTCTCGCCGCTGTGGAAGAAGCCGACGCCTCCAAAAAACCATTCGACATTCTTCTGATCGATTGGCAGATGCCTGGGATGGATGGGCTTGAATTGGGGCGGCGATTGTTCTTGCTGCCGATCTCGCGTCAGCCAGCAAGGATGCTGGTCACGGCCTATGGCGATAGCGTCTCCGCCGATGTGCTGGCCGAGACCGGGTTTCACAATATGTTGCTCAAGCCATTGACGCCGTCCCGGCTGTTCGATGGCTTGCAGGACGCGCTTTCCGGCAAGCATACGATCATGGGCGGGCTTGCCGCGGGAGAAGCCGAGTCCGTCCTTCTGCATCGAGGCGGCGGCCGTATTCTGCTCGCCGAGGACAATCTGGTGAACCAGGAGGTCGCAGTCGAACTTCTTTGTGCCGTCGGCCTTGATGTCGATGTTGCGGAAGATGGCCAAGTCGCATTGGATAAGGCAGCCCAAGGCCAATATGACGTCATCTTGATGGATATGCAGATGCCGAACATGGATGGATTGGCCTCGACACGCTCGATTCGAAAGCTTCCGAATCACGTGAAAACCCCCATCCTGGCTATGACGGCTAATGCGTTCGATGAAGATCGCAATGCCTGTCTCGACGCGGGCATGAACGATCACATCGCCAAGCCGGTGGACCCTGAGGCGCTTTACCAGACCTTGCTGAAATGGCTTCCGGCAACCGATGGCCGTGGTGAACGATCTAACCCGCTGAGGTCCAGCCCGAAAAATGCCGACGAGGTGGATTACAGCCTTGCTCGCGACAAGCTGGGTCTAATCGACGGTCTTGACGTGGTTGCAGGCCTCAAGGCGGCCAATGGGCGCTTTGACCTTTATCTCAGGCTCTTGGCGAAGTTTATTGATAATCAGGACGGCAAGCATCTGCTACAGGCCCTCTCCTCGGGCGACATTCACGCGGCGCATATCCATATCCAGGCCCGGTGGAGCGGTCAGATCAGGGGAGAAGTTCGGCCGAGTTCTCGAAGATCCTGGTCAACATGGAATAGAGGGTGTCGATCTCTTCTTGGGAAAAATCCTTGAACGCTGTCCGCTCGAACTTCAGAGCCCAGGGAATCAGGGTTTTCGTCACCTTCCGCCCACCAGGCGTCAGATTGACCACTACGGTGGCCAGCCGCAAGTGGATCTGGCCGTCCCATCCTTCGGCTACAAGAACCACGTTTCGGCGGATCGGGCGCATGGGCTGATCCGCAAATGGCTGGTGACGGATGCAGCAGCCCATGATGGCGCCCGGTTGCACGATCTACTCGACAAGACCAATACGGCGAGCGGCGTCTGGGCCGACACGGCCTATCGCTCGGAAAAGAACGAGACGTTTATGGCGAAGAACGGCTTCGTCTCGCAGGTCCATCGCAAGAAGCCCAAGGGCAAGCCGATGCCAGACAGAACCCGCAAGGCCAATGCCCTCAAATCCATGGTGCGCTCCAAGATCGAGCATATCTTCGCTCACCAGAAGGGGCCGATGGCCGCCATCGTCCGCACCATCGGCAAGGCCAGGGCGGAAACCAAGATCGGCATGATCAACCTCGCCTACAACATGCGGCGTCTCATGTGGCTTGAGAGGAAACGTGCGCCCGCTTGAGGGCAAAACCAGGGGAATATTGCCTGAAACCACCAATGTCCTGCGGAAATCGGCGCCGATAGGGCCTGACCAGCACCACGGCCGATCCGATCAGGCCAAAATCAGGCCAGCGCCGAGGTTTTTGGAGGCGTCCAGCTTCTTCAGCCGGGCGTTCTCGTCCTCCAGCGCCTTCAGCCGCTTGGCTTCCAACACCTCCATGCCGCCAAACTTGGCCTTCCACTTGTAGAAGGTGGCGTCCGAGATGCCGTGCTTGCGGCACACATCGACCGTCTTCGCCCCGGCCTCCTGCTCCTTGAGGATGCCGATGATTTGCTCTTCCGTGAAACGACTGCGCTTCATAAGTCCGTCTCCTCGCTGGGACGGACTCTACCTCAGACTGGATACATTTGTAGGGAACAGGTCAGTCCCCCAAATGTGTCCGACCAGCGGGGAGTAGCTCAGCTTACATTGTGCTGCCGCTAGAAGTCGACGAGGGACCGCAAATCAAGTCAGCTACTCAATCCAAATGATTTTGGATCTGACTCGTAGAGCGTCAGGTCCATTTCAGAGTCCACCTCCCCCCATGGCCAGGGAGATGGTATCGCATCAATAACGTCGCCGCGTTCCAAAAGAATGCGTAGTAGACTCGTCATGTCGAGATGATCGCAGCTTTCCTGCTTGAGTGAGGCCCTCACAGCCATCGCCCGTTCCCATCCAGCAGGAGTAAAGCGCAGGAGCCCCATATACTGCCCCTGAACGTGATCCAGTGACGTGGGGCGAGTGCCAATTTCGCACAGTTGACCGTTGGGAGCGAAGCGGAAAGTCTCAGCATCTGACAATGGATCAGAGAACCGCCTGGACCACAGATCCTGCCAGTGTGGATCGTAGGTGATGGCAATGTCGGACGGGGTCTTCATCAGAGCACTAACCGCTTCGGCCTTGTAGAAAATATCAGAATAAGAGACCAGCACCGGCTCAAATTTCAGCCATTTCTCCGCGCAAGACAGCGATGTTACCATGTTTGTTTCTGCCCAACGAGGATTATGGAACAGAGTGAGGCCACGATCTTTCAGCATCTCAGCCTTATAGCCGGAAACCACTCCGACCTCGGTAATGCCGGCAGCCTTTAGGGCATCAATTTGGCGGTGCAGCAAAGGCTTGCCAGCCACCTCCACCAACCCCTTGGGGCGATCCTCAGTATAGGACCGCATGCGGCTGCCACGCCCAGCGGCCAGTATCAAAGCTTTCACGCCATGTCTCCAAACAAGGATCGGAATAGGGCCAGATCGTCGGGATGAGGGGAGGCCTCACGTTCAGGATGCCACATGATGGCAGCCCAGCGGTCCAGCCGGAAGCCTTCAATGCTTCCATCCGCTGCTGTGGCAAAGCATTTTGCTCCAGAGGGAGCCGCGACAATTGCCCAGTCGTGATAGGAATTGACCTCCCGACCAGATGGGACGACAGGATGGCGTGTCCCCGCATGTCCGGTGGCGCGTTCCAATCTGCCGCCCCCCAGATAGGCCAAGTGCTGGGCACCACGACAGATACCCAAGACAGATAGACCTCGTTTACCGGCCCAAGCTACCGAGGCACGCTCTGCCTCGTCACGTTCCTTTGCATCGCCACCAAAGTCAGCTATGTCGTTACCGCCAGTGAGGATAATACCGGCCAAAGGCACAGACGAGGCTAAAGTTAGAGCGGAGTCGGTATGATTGGGCAGGATCAGGGGGGTAAGGCCGCATGCAGCTAGAAACGGGGACCAACGCTGGTCCAGCGCGTCGCGCCGTTCACCACGTGGGTCAGTTATTACTCTCTGCGTGATTCCGACAAGCACGGTCATCGCAGGACCTCGACTTTACGAGCCGCGCAGTCCAAATACAGCATCTGAGCCCGCGACCAGCATGCGTAATTGGCTTCACCCACACCGATTGCCGCAGGAATGCCTAGTTCAGCAGCGCGGATGGCCATGTGTGAATTGGCGCCGCCAAAAGCAGTTATAAGGCCGGCGATTTGGTGGCCGAAAATCCAATCATATCCTGGATCGGCACCTTCGATACAGATCACCGCGCCTTTGATATCCGGATTGGTAGAGGCCTTTACTGGCGCAGTCACTTGTCCCAAGGTAATGAAATTAGGTTGGGCCTCAAGGCCGGTGAAGGACCACACATCACCAGGCGTCGCTATCACCGGGGGCAATAATAAGGATTGGGTTACCTCGAAGCGCTTGCGTCCCTGATGTATGCTCTCGGCCAGTAGTCGCGAGGGACTGGCATTGGAGGCCTGCAGTTCATGGATGACACCAACATCGGCGAAGCTGAGATCTTCTCGGGTAAATCCAAGCGGCTCCCCGATCTCTGCCAGCAACTCCAGTGCGTCAGATAAATTTCGGGTGAAGACAAATTTGGCATGTTCACGCCCCTCGATAGCGGCCTGGAAAAAATCGAACAGTCCGACCACGTCGTTCTCTAAGCCGTGCTCAGACAAAAGCTCCTCAATAGAGCGCATTTGCGTGAGCGAGAGGCCAAATTTCGCGCGCTCCTGAGCGTGCCGACTGAGGCCTTCACCTATGCCGTAAAGCTCTGGAGCTTTGTCATAACGGGGAGAGCGAATATCGTAGGTGCCGGGTCGAAGGTGACCGTATCGTTTAAGGAAGGCATCTCGATCAAGGACACTTGTGTCGTGGGCCAATTTGCTTCCAACAGTCGCCAGACACCCCATAAAGGCGTCCCGATCCTGCTCGGTCAGGATGGACTCCAAAACCAAAGAACGCAGCATCTGCACCGCTATAAAACCGGCCCGAGCCAAACCGGCGAAAGGCAAGGTACCATAGCGTTTACAGTCTTCTAGCAACCAATATATTTTCTCGGTCGGCGCCAGTCTGCTGGCCAAAATGCGGTCGCGACGCTGTTCCAGAATAAACAGTTTCTCGGCATCGGACTGCCAAAGTCCGGTCTTGCGGTTAATGATGCGATTGGTCAGACGTCGCAGCGCCTCTGATAACGTACTTAGGTCCGAAGCTGAGAAGCCGTTTCCGCGCAGCGCCTCTAGCCGTTTCGGCAGATCGAACGTGTAAGCCGAAAGTACAATCTCAAACTCCACCTTGTCATGCAAGGCGGGAGAGACCAAAAGGCGTTCAATATAATAATCCACCAGCTTCTCAGCCAAGTCACCGTCTATATCCTTGGGTAGGAACGAATTAAAACTGACCCGCACATCGATATAGGGCAGGCCGCCGAAATGGATCATCAGCGGGAAACTACGTAAATTTCGATAGCCATAATTATGGCGCTGATATGCCCAGATGCTGTCGGTCACCAAATCGCGATAGAGGGAAAGCGCCAGAGGTCGGGGTCGGGTGCCGATGATCTCGGCCGGGTTCCAATCGGGCATTACCCCAAAAACAGTCCGGGCCCCGTGTAGCAGAGGATGCGGGCACATAGCGGTTGCGACTTTGCGTATAATACCCTGGATATGACCATCCAACGTCTTACCATCCAGCGGATTAGCTCGCACTTTCAACGGCCGGACCTGAAACAGCCAAAGGGCTCCGTTTGCGTCAAAGGCAAACTCAAAGTCTAACGAATCATGATGAGTGATGTCGATCAGTTCCAAGGCCAGACTGCGCAAAGCCTTCAGCCTATCCCCCAGGGGAGGCGACCCAGCCAGCCAAAGAGTGTGGGTCCAGCGCTTAGTTTTCCTGCCTCCGGTTACCGAACCGGTATCTTCGCCGTCCGCTCCTTCCGCCACCAGGTAGGGCGATCCGGTCGAGGGATCGCGGGTGAAAACAACTCCGCTGGTGACCACGTCCTTCAGCATGGGCTGGATCAGAACCAAGTCGGCCTGATCGACACGAGAACCATTGTCACCATAAGACGCGATAACCCGGTCGATAGCTTCTACCAGGGAGCTTTGCGTCACGTCCGGCACCGAAAGAAACCGGCCAGCCTGAGAGGATTTCACTCCATCCTCGTCGCTGGCGCTGGAGCGCACGATTAGCGGCGACGCAGACCAGGACTGCGCGTAGATATCTCCCAGCACGGATTGTTGTTCCGCCCTCCAACGGGCGACCGAAACATAGTATAGCGGCAGCACCTGAGCGCATCTCAGCTGCGGCGCTAAGATCTCGAGGGTCTCGGCTTTACTGCGGAACGTGAAGCCCAATGCTTACGACCTCCGCCGCGCCGTCCAGGCCCGCGTCTTATACACAGTCTCGATGACGTTTAGCCCCTGGATGCGCGATTTAACCCGCTCGAGAAAAATGGTAAACCGATCTGGCCCTAATTGCGCCTGGATGTCATTCACAGATTGCCAAGCACCTAGATACGCCTCAGGCGTCTGACGAGCCACATGCTCACCTTCCAGATAGAGCACATCATCATAAGAAGGATGAGCACGGAGAGTGTCGAACAGTAATTCGGTGACTCCTGAACGGCCCGAAGATATACGCTTCAGATCGGGGCATAGTTGGAACAGATAGGATTCGATCTCGGTAAGCAGAGGGCTGACTTCAATATAGCGCGGATTCCACAGCGCAATAAAGCGGCCTCCCGGACGCAGCACGCGGGCGAATTCGGCCAGCCCGACCGAGGTATCGACCCAGTGGAAGGACGACGCCATGCTGACCCAATCCACGGATCCATCTGCCAACCCGGTCTCGGCCCCCGTACCTTTCCGCCAGACGATGTCTATCCCTTGGCTGTCGCGCTCGCCATTCATGCGCATGGCATCGTCGGGCTCCACCGCGACCACGGACGCCACACCCGCATTCGCGATCATGCGGGTCCAGATACCGGTCCCCGCCCCTATATCGGCACAGGCTATAGTCGAACGGTCGGAGAACAGCCCCATCAGCGCTGCCAGCACTGATGGGCTGTACCCGGGCCGATATCGAGAATAATTCTCTGCCAGCCGACTGAAGTCGCCCGATGCGATAGTCGTGGTCATGTTTGCCCCTTCCCAAGCAGATCAAGAATTAAGCGTTCAGCCCGCACAACATCTGTAATGCCAAAATTATCAATAACCAAGTCTGGGGCTTCAGGCTCCTCAAACGGCATATCAAGCCCAGCCATGTTGACCCCACGAGCATAGAGTCCCTTGGGATCCCGGCGCCTTAATTCGGCCATAGGCACCCGCAGATAAACCTCCACATAGCCAGGGATATGCTCCCGGTTCCATTCACGCACAGAGTGGTACATGGAGATGGTCGCGCAGACCACGTTAAGCCCCTGCTCGGCCAGCACCTTACACATCCGGGCATAGGTACTAGCTAGGGCGCGGCGTTCTTCTAGTGAATAAGCATCAACCGCTCCCAGAATCTCGCGCAGAACATCCCCGTCCAGATAGACGACTGCCGCCCCTTCCGCGCGCAAGGCCCGGCAGACCCCGTGTCCTAGCGTACTTTTACCAGAGCCCGACAGGCCCGTTATCCACACAACTACCCCCATGCCATGATCCACATCATTCTCCGACAACTTCATCATGCAAATAGTTGAGGCCAGGCGAAATAGTGTTGGCACGGTAGCATGAACCGTCGGACACCCCATTCCTCTGGCTACGTCTGTTCCGAAGCGGCGCCCCTTACCAGCTCAGGAATTACCTCCGATCATAGGCATTATCGCCATGCAAATCAATGTCGTCTCGACAACTCCACCGCTAATGAGGCCCCCCCCTGCCAGACAATTGCCACCCGCACGCTTAGATACCAACCCCTCAGAGGGGGGCGGACTTTTCTCGGCACTCCTCCAGCAGCAAACGGGCTGATGCGAAATCGGGACATAGCGCTATTGCCTCACGCAAACTTCCTTCAGCCGCACTCAAGTCATGCAATGCTATTTGACATTGGGCAGATAGATGAAGGCCTAGATGTTTGTTTTCCCGGGATGAGCAATTCCATATCCAGAGCATACATAATTCAAGAGCCTTGGCCGGAACGCCAAGCTCCATCACCCTCTCCACAATGACACTAAGGTCGTTGAAGTTGAGCGTGCCAGATTTTGCCCTGTCAACGGCAATTACGTAAATATTTGTATCCCCATTGCTTTCTGAGTCAAGTTCAGACCTGACCAGCGGCGGGAGTATATCCCTGAGTGACTCGATAAAATTGCCATAAATTCCCTGCGGAGATCTATCAATGAATGACATATCGTAGCCAAATTTATCACAGATATGTCGCCCCCCCATCACGTCACACATTATGGAGAATACTTTGCCAACGCCCTCTGGCCAACTGGCGAATACGGACTCTGCATTCTCTGTTGAAATGGAGGTTTTTCCTCCGGAGAACATACCATATGACTTGCTTTCATCCCCATAAATTTGCGCAAAATCTATGCTTGATTCAGCAATCTTTCCTCCGCTAATTTCCTTGAAAAGGCGTACCATCTCCGCCTTGTCCAAGAATAAGCCCTCGATCGTGAATGACGGCAGCCTCATAGCTCTATACCAGAACATTTCAAATATAATTATTTTGAAAAAAATAAGCGCGACGCCAACCCAAACAACAACCTCCTCACTATCTTGATTTAAATTTAGCTCCGGAAATCTTGAGATGGCGCGCGCGCCAGTTTCAATATAATACCCTTGAAAATGAGCTAAATTTTGCGATGTTTTTTGGGGATTTTTGTACAAAGAGTACCATGCATTAAGCCATGTTACCGGGTGACGAACCAGACCTATCAGGCGAATATCACTTCTCAGCGGGCCATGGAGATCAATTGATTTAATAAGGCTCCCGACATCATATCCATGAATGTCCCCAACAAATTTTTTATCAGTCATTCCAGCTGAATTTTCAAGCATTTTACCAGGGCCAAAATGATCTATATATAATCTCTGAAGCTTCTGAGTGAAATCAAAAGTCATCTTATTAGATGAGTATTCATTGAAAACTGAATACGGAAAGTCATGGCCAAACACCTGTCCGGTCGTGCACTTTATATCATCATGTGAATTAAGTGCCCTGCCGAGCCACATGGCTGCGTTTCGTCCTAATGTTGGAATTAGAAACAACTCCTGCATTCACCCCTCCTCATCAAAACCCGTGCAATCGGGGTTTAGTTGTATTAACTTGCGTACAGATTATTTGTTGTGCGTTGTGATTCAGATGTCGCCGTCAATTCCTATCGAATCCCACGCATACTCCCCCAATAAGTGACGGAATGCAAACCCTGACCTGTGACCTGCCTTGGGAAATCTCCTCCAGTTTGAAGTAGAGTCCGGCCTATCGATGATGTGCCCCCAGATTTTGGATCGCCGGAGGCTGGAGTTTCCGGCGTTCTGTCACGGTGGCCGGCTGGATGAGCCATCGTGAATGCCTGACTATCGTGGTGGCCCGGAACTTTACCGCCCAGGATGTGCTCGACACCATGGCCGAGCTATTCGTCAGCCGTGGGGTGCCCACGTACATTCACAGCGATAACGGCCCCGAGATGACGGCTATCGCCGTACGGGAATGGCTCGGCAAGCTCCGTGACGAGTTGCTCAATGGCGAAATCTTCAACACCATGACCGAGGCCAGGATTATCATCGAACACTGGCGACGGCACTACAACACCGTTCGTCCCCATTCCAGCTTGGGATGGCGGCCACCAGCGCCGGAGGCCATCGCCTGGCCAAGGCCTCCTTCGCTCCGCTCCGTCGCCCCTGGCCAGGCGACATCAACCGTGCTTCACTAACATTCGATCTGGAGCCGCCATTGGGGGCCGGTCACCTGGATCAGGCGCTCTCGGCGGCGGAGGGCTGACCCTGCTGCGCTTCATGCCGTCCGTCCTCTGATGGTCCGGACTCTAACCCCAAAATGGGGGATTTTCCCAAGGCTGGTCAGAATCGACTGAACTTTGAAACCTCATGAAGGTAGGATCGTTGGGTCCTGGCGACAGATTCCGGACACTCATGTCCTCGATCATGCGGTGACACAGAGGGCTTATGGAAACGCTAATTTGGTTGGTCCGCCATGGAAAGTCTGCGCGGGGGTTCGATCAGGCCGAGGATCCCGACCTTTCTGAGTTAGGGCACACCCAGGCCGAGGCAGTGGCTAGGCAACTTAACATCCATATTCAGCCTTGCGCTGTTTTAGCATCTAGGTTCCTGCGCGCCCAGAGCACTGCAAAGCCACTGGCTGCGTTATGGGAGCGATCTGTGATCATCTCGCCGGAAATCGATGAGATTCCCGCTCCTACTTGGATGACTGGGGTTAATCTACCCCAACGACGTCCTTGGTTGGACGTAATGCTGACCGAGAGCTACGGCGCTTTGGATCCGACAATCGAGTCGTGGCGCTCCTCGTTATTAGGCTTTGTGAGTAGACTATCGGCACCGACGGTGCTGTTTACCCACTATCTCACTATCAATGCCCTAGTGGGCGCGGCTATGGAAGATCTGAGGACGGTAGTGATCGATCCCGGGTATTGCGAGGTAGTTACGCTGCGAGTTAATGAGGGGCGTGTTGAATTGTTGTGAACTGCTTACCCCATGCTTACCGGCCTTGGCATGACGATCCGGCGCCGGAAAAGCGAAACGCCGCCAACGTATTGAGTTGGCGGCGTTTTGTATTTGGTTGCGGGGGCGTGCAACCAGCGTTACTTGCACTTCGATTTCGCCCGCCTTCCTCTCGCGAATTTGCTCCAAAACCCCCGCAGACGGAAGGAAGGAAAATCACCATGCAGGTTGTAAAGAAGGAAACCCTGCTGGATCGCTGGCTATTGCAGGGCGAGATGGCCTGGGACAAGCGTTTGAACGATGCAGCACGGCGAATCGGCTGGTTTTTGCTGAATCGCGTCAACCAGGACACCGGGACGTGCTGGCCCAGTTATGAATGCCTGGCCGAGGAGAAAACTCTCGCTTGATGGGAGGGCCAACTGCATAGCACCCAAGCGGCCCCTCACCACGCCACCAGCAACTTATCCCCACCTCCCACCAGCACCGGGGTCTGCTCGCGGCCCTTGCGGCTGGCTTCGCGGCGGACGTGGCGTTCGGCATAGGCGTGAAGCTCGCCCAGGGTGATGCGGTGGTCGCCATCGGCATCGGCCTCGCCCATCAGGCCGCGCATCAGGTAATAGCTGAACAGGCCGTGGCGGGCGGCGGCGAAGGAGGATGACCACTGGTCGTTGCGCGACGCGGCCAGCACGGCGGCAGGGCTGGGGACCTCGCCATCCCGGGTGCGGATGATGACGGGGCGGATATCGGCGATCTGGGTGTCGTTGCCGCGCGTGCCGCCGGAATAGCAGGTGTCGAGGAACAGGGTCAGCGACCTGGCCCCGGCTTTCAGGATGGTGTCGATGGTGGCGGCGCGGTCGATGGCGCTTTTCTCCAGCAAGGCCCGGTCGCCGTCATAGGGAAAGAGGTAGAGGTTGCGGCCGTTCTCCGAGGCCAGCCCATGGCCGGAGAAGAAGACATAGACGTCGGTGGCGCCGTCCTTGATCTCCGGCGCCAGCCAGGTGTCCAGCGCCTTCTGGATGTCCAGCAGACGGGCATCGGCGCCAACCAGCAGCTTGACCCGATCGGGGGCGATGCCGATTCCGTTGACCGCGAAGTCGCGGAAGACACGGGCATCACGGGCGGCGAACTGGGCGGCGGGCAGGCGCTGATACTCCTCCACCCCGATGATCAGGGCGACGGCGTTGGGCTTGCGGGTTCCCTTGATGCGCGACGGGTCCAGGGGCGGAACCGGATCGGCCTGGACCTCGGCGCCGCCCGGCGGCCCGGCAGCCAGGGTGACGGTGTTCTCGGATGTGGGCGTGAAGGCGGCTGCCAAGGATTGAGCCTCGGCCAGATCACGGGCGCCCAGATGGCGGGCGATGCTGTCACGCTTTGAGACAGCCCGGCCGCGTTGCTTGTCGCCCAGCCGGGCGGCGGCCAGCGAGGCCCAGACATAGGCCTGAACCTCGTCCCGCTGTCCCCCACCACCCGACGACAACAGCTCGGCCAAGGCTAATTGCGCCTCGGCCTCGCCCTGCTGGGCGGCGCGGGTCATCCAGCGCAGGGATTCCGCATGGTTCTGCGGCAGCCCCCGGCCGTCGCGATAGAGATTGGCCAGCAGCATCTGGGCGTCGGCATCGCCCAGTTCCGCCCCCAGGCGGAAATGCCGGGCGGCGGCGGTGAAGTCGGAGGTGCGGGCAGAGCCGCGCCCCTGTTCGGCGGCATAGGCGGCGGTCAACTGGCGCAGCTTGACGACATCCGCTTGCGCCAGGGTGATGCTGGTCTCGGTCCGTGCGCCGTTCAGACTGACCGCCGCGCGGACCAGGATGCTGTCCCTGTTTTGCAAGGTTCCGGGATCGGCGACCAGTTCATAGAGGGCGACATTCAGATTGCCGTCGGCATCGGCGGTGACGTCGCGCGGCGGCGCGTCCTCCAATCCCAGCTGGACACGGGCGCCGCCCCAGGGGATGCGGCTGGTTCCCTGGCGGCCCAGCGGCTTGCCCTCGCCGCCGGTGCGGGCCACCACATTCTCCCTGCGGGCCAATTCGGAACCCACCAGGGCCTCCTTGCTGCCTTGCAGAATCTGGCCGGTGTCCTGGGGAGCCAGCACCGCCGACAAGGCGGCGAACGGCCCGGTAAGCAGGAATTTGACCGGATCGGGGGCCTTGGACTTCACCTGAACGGTGGCCTCGTCATAGCTTTCGAACTGATGCAGCTCACCGTCCAGCTCCTTGGCCACCGCCAGGGTCAGAACGCCGCGCGGCGACTCATAGCGCCCGCCCAGCAAGGCCCGCGTCGAGCGGGCCTTGGCCTCGGGCACCAATTCCACCACCTGGACGTTGCGCCGCTCCACATACTGCGACTTGCTGACCCCTCCGCAGGAGGACAGGGACAGGGCGGCGGCGAGAACAAGGGCTGCCGCCGCTCTGAGGTTTTCTGTTCGCTGGTCGGAGGGCCGATTAGGTCCTGTTGACAAAGGCCGGTAGCCAAAGCTTTGCAGCGGCCAGATGGAGGAAACCCAGGAAAGATTTGGCGGTTTTGTCGTAACGGGTGGCGATGCGGCGGAACTGCTTGAGGCGATTGAACATGCGCTCGATGCGGTTACGATCCTTGTATCGCAGGAAGTTGCATGCAATGGGCTGGGAGCGATTGGCCCGAGGCGGGATGACCGGCAGGATGCCGTGGAAAAGCAGGTTCTCGCGGACGGCGTCACCATCATAGCCTTTGTCCCCCAGCAGCATGCGCGGTGTAGCGACCGGAAGCGCCATCAGGTATTCGACCGCCTGATAATCCGAGACTTCACCGCCAGTCAGCTTGAAGCCAAGAGGGCGTCCCTGACCGTCCGCGCGGGCGTGGATTTTGCTCGTAAAGCCGCCGCGGCTTCGACCAAAGCCTTCCTTATGAGTCCCCCTTTTGCGCCGGCGGCTTGGCTGTGCCCTCGGACAATGGTGCTGTCGACCATGTGCTGCCAGTCGTCGGTCAGGCCGAGATCGACCAGTGTTTCCAACAAGGCGTCCCAGACGCCCTGTTCGGCCCAGCGTCGGAAGCGGACGTAGACGGAGTTCCATTTGCCATAACGTTCGTGCATGTCGCGCCAGGGGCAGCCGACCCGCAGTACGTAAAGCATGCCGTTGATGAAGCGGCGGTTGTCATGGGAAGGGCGGCAGCCGCGTCCTCGCTCGGAGGGCAGCAGTTCACCGATGATCGCCCACTCCTCATCCCTCAGGTCGCCGCGCATGCCACTGGTCTCCGCAAAGACCAGTGTTGAATCACGCCCGCGCCGTTTTGGGAATCTGGAGGGTTCTCTGAGGTCCGGCCGGTACGACGGCAGCCTCAAAGGAGCCGGACCTCTGAGAAGCCGGATTGAACGAAACCGCGGGACGCAGACGAGGTCTATGGGGATTTGGCCGTGGCGGTGGGTGCGCCGGGCGGCTGGGGCGGTGAGATGACGGCCGAGGGGGCGTTCACGGGCGCGGCGGCCAGGACCAAAATTGCGGCGGCGGTTGCCGTGAGGTGCCGATCGGCGGCAATCGCGCTGACCATGATGGGCGCCAGGACACGATGTGGGCGACCGAGCGCGATGCCGACGGCCAGCGTCGGTGCGAGCACGGTTCCCAAGAGCAGGCACGGTACGGCGGTCATGACGTGTCGATCCGGTAGGCGGCATGGCCGGCCGGTGATCGAGGGATGGCGCCGAGCGGCGCCATAGTGCCGCCGCAGCATGGGCAGCGGCGGAGGTCGTGGCCGGTGAGGCGGTGATGGCGGTCGCGGTAGTCGTCGGGCGTCCCCGCCGTGACCGTTGCCGGCGCCGGCACGGCCAGCAGGCGACGGCAGTTTTCCAGCTTGGCCGCCCGCTGGCCGTTGGCGAGGAATCCGTAATGACGGATGCGGTGGAAGCCGTCGGGCAAGACGTGGAGCAGGAAGCGGCGGATGAATTCGCCGGGCTGCAGCGTCATCACCTTCTGCTTGTCGTGATGACGATAGTCTTTCCAGCGGAAACGGACCGAGCCGTCCGCGATCTCGACCAGGCGGCTGTTGGCGATGGCAACGCGGTGGGTGTAGCGGCCGAGATAGGCCAGCACCTGCTCGGGGCCGCCGAATGGGCGTTTGGCGTAGACCACCCAGTCGGTTTTGCGCAGCGGCGCCAGATGGCGGGCAAAGGCGGCCGGCTCGGCGAGGGCTGCGAGGTCGGAGAAGAAGGCGAGCTTGCCCGCCAGGAACGCCGCCGTCATTTGGGCCAGAAACAAGCGGCGGAACAACCGGGACAGCACACGCACCGGCAGGAAGAAGCCCGGACGGCAGGCGACCCAGCGGCTTCCGTCCGGCGACAGGCCGCCGGCCGGCACCACGCAATGGAGATGGGGATGGTGCTGGAGCGCCTGTCCCCAGGTGTGCAGCACGGCGACGAAACCGGGTTCGGCGCCGAGATGCCTGGGATCGGCGGCGATGGTGCGCAGTGTCTCGGCTGTCGCCTTGAACAGGATGTCGTAGACCACCGCCTTGTTGTGGAAGGCAATGGCGGCGATCTCGGCCGGCACGGTGAAGACGACGTGGAAGTATGGCACCGGCAGCAACTCGGCTTGGCGGTCGGCCAGCCACTGGGCGCGTGCCAGCCCCTGGCATTTGGGACAATGCCGGTTGCGGCAGGAATTGTAGGCGATGCGCACCAGCCCGCACGCACCACAGGACTCGCTATGGCCGCCCAATTGCGCCGTTCGGCAAGCCTCGATGGCGGCCATCACCCGGCGGCGGCCGCGGTCGAGATGTCCATCCTGGGCAGCCCGCCATGCACTGCCGAAGCGGCGGAACACGTCCGCCACCTCCAGTCCCCCGGCCATGGCTGCCATCTCAGGACGGCGGCACCACCATCAGGTCGAGGCCGTCGAGTGGGCTGGTCGTCTTGGCGATCATTGCGTTGGAGACCTGGGTGTAGCGGGCCGTGGTCGACAGATTGTTGTGGCCGAGCAGCACCTGAATGATGCGGATGTCGGTGCCCGCTTCCAGCAGATGGGTGGCAAAGCTGTGGCGCAGGGTATGAACGGTGACGCACTTGTCGATCCCGGCGGCGGCACAGGCCGAGCGGCACGCGCAATTCAGCACATTCGGCTCGATCGGCTTGTCCTCGCGGCCGGGAAACAGCCAATGCCCGGGCCGCGCCAGCCGCCAATAGGTGCGCAGGATGCCGAGCAACTGCGCCGACAACATGACGTAGCGGTCCTTGCGCCCCTTGCCCTGCTCGACCCGGATCACCATCCGGCCGCTGTCGATGTCGGCCAGCTTGAGCGCCACCACCTCTGATACTCGCAGCCCGGCGGCATAGGCCGTGGTCAGCGCCGTGCGGTTCTTCAGGCTGGGCACCGCCTCCAGGAAGCGCACCACCTCGTCGGCGCTCAATACTACTGGCAACCGCCGCGGCTGGCGGGCATAGGTGATCCGCTCCGGGGTCTCGGGGCACCGCAGCGTCACCCCGTAGAAGAACCGCAGCGCCGCCACAAACTGGTTGAGGCTGGCCCACGAAATCCCCTGCGACACCAAGTGGACCTGCCACGTGCGCACGTCTTCAAGGTCGAGCCGATCCGGCGATCGATTGAAGAAGCGGCTGAACTTCGAAACCGCATGAAGGTAGGATCGTTGCGTCGCCGGCGAAAGATTGCGGACCGTCATGTCCTCGATCATGCGGCGACGCAAAGGGCTCAATTCGGCCATCGGGGGCCTCCTGTCTGTAGGGGGGGGCGTGGAAAACCAACCTTCTCAGACAGGAGCCTTCGCCGTCCCCTCAGGCTCCAATACCGCGCCAGCGGTTTCGTTCAATCCCCTTTGTCAACAGGCCCTAGCCCGGTACGATTCAACCCGCTCGCGATTACTCTTTGCCATGCCGCATGGATCCGTTACTAGATACGTTTATAGTAACATAAGCCGAAAGCTTACCGTTGCAAGAAACGTAAATACACATGACGCACACAAACTAAAAGCCGCAAGCATATCAACATAAAATGGGACATAGAAAACGGGCCGTCACTCCATGCGCTTCATCACACTCTGACTATTCACCGACGGATGCTGAGCATTTGATATCGTGTCGTGTATAATGGCGTTGTAACGCGATTCGGCGAGCACGCGTTGTTCACAACGGGCCGCAGAAATAGTCCCAGTAACGTAAGGAGGATCCGGCGGCGTTAACGCGCCATCTTGTCCCACTAAATTCCGACCAATAAAGACTAATGCGCTGTCGCGCCGACTGGCAAACGGATGAGCGAAAGGACCAAATCAACGGATTTGGCCCTCCCATTTCCTCGATCTTCCATTCATCGGCTATATCGCGGGCGGGCCGGAGAGCACGGCAATCCGGGAAGCGATCTGCAAGACGTAGGAAGGTGGACGCCTCCAAAAACCTCGGCGCTGGCCTGATTTTGGCCTGATCGGATCGGCCGTGGTGCTGGTCAGGCCCTATCGGCGCCGATTTCCGCAGGACATTGGTGGTTTCAGGCAATATTCCCCTGGTTTTGCCCTCAAGCGGGCGCACGTTTCCTCTCAAGCCACATGAGACGCCGCATGTTGTAGGCGAGGTTGATCATGCCGATCTTGGTTTCCGCCCTGGCCTTGCCGATGGTGCGGACGATGGCGGCCATCGGCCCCTTCTGGTGAGCGAAGATATGCTCGATCTTGGAGCGCACCATGGATTTGAGGGCATTGGCCTTGCGGGTTCTGTCTGGCATCGGCTTGCCCTTGGGCTTCTTGCGATGGACCTGCGAGACGAAGCCGTTCTTCGCCATAAACGTCTCGTTGTTTTCCGAGCGATAGGCCGTGTCGGCCCAGACGCCGCTCGCCGTATTGGTCTTGTCGAGTAGATCGTGCAACCGGGCGCCATCATGGGCTGCTGCATCCGTCACCAGCCATTTGCGGATCAGCCCATGCGCCCGATCCGCCGAAACGTGGTTCTTGTAGCCGAAGGATGGGACGGCCAGATCCACTTGCGGCTGGCCATCCTCACGGGGCTTGGCCTTGGAATACTTCACCGTCCACCGCGCATCGCGGTCCTTTTGCCGCAATTTCGCTGGCTTGTCCTTCCAGGCGTCAGGAATGGTTCCGGCCTTGATCGCGGCCTTCTCACCATCGGTATTGCGCTGTTTGGGGGCGGCGACAATGGTGGCATCCAGCAATTGCCCCGACATCGCCAGATAGCCTGCATCGCGCAGAGCCGCATCGAAGCGCTCGAACAGCGCCTTGATGGCGTTGGCCTTGGTCAGGTGCTCGCGGAAGGTCCAGATCGTGTTGGCATCGGGAACCGGATCGGAGATCCCAAGCCCAAGGAACCGCTTCCAGGTCAGGCGGTCACGCATGAAATATTCCGTGGCCTCGTCGCCCAGGCCATTCATCGCCTGCAGGATCAGCACCTTGAACATCAGCACATGATCGAACGGCGGACGACCACCTTTGGCGCCATTCGAGCGCGGAACCGCACGCTCCAGGTCAGGACGGAACAGCGCGAAATCGATCGTCCGGTTCAAGTGCTCCAGCACGTCGCCCTTCTTCGAAAGACCCGCCAGACATTCTTCAACGTCGAAAAACCCCGGCGCCTTCATTGCCCAACCTCACCGCCACGATCCCGTCATTGAATCAAAGCCCCGCCCTCATCACCAGGGTTTTTGGAGGCGTCCAGATGCTGCGGCTGTACCGGGAGGAAAAGTTGGCGGTGCGCCGCCGCACCGGACGCAAGCGGGCTCTGGGCACGCGGGCGCCGATGTCGGCCCCCATGGGGCCGAACCAACGCTGGTCGTTGGATTTTGTCTCCGACGCCTTCATCGACGGGCGGCGGTTCCGCATCCTGGCGGTGGTCGATGACCATACCCGCGAGTGCCTAGCTGTGAAGTCTCAGGAGGTTGCCCACTCGATCCGAACCGAGGAAGCTGAAGTTGCGACACTTTGGCTATCCAGGGAGAGATCGAATGGGCATCCACAAGAATGCCGTTCTGACGCCGACCGGTCGAGAGATTCTGGTTCGGCGGGTTGTCGAAGAGGGGCAAAGACCCATGTCGGTGGCCACCGCCATGGGCGTGAGCCTCAGGACCGCCCGTAAATGGGTGTCCCGTTTCCGCTCCGAGGGCGTGCCTGGCCTTTACAACCGCTCATCGCGTCCGCATCGGTCACCGGCGCAAACGCCTGCTGCCCTTGCCGAGCAAATAGCGGTTCTGCGGCGCCAACGCCGGACGGGAGGCGAGATCGCCGCCACCATGGGCGTGTCCAGGGCGACGGTATTCCGCATCCTGGGCCGCCTCGGCATGAACCGGCTGAAGTCGCTGGAGCCTGCCGAACCGGTGCGTCGCTATGAACGCGCCGAGCCGGGCGAGATGATCCACATCGACATCAAGAAGCTGGACGCCTCCAAAAACCCTGGTGATGAGGGCGGGGCTTTGATTCAATGACGGGATCGTGGCGGTGAGGTTGGGCAATGAAGGCGCCGGGGTTTTTCGACGTTGAAGAATGTCTGGCGGGTCTTTCGAAGAAGGGCGACGTGCTGGAGCACTTGAACCGGACGATCGATTTCGCGCTGTTCCGTCCTGACCTGGAGCGTGCGGTTCCGCGCTCGAATGGCGCCAAAGGTGGTCGTCCGCCGTTCGATCATGTGCTGATGTTCAAGGTGCTGATCCTGCAGGCGATGAATGGCCTGGGCGACGAGGCCACGGAATATTTCATGCGTGACCGCCTGACCTGGAAGCGGTTCCTTGGGCTTGGGATCTCCGATCCGGTTCCCGATGCCAACACGATCTGGACCTTCCGCGAGCACCTGACCAAGGCCAACGCCATCAAGGCGCTGTTCGAGCGCTTCGATGCGGCTCTGCGCGATGCAGGCTATCTGGCGATGTCGGGGCAATTGCTGGATGCCACCATTGTCGCCGCCCCCAAACAGCGCAATACCGATGGTGAGAAGGCCGCGATCAAGGCCGGAACCATTCCTGACGCCTGGAAGGACAAGCCAGCGAAATTGCGGCAAAAGGACCGCGATGCGCGGTGGACGGTGAAGTATTCCAAGGCCAAGCCCCGTGAGGATGGCCAGCCGCAAGTGGATCTGGCCGTCCCATCCTTCGGCTACAAGAACCACGTTTCGGCGGATCGGGCGCATGGGCTGATCCGCAAATGGCTGGTGACGGATGCAGCAGCCCATGATGGCGCCCGGTTGCACGATCTACTCGACAAGACCAATACGGCGAGCGGCGTCTGGGCCGACACGGCCTATCGCTCGGAAAACAACGAGACGTTTATGGCGAAGAACGGCTTCGTCTCGCAGGTCCATCGCAAGAAGCCCAAGGGCAAGCCGATGCCAGACAGAACCCGCAAGGCCAATGCCCTCAAATCCATGGTGCGCTCCAAGATCGAGCATATCTTCGCTCACCAGAAGGGGCCGATGGCCGCCATCGTCCGCACCATCGGCAAGGCCAGGGCGGAAACCAAGATCGGCATGATCAACCTCGCCTACAACATGCGGCGTCTCATGTGGCTTGAGAGGAAACGTGCGCCCGCTTGAGGGCAAAACCAGGGGAATATTGCCTGAAACCACCAATGTCCTGCGGAAATCGGCGCCGATAGGGCCTGACCAGCACCACGGCCGATCCGATCAGGCCAAAATCAGGCCAGCGCCGAGGTTTTTGGAGGCGTCCAGCTGGGCCGTTTCAATAAGATCGGCCACCGCATCACCGGCGACCGAATCGGCCAAAGCAACAGTCGGGGCGTCGGCTGGGAGTTCGTCCATGTCTGCATCGACGACGCTTCACGGGTTGCCTTCTCCAGGATCATGCCCGACGAAAAGAAGGAAAGTGCCGTCGCCTTCCTGGACGCGGCGCTGGCCTACTACGCCGGCCTCGGCATCACCGTCCAGCGGGTGATGACCGACAATGGCTCATGCTACCGCTCCAAGCCGTTCCGCAAAGCCTGCACCGATCATGGGCTCAAGCATGTCCGCACCAAGCCCTACACGCCCAAGACCAACGGCAAGGCCGAGCGCTTCATCCAGACGGCTCTCCGCGAATGGGCCTATGCCCAGGCTTATGAAAACTCAGCCCGCCGGGCCGAGGAGTTGCCCCACTGGCTGCACCGCTACAACTGGCATCGGCCCCATGGTAGCTTGAAGGCGCAGACACCTATCAGCCGACTCGGTCTGACCGGTGACAACGTCTTGCGACTCCACACCTAGCGCTGGTGGCGGACACGTCACTTTCTGGTGCTCGAGTTGCTCGGGAATTGGACACCCTGATGGCTCGGCAAGGCAGACCGGTGATGGTGGTGTCCGACAATGGCACCGAGCTGACCAGCATGGCCATCCTGCGCTGGTGCCAGGAACGCCGGGTCGAATGGCATTACATCGCGCCGGGCAAGCCGACCCAGAACGCTTTCATCGAAAGCTTCAACGGCAAGCTGCGCGACGAATGCCTCAACGAGACGCTGTTCACCTCATTGAATCACGCCAGGGCGGTCCTGGCGGCCTGGAAGGAGGATTACAACCATGTGCGGCCCCATACCAGCCTCGGCGGCGCCACGCCGGCGGAGATGGCCGCTCGATCCCGAACGCAACCAGGGCCGGGGCATGCCCCGGCCCTGGTTGCCATCACCGCCCTTTTCAGGCATCAAAACCAGACGGGACTCTATCTCTGAGCGGTAACAAGTTCAGGAACAGGTCAACAAGCCGTCGGCGGGATTTCCTCCAACGGCTTGCCGCCCCATGCAGGACCTTACTGAACCAGGCTCCACTGGCCGTTCTTGATCTCGAGCAGTTTCAACGAGTTGAGGTTCAGGCCCAGATGATTGCCGGGCGACATGCTGACGATGCCGCTGGTTCCCACATAGCCCGAGGTCCGCTCGATCTCGTCCCTGACCTTGTGCTTGTCGACCGAACCGGCCCGCGAGATGGCGGTCAGCGCGATCTGCAAGGCGTCATAGGCGTGGCCGCCATAGGTGGAGACCTCGGTCTTGAAGGCGGCCTCGGTCTCGGTCTTGAACTTCATGGTCACCGTCTTCTGCGGATCGTCGGCGGGCAACGCCTCGGCCACCAGCACGGCGGAGGCCGGCAGGCGGACCCCTTCGGTGGCGTCGATTCCGGCCAGCTGGATGAAGTTCTTGGAATTGACTCCGTGGGACTCGTAATAGGGCAGGCCCATGTTGAGCTGCTTGGCGTTCTTGGTCACCACCGCCGCCGACTGGCCGAAGCCCAGGTTGAAGATGGCCTGGACGCCCGGCGTGTTCTTGATCTTGGTGAGCTGCGGCGTCATGTCGGCGTCGGACGCGAAATATGTCTCGTCGGCCAGGATGGTCATGCCGTGCAACGGGGCCAGCTCCTTGGTGGCGGTGCTGGCCGACTTGCCGTAGCCGTCGTTGCCGTAGATCAGGGCGATGTTGGTGATGCCCCGCTTCTTCATGTCGAGGAACACCTTTTCGGTGGCCATCTTGTCGGTGTGGGGCGTCTTGAAGATCCACTTCTTGACCGGTTCGACGATGACGCCGCCGCCGGCGATGGAGATCAGCGGAATTTCCGCCCGCTCGGCCAGCGGAATGGCCGCCATGGTGTTGCCGGTCAGCGTCGGGCCGATGATCAGGTCGACGTTGTCGGATTCGATCAGGCGCTTGACCAGGGTGGTGGTCTTGTCGGCCTTGCCCTCGTCGTCGTAGACGATCAGCTCGATCTTGCGCCCGAGCACGCCCCCGTCCTTGTTGAGCTGGTCCGAGTACATCTTCAGGACCTTGGCTTCGGGGTCGCCCAGCAGCGACGCCGGGCCGGTGACGCTCAGCACCGCGCCGATCTTGATCGGCTCGATGGCCTGGGCCGACCCCGTCCAGGCCGCCATCACGGCAATGGCGGCCGACGCTAACAATATTCGCCTCCTAGACGTATGCGACATTTCTCCCTCCCAGTAAGTGGCTATTTCATTTTTGGGTCCTCGTTTCCGGCCATGCCTGTTTTTGGGTCTTTGGCCATTACACCTATCCCGGAGATCGTGACCGATCCTCGGGATCGCCCTCAAGCGGCGGGCGGGTCGCCTCCGCGACCCTTGCCTCCCCCGCCATAAGGCGCGCGGCCCCTTGGGCCTAGCCAAATCCCGATGAGTTCTGCTCATCGGGATTTGGCGTTACATGATGAAGCCGCCGGTACACATCACCACTTCACCGGTGATGTAGTCGGCTTCGGGCAAACACAGCAGATAGACGGCGCCGGCGGCTTCCTCGGGGGTGCCGCCGCGGCCCAGCGGGATCATCTTGCTCATGGTGTCGAGCAGGTCGGGGTTGACCCCCATCTTGATCTCGATGCCGTGGGTCTTGTGGCTTTCCTCCTGGCCCGACCCGGCAGGCTTGGTCATGCGGGTCTTGATCCAACCGAAGGCGACGCAGTTGACGTTGACGCCGTAGCGCCCCCATTCCTTGGCCATGGTCTTGGTGACGCCCACCAGGGCCGACTTGCCGGCGCCGTAGGCGATCTGGCCGGGATTGCCGCAGATGCCGCCCATGGACGAGACGTTGACCACCTTGCGGGTCACCACCTCGCCCTTCTCCTTCTCCGCCTTGGTGGCCGAGCGGATGTAGTCCGAGGCGGCGCGCAGCACCCTAAAAGGGGCGGTGGCGTGGACGTCGAGCATGGCGTACCACTGCTCGTCGGTGACCTTCTGGATCACCCCGTCCCAGGGATAGCCGGCGTTGTTGACGATGATGTCGAGCCGTCCGAAGCCTTCCAGCGCCGCCTTGACGATGCGGTCGCCGAAATCCTTGGCGGTGACGTCGCCCACCACGGCCAGGGCGTCGGAGCCCAGCGCCTTGATCATGGCCACCGTCTCGGCCGCCGGGCCTTCGTCCAGGTCGTTGATCACCACCTTGGCGCCTTCCTTGGCCAGCTTCAGCGCGATGGCCTGGCCGATGCCGCGTCCCGATCCGGTGACCAGCGCCACCTTGCCGTTCAGCTTGCTCATGAGATGTGTCCTCCCGGGTTCTTGTTGATTAAGCCGATTGCGGCACGATGCCCGACCGGGCGAGGTCGTCGTAATCGCCGCCCCGGATGCCGGCCTGGGCCAGCACGGCGCGGGTGTGTTCGCCGTAATGGGGCGGGAAGGGGAACGAGGTGTCCCGCCCGGCCAGATCCACCGCCATGGGCTGCATGCGCACCTTGCGCCCGTCGGGCAGGCGGGTGGAGGTCAGCTTGGACTCCAGCGCGTCGAGCTTGCGCACCTGTCGGATGTCGTTGATGGGGGCGTTGGGGATGGTGGCCTTGCGGAAGTCGCCAGCCAGTTCGGCGGTGGTGTGGCGGCTTGTCACCGCCTTCATGTCCACCTGGATGGCCTCGCGGTCGGCGTGGCGGCCCTGGTTGGTCTCGCGCCCCGCCTTGGCGACGGGGGCGAAGCGGGGCAGCTCGGTCAGCCGCCGCCACTGCACGTCCGAGCCGATGGCGACGAAGATGTAGCCGTCCGCCGTGGGATAGGCGTTGGTGGGGATGAACTTGCGGTGCTCGTTGCCGCAGCGCGTGATCTCGATGGGATCGCAGCCGAAATCCACCAGCGGCAGGGTGGTGATCAGCCAGGACGCTGCCGCCTGCAGCATGGAGACGTCGATGCGCGAGCCCTTGCCCGTCTCGGCCCGCTCGGCCAGCGCCAGACAGACCCCGGCATAGACCTCGTCGCCGGCCTTGAGATCGATGATCGGCACGCCGGCCAGGGTGGGCGGGCCGCCCGCCTCGCCGGTCAGCTCCATGTAGCCGGCCATGGCCTGCAGCGCCGGGTCGTAGCCGGGCACGTCGGGATAGTCCGGCCCCATGGCCGAGATGCCGGCCCAGATCAGGTCGGGCTTCACCTTGGACAGGGTCTCGTAGTCGATGCCCAGCGGCTTATAGCGCGACGGCAGGGTGTTGGAGCAGAACACGTCGGCATTAAGCGAGCGGACCAGATGGCGCAAGACCTCCTGGCCCTTGTCCTCCTTGAGGTTGATGGCCACCGCCTCCTTGCCCACGTTGGGGGCGACGAAGTAGGAGCGGCGGTCGTCGTCGGCCACCACCGAGCCGATATAGCGGTTGGGATCGCCCGGCAGGCCGGGGCCCGCACCGAAGGATTCGATGCGGATCACCCGCCAGCCCAGGTGGACGAAGCGCAGCGTCGCATAGGGCAGCGACAGCGCCTGTTCCATGGAGAGGACGACGCGCGGCTTCATAGCGGCCGTCCTTTCAGCGCCGAATAGACCCGCTCGGGCGTGAAGGGCAGGCTGGAGATGCGCACGCCGGTGGCGTTCTCGATGGCATTGGCCACGGCCGCCGCCATGCAGATGGACGGGGCCTCGCCCACGCCCTTGGCGCCCTGGGGGCCCTCGCCGTCCATGGTCTCGATGAACTGAATGTCCATCTCGGGGATTTCCGGCGCGGTGATCAGCTTGTAATCGCGGAAGGCGGGGTTGACCAGATGGCCTTCGACCACCGGCATGTCCTCGCACAGCGCATAGCCCTGGCCCATGATGATGCCGCCCTCGATCTGGCCCTCGATGCCCATCTCGTTCAAGACGCGGCCCACGTCGTGGGCGGCCCAGACCTTGAGCAGCTTGACGATGCCGGTGTCGGTGTCCACCTCCACCTCCACCACCTGGGTGGCCCAGGCGTAGGCGGCCGAGACGTCGCCCTTGAAGCCCTTGTCCTGGTGGACCGAGGGCGGCTCATAGTAGTTGGTGGTCATCACCAGTTCGGCCTTGTCCGAGAAGTGCAACTGGCGCAGCATCTTGCCCAGCGGCATGATCTTCTCGCCGTCGCTGGCGCGCACGATGTTGCCGCCCTTGAGGTCCATCTCCTCGGCCGCCATGTTGGACACGGTGGCGGCGGCGGCCAGGATCTTGTCCTTGGCCTTGCGCGCCGCGCCGATGGCCGAGTTGCCGGCGATGAAGGTGGTGCGGCTGGCATGCACGCCCACGTCCCACGGCGTGATGTCGGTGTCGTTGTTGACCACCGTCACCGCGCTCATGGGCACGCCCAGCTCCTCGCATACCAGCTGGGCCAGCACGGTCTCCGAGCCCTGGCCGATCTCGGACGCGCCGGTCATGATGGTGACGTGGCCGAAATCGTCGAGCTTCAGGATGGTGCCGCAGCCGTCTGAAGGGTAGATCTTGGCGCCGCCGCCCACGTGCAGCATGGAGGCCATGCCGACGCCCCGGCGAATGCCGGACAGCCCCTTGGCGGCGCCCAGCGCCTTGCGCTTCTCGGCATAGCCAGAGCGCCCGGCGGCGGTCTCCAGGCAATCCTTGAAGCCGCAGGTCTTGAAGTGCATGCCCTGGCCGGTGATCTCGCCCGCGACTTGCGCGTTCTTCAGGCGGAATTCATAGGCGTCGATGCCCAGCGCGTCGGCCAGCTTGTCCATCTGCTGCTCGATGGCGAAGGTGGCCTGCAGGTTGCCGTAGCCCCTGAACGACCCGGCGAAGGGGTTGTTGGTGTAGACCGCCTTGGTGTGGTAGCGGCAGTGGGGCACCCGGTAGAGCGAACTGAAGGTCTGCATCATCACGAAGGGGATGGTCGCCCCCCACGAGGTGTAGCCGCCGTTGTCCAAGAGAACGTCCACGGTGCGGAAGGTCAGCGTGCCGTCCTTCTTCGCACCCGAGCGCAGGCGGATGATGGCCGGCTGGCGGGTGGGCGACGCGATGAACTCCTCTTCCCGGGTGAAGATCAGCTTCACCGGGCGGCGCGTCGCGCGGGCCAGATAGACGGCGATGGGCTCGAAGGGATAGATGTCGAGCTTGGAGCCGAAGCCGCCGCCGATGGGCGGCTGGATGATGCGGATGCGCGACGGGTCCATGCCCAGCACCTCGGCGAACTCGCGCTTGTGCAGGAACGGCACCTGGGTGTTGGAGTACAGCGTCAGATTGCCCGACTGGGGCTCGAAATCGGCGATGACGCCCGACACGCCCATGCAGCAATGGGTGACGCGGTGGAGCGTGAACTCGTCCTCGACCACCACGTCGGATTCCGCCTCGCCCCGTTCAACGTCGCCATGGGCATAGTCGAAGGCCATGGCGACGTTGTCGGGCTTGCCCGCGTGGAGGACCGGGGCGCCTTCCTTGATGGAATCCCTGGGGTCGAACAGGGGGGGGAGATCCTCGTATTCCACCTTGATCAGCTTGATGGCCGCCTGGGCGATCTCGAGGCTGTCGGCGGCCACGGCGGCGATCTCGTCGCGCTCGCAGCGCACCTTGTCGCCCTTCAAGGGCGGGTTGTCCTTGTTGACGCCGATGGGGTGGTTGGGAACGTCGGCGGCGGTCAGCACGGCGCGTACGCCGGGCAGCGCCTTGGCCGCCGAGGTGTCGATGGAGACGATGCGGGCATGGACCCGCTCGGTGCGGAGAATCAGGCCGTAAAGCTGGCCCGGCAGGTTGAGGTCCTGGATGTAGCGGGTCTTGCCCGCGACCTTTTCCGGCGCGTCCATCTTGGGGATGCGCTGGCCGATCAGGCTGGTGGATTGGGCGGCGTTCATGGCGGCGTCCTTACTCGGCGGCTGACTGGGCGGCGGCGGCGGTGACCACCGCCTCGACGATCTTCTTGTAGCCGGTGCAGCGGCACAGATTGCCCTCGAGGCCGCGCTTGACCTCGTCCGGGCCGGCATGGGGGTGCTTGTCCAGCACGTGGCGGGATTGCACCACCATGCCCGGCGTGCAGAAGCCGCACTGGACGCCGCCCTTCTCGACGAAGGCCTGGCGCAGCGGGTCCGAGGCGTGGTCCACCGCCAGCCCCTCGATGGTGGTGATGGCGCGGCCATCGAAATCCACGGCGAACATCAGGCAGGAATTGACCGACACGCCGTCCACCAGGATGGTGCAGGCGCCGCATTCGCCTTCGCCGCAGCCGTATTTGGTGCCGGTCAGGCCCAGATGCTCGCGCAGCAGGGCAAGCGCGCTGGTTTCGGCCGGCACCGCCAGCCGGGTGGGGGTGCCGTTGACGACACAGGAAATCTCAACGAGAGACGACATCGCTCAGCACCTTTCCCAGGAGGTTGTGGACCAGCTCGCGGCGGTACCAGGCGCTGGCCCGCAGGTCGTCGATGGGCTTGATTTCATCGCGGGCGGTGATGGCCGCCTTGGCGATGGTCTGGGCGTCCAGGGACGCGCCCTCCAGCACGGCTTCGGTGGCCCGCCCGCGCAGCGGCGTCGGCCCCACCGCGCCGAACGCCACCCTGACGTCCGAGAGGCGTCCGCTTTCCAAGGTGGCGGCAAAGCCGATGGACACCGCCGAGATGTCGAGCGCCGGCCGCGTGCCGAACTTGACGAAGCGCGACACGGTGCGCAGCCGGGGCAGCGGAATGGAAAAGCCGGTGATCAGCTCGTCGGGGCGGCGCACTGTCCGTCCGGGTCCGGTGAAGAACTCGGCCATGGGCACCGAGCGGCGCCCCGAGGCCGACGCCAGCTCCACCTCGGCGTCCAGCACCAAGAGCGGCACCAGGGTGTCGCCGGCCGGCGAGGCGTTGGCCACGTTGCCGCCGATGGTGCCCATGTTGCGCACCTGATCCGAGGCGAAATGGTCGGCGGCCTCGGCCAGCAGCGGCACCGCCTTGGCGATGACCGGATTGTCCTTCAGATCGTTGATGGTGGTGAGCGCGCCGATGGTGATGCGGCCCTGGGCGATGTCCACCGCCCGCAATTCAGGGATGCGGCGGATGTTGAGCAGGATGGGGCGGAAACTCACCTTGCCGGCATTGCTTTGCGGCATCAGGTCGGTGCCGCCGGCTAAGATGGTGGCGTTGCCGCCCGCCAACGCGGCAAGCGCGTCGTCCAGGCTGGCGGGGGCGAGGTAGCGTTCGATGGCGGTCATGCGTTTCCTCGGGGTTAGAACACGACGGGTTCGCGGTAGCGGCCGTAGACGGTGACCAGCCGGTCGGTGATCTCGCCGACGCTGGCATAGGCCTTCACCGCCTCGATCAGGGCGGGCATGACGTTGGTTCCGGCCCGGGCCTCGGCCTCGACCCGGTCGAGTGCGGCCTGGACCTTGCGGCCATCGCGCTCGGCCCGGATGGCGTCGAGCGCCATGATCTGGGCCTTGGCGTCGTCCTCGTCATAGGGGTGGAACTCGACCTTGGCCTCTTCCTCCTCCTCGCGGTAGCAATTGACGCCGACCTTGGGGAAGTCGCCCGATTCGATGCGCTTTTGCATCTCGTAGGCCTGGGCCGAGACGGCGGCCTGGGCCAGGCCTTGCGCCACCAGCGAGACGATGCCGCCCCTGCGGTCGATGTCGGCCATGGTCTCGACCATCTTGTCGCGCATCTGGTTGGTCAGCGTCTCGACGTACCAGGAGCCGCCCAGGGGATCGACCGTCTCGGTCAGGCCCATTTCCTCGATCAGGAGCTGCATGGTGCGAAGCGAGATGCGGGCCGAATGCTCGGTGGGGATGGTGTAGGCCTCGTCGAACGAGCACAGCGCCATGGTCTGGGTGCCCGACAGGGCGCTGATCAGGGCGTAATAGGCGCCGCGCACGATGTTGTTCTCGGGCTGCTCCTTGGTCAGGCCGCCGCCGCCGCCGGCGGCGATCATGCGCATCCACATGGAGCCGGGGTCCTGGGCGCCGTATTCCTCCTTCATGATCTTGGCCCACAGGCCGCGGGCCGCGCGGAACTTGGCCACCTGCTCGAAGATGTTGCCGAAGATGTTGAAGTTGAAGGACAGCCGCCCGGCGAACTCGTCGATGGCCAGCCCGCGCTTCAAGGTCTCGTCGGCATAGGCCTTGGCGATGCAGAAGGCGTAGGCCATCTCCTGGGCCGGGTTGGCGCCCGATTCGCGGATGTGATAGCCGCAGACGCTGACCGGGCTGTATTTGGGGGCATGCTGGGCGCAGTACTCGATGGTGTCGCCCACCAGCTTCATGGACGGTTCCACCGGGAAGATCCAGGTGCCGCGCCCGATGAACTCCTTCAGGATGTCGTTCTGGGCGGTACCGCGCAGCTTGGCCACGTCATACCCGCGCTTTTCGGCCATCACCAGATACATGGCGATCAGGATGGCGGCCGAGCCGTTGACGGTCAGCGATACGGTGATCTGTTCCAGATCGATGCCGTCGAAGGCGACCTCGAAATCCCGCAATGTGTCCACCGCCATGCCGACGCGTCCCACCTCGCCCTCGGCCATGGGCGAATCGGAGTCGAAGCCGATCTGGGTGGGCAGGTCGAAGGCGACGTTGAGCCCCGTCTGGCCGTTGGCGATCAGGAACTTGAAGCGCCGGTTGGTGTCGGCCGCGTTGCCGAAGCCGGCATACTGGCGCATGGTCCAGGGGCGCTTGCGGTACATCTCGGCGTGGATGCCCCGGGTGAAGGGATACTTGCCCGGCTCGCCGATATGGCCGAAGCCCCCCGTCGCCTCCACGTCGGCGGCCGTATAGACCGTCTTGATCTCGACGCCCGACTCGTTGACCACGCGGCGCGGCTTCGTCTGTCGCTCGCTCATTGCACCCCCTCCTTGATGAAATCGACGATGGCGGCGATCTTCGAACTGGTGGGGAAGATCCCGGTGAAGCCGAGCGCGCGCAGCTCGTCGAAATCGGGGGCCGGGATGTTGCCGCCGATCAGGCAGAGCTTGTCGCCCAATCCCCGCTCGTCGAGCAGGGGGCGCAGCTTGCGGCAGAAGGGCAGGTGGGACCCGGCCATGCTGGACAGGCCGATGACGTCGACGCCCTCTTCCAGGGCGGCGTTGGCCACGGCGATGGGGGTCTGGCGCAGGCCGGTGTAGATCACCTCGAAGCCTGCGTCGATCAGGCCGCGCACCACGATCTTGGCGCCCTGGTCGTGGCCGTCCAGGCCGGGCTTGGCCAGCAGGACGCGGATACGGCGGTCACTCATGACGTCAGCTCCTTGCCGATGATGAGCTTGAGGATTTCGCTGGTGCCTCCCCCGATCAGGGTGAAGCGGATGTCGCGTAAGAAACGCTGCACCGGGTACTCCATGGCGAAGCCGTAGGAGGCCAGCACCCGGGCCGCCTGGTCGCAGGTCCGGGCGGCGGCTTCGGTGGCGAACAGCTTGGCCATGGCCGCCTGCTGGGCGTGGGGACGGCCCGCGTCCTTCAGCCAGGCGGCGTACCGGACCAGCTGTTCGGCGGCTTCCAGGTCGGTGGCCATCTCGGCCAGCTTGAACGACACCGCCTGGAAGGCGGCGATGGGCTTGCCGAACTGTTTGCGCTCGCCTGCATAGCGCACCGCCTCGGCCAGGGCGGCGCGGGCGACGCCGTTGGCCATGGCCCCGGTGATGATGCGGATCTCGGAGAGGATCTTGCGCAAGTGACCCTCGCCGTCGCCCACCTCCTTGCTCAGCATGTGGCTGTCGGGGACGAAGCATTCGTCGAAGGCCACTTCCGAGGTGGGCAGGGCCCACACCCCCATCTTCTCGATGGAGCGGCCGACGGTAAGGCCCGCAAAGCCCTTCTCCACCAGGAAGATGGTCAGCTTCTTCTCGGCGCCGGCGCGGGCGAACACCGTGAAGAAATCGGCCAGCGGCGCCGAGGTGATCCAGGTCTTCTGGCCGCTGATCTTCCAGCCGCCGTCCACCTTGACCGCGCTGGTGGCGATGCCGCCCAGGTCGGACCCGGCATTGGGCTCGGTCATGCAGATGGCGCCGATCTTCTCGCCCTTCAACGCCGGCTCCAGCAGGCGTCGGCGGATGTCGTCATTGCCCAGCAGCCACAGGAAGTTGGTGCCCATCAGCGCCTGCATGGCCGCCGCGCCTGCCAGTGACAAAGAGCCTCGGGCGATCTCGGCCAGGGCCAGGCAGAAGGTGGAGAGGTCCACCCCGGCGCCGCCCACCTCCTCGGGGTAACGCATGGCGAAGAAGCCAAGGCCGCCCAGTTGGGAGAACAGCGCACGGGGGAACTGGTGGGCTTCGTCCAGCTCGGCCGCCACCGGGACCACCTCGCGATCGACGAAGCGGGCGAAGGTGTCCTGGATGGCGCGCTGGTCTTCGGTCAAATCGAAATCCATGCCGGTCAGCCTTCCCAGCCGTAATCGGCGCGCGCCGCCTGGGCCGAGATGATGCCGTCTCTGACCTCGCGGGCCAGCAGGGCGCGGTCACGCTTCGATGCCGGGCCATAGCCGCCGCCGCCGCCCGCCAGCTGGCGGTAGGTGGTGCCCTTGGGCACGCCGGTGATCAGGTCCTTGTTGCGCGGCACCACGCGGGTGCCGTCGGGATAGGTCAGCTCGATCAGGTTGAGCGTGCTGTCGCCGCCGCCGAACAGGCCGAAGGCCGGTTCGAAATCGCCGTCGCCGAAGGTCACCAGCTGGGTGTCGTCCGAGCCGATGGTGAACACCGTCTCGACCCCCAAGCCGCCCCGCCACTGGCCGGGACCGGCCGAGTCGGCCCAGTATTCGTGCTTGAGCAGCAGATGCGGCGTGGTCTGCTCGAACATCTCGTAATCCTGGTCGAGCAGGCCGCCCGAGGCGTCGATCATGCCGATATGGTCATAGCCGTCGGTGCCGTTCATGGCGCCCGAGCCGCCCTTCAGGCCCATGAAGCCGATATCCACGTATTTCTCGCCCTTTTCCGGGTCGATGCCGGTGGTGAGCGAGCACAGCAGGTTGTTCCAGCCGGCGGTGACCCGGTCGGGGATCACCGGGGCCAGCGCCCGGATGATGGCGTCGGCGTTGGGCGGGCACAGGTGGTTTCCGAAGGTGGTGGCCTTGGGATAGCTGGCGTTGAGGATGGTGCCCTCGGGGATGATGATCTCGATGGGCTGGATCATGCCCTCGTTGTGGGGGATGTCGGGGTTGACCATCTGCAGCAGGGTCAGCACCGTGGCCGAGGCCGACGAGGTGAAGGTGCCGTTGACGAAACCGTCGGTCTGCGGGTCGGTGCGGGTGTAGTCGAAGCGCACCTTGCGGTCCTCGACGGTGATGTCGACCCGGATGGTGAACTCGCTGCCCACGTGGTGGCCGTCGTAATAGACCATGCCCTCGCCGGAATAACGGCCGTTGGGGATCTTGGCGATCTCGGCCTCCATCATCCGGCGTGTGGCGTCGAACAGGGCCGTCTTGTGGGCCTTGAAGCTTTCCAGCCCGTACTTGGAGAGCAGTTCCAGGAAACGCCGCTCGCCCACGGTGCAGGCGCCCATCTGGGCGCGCATGTCGTGCTGGACGATGTCGAGGCGGATATTGGCGAAGATCAGGTCCCAGACGTCCTTGCGGAACACGCCCCGGTCATAGATCTTCACCGGCGGAATGCGCAGCGCCTCCTGCCACACTTCCTTGGCGTTGGGGTTGTAGCCGCCGGGCACGTTGCCGCCGATATCGGCCTGATGGCCCTTCACCGCGGTCCAGCCCACCAGGGTGTCGCCCTGGAAGATGGGCTTATAGACGGCGACGTCGTTGTTCTGGTTGCCCATGGAGAAGACGTCGTTGTGGAAGATGACGTCGCCCGGGTGAATGTCGCCCTCGAAGTATTTCAGGATGTACTTGCAGACCGGCGCCAGCGAGAAGGCCAGGATGGGCAGATTCTCGGTCTGCTCCAGCATGTTGCCCTCGGCGTCGTACAGCCCGGTGACGAAGTCCTTGGCCTCGCACAGGATGGGCGAGCGGGTGGTCTTCTGCACCGAGATGCTCATCTCGTCGGTGATGGACTTGAAGGTGCGGGCGTAAACCGACAGCAGGATGGGATCGATGGCGGTCATGGCGTTCAGGCCCCCTTCAGGATGTTGGCCACCAGGTCTTCGCGGCCCTTGCGGTACAGCGCGAACGAACCGGTGCGGTCGCAGACCCCGTCGAACGAGGCCGAGACGAAGATGGCGGTGGTGATTTCCTCGATCATCGCCGGGCCGGCGACCCGGTTGCCGTGCTTGAGCTTGTGGCCGTCATAGACGGGGACGGAGCGGAAGGCCTTGTCCTCGGGGACGTAGACCATGCGCTCGCCCTTGATGGCCGCCGAGCCGTCGGGGCCGGCATAGGGCTCGCTCCGCCCGGCGGGCTTGTCGGTGACGCCCGAGGCCTGGACGCGGACGTTGATGATCTCGGCCGGGACCTTCTGCTCTTCCAGCGAATAGCCGTAGAGGCGGTTGTGCTCGGCATGGAACAGCCGGGTGACGGCTGCGGTGTCGCCCGCCTCGACGGCGGCCATGGGCACCTCGAACGACACCTCGTGGTATTGCTTGAGGTAGCGGCAGTCCAGCTTGACGGCGATGCTGCGGCGATCGGCGGCGATCCGCTCGGAATTCAGCAACTCGTCGCCCTCCTTGGCCATCTCGGCGATCACCGCCTTCAGCCGCGACCAGTCCAGTCCGTCCAGGCGCGAGACGAAAGTGCGCACGAAGTCGTGCTTGATGTCGCCCATCAGCATGCCGTAGGCGCACAGCACCGAGGATTCGCGCGGCACGATCTGGAAGGGCATCTCCAGCTCGTCGGCGATCAGGCAGGAATGGATGGGCCCGGCGCCGCCGGCCACGATCATGGGGAACTCGCGCGGGTCGAAGCCGCGCTTGATGGTCACCTCGCGCACGCCCTGGGCCATGTTGTTGCAGATGATGCGGTACATGCCCGCCGCCGCCTCGACCACGGAGAGGCCCAGCGGCTTGGCCACGTGCTCGGCGATGGCCTGCTCGGCGGCGGCCAGGTCCAGGCTCATGCGGCCGCCGGCGAAGAAGCCGGGATTGAGGTAGCCCAGCACCAGGTTGGCGTCAGTGGAGGTGGGACGGGTGCCGCCCTTGCCGTAGCAGGCCGGGCCGGGATCGGCGCCCGCCGATTGCGGCCCCATGCGCAGCATGCCGCCCTCGTCGATCCAGCCGATGGAGCCGCCGCCGGCGCCGATGGTGTGGATGCCCAGCATGGGCAGCGCGATGCGGTGGCGCGCGATCTCGCCGTCATTGACCATGACGGGGGCGTCGACCGCCATGGAGGCCTCGAAGCTGGTGCCGCCCATGTCGGTGGTGATGCAGCGGTTCTGGCCGTGGACGTTGGCGTAGGCGAGGCCCGCGCCGGGGCCGCCCGCAGGTCCCGACAGCAGGGTGAGCGCCGACTTCTCACGCGCCACCTCGGGCGCCATGACGCCGCCGTTGGACTGGGTGATCAGCAGCAGCCCGTCGAAGCCGATGCCCTTCAGTCGTCCGGTTAACTGGTCGAGATAATGGCTGAGCTTGGGCCCCACATAGGAATTCAGCGCCGTGGTGCTGATGCGGTCGTAGAAGCGGATGGAGGGAAGCAGGTCGGTGGACACGGTGAGATAGGCGCCGGGCAGGTGCTTGCGCACCAGTTCGGCCGCCTTGCGCTCGTGCTCGGGGTTGGCGAAGGCGTTCATGAAGCAGATGGCCACCGCCTCGACCTTCTCGGCCTTGAACAGGGCGATGGACGCCTCGATGTCGGCGAGCGACAGCGGCTCGATCTCGCGGCCCATGCGGTCCATGCGTCCGCCGACGCCCACGCGCAGATAGCGCTCCACCAGGGGCGGCACGTTGGTGTAGCGGTTGTTGTACTGCTCCTCGCGGATGCCGCGCCGCATTTCCAGCGCGTCGCGCACGCCCTGGGTGGTGATCAGTCCGCACTTGGCCCCGGTATGGGTCAGCGTGGCGTTGGTGGTCACCGTGGTGCCGTGGACGATGGTGTCGATGGTCTTGACGAAACCGGCGAAGTCCATGGCCGGCTTGCGGCTGGCGGCGATCTCCTCCAGCCCCTGGATCACCGCGATGGACGGGTCGTGCGGGGTGGACAGGACCTTGTGGATCCTGGGCTCGCACCCGGCCTCGGCGACGAAGAAGTCGGTGAAGGTGCCGCCGACGTCGATACCGATCTTTGTGCTCATGGGGACGGGTCTCCGGGCTTAAGAGGAGGAGGATTGCGGCGCCTGGCGCGCCAGCTTGCGGATGTCGGCCTTGATCAGCTTGCCGATGCTGGTGCGCGGCAATTGCTCGGCGAAGATCACGGCGCGCGGGTGCTTGTAGCGGGCCACCTTGTCCTTGAAGAGGGCCAGCACCCCCTCCTCGGTCAGGCGGGCGCCGGGGCGGGGCACCACCACCGCCACCGGGATCTCGCCCCAGCGGTCGTCGGGGCGGCCGACCACGGCGGCTTCCTCGATGTCGGGGCACTCGCCCAGGATGGCTTCCAGGGCGGCGGGGAAGATGTTCTCGCCGCCCGAGATGATCATTTCCTTCTTGCGGTCGTCGATGACCAGATAGCCGTCGGCGTCCAGATGGCCGATGTCGCCGGTGGCGAACCAGCCGTCTTTCAGCGCCGCCCGGGTGGCGGCCTCGTCGCGCCAGTAGCCGGTCATGATGTTGCGGCCCTTGATCAGCACCTCGCCCGACTGGCCGGCGGGCACGTCGTTGCCCTCGCCGTCCACCAGGCGCATCTCGCAATGGACGGCGCAATGGCCGGCGACGCCCACCCTGGCGCTGTCGGCCACCCGCTGGAACACCGCCACGGGGCCGGTCTCGGTGGAGCCGAAGATCTGGATCACCGGAATGCCGCGCGCCTGGATGGTGCGCACCAGCCCGGCGGGAATGATGGTCGAGCCGGTGGTGATGCAGCGCAAGGCCGACAGGTCGGCCCCCGCCCAGCCCGGTTCGCTCAGCAGCAGGTCCAACTGGGTGGGGACCAGCACCGCCAGGGTGATGCGCTCGCCCACCAGGGTGTTCAAGGTGGTGGCGGCGTCGAAGCGGCGGTGCAGGGTGACGGTGGCGCCCGCATGCAGCGCCGGCATGGTCTGGATGTTCAGTCCGCCCACATGGAAGATGGGCAGCGTGGTCAGCACCCGGTCCTGGCTGGTCAGGTCGTGCATCTGGGTGCTGTTGACGGCGTTCCACAGCATGCCGTCCTGGGTATGGATGGCGCCCTTGGGCAGGCCGGTGGTGCCCGAGGTGTAGCACAGCAGCAGCGGGTCCTCGGCGCGGCCCTCGCCGCCGCCCAGCAGCGGCGCGGCCTCGACCATGGAATCCCAGTCCAGCCAGCCGGCGCGCGGGCCGCCGGTGCAGGCCAGGCGGGGGCCGGTGACCACCACCTTCTTGGCAGCGATGGCGTCGGCGAACTCCGGCTCGACCACCAGCAGCGAGGGCTCGGAATCGGCCATCAGCGCCAGATGCTCTACGGGAGTGAGCCGCCAGTTCAGCGGCGTGAAGATGGCGCCGATGCGCGCGCAGGCGAACAGCAGGGCGATGCTCTCGGCGTTGTTGAGGCCCAGCCACGCCACCCGCTCGCCCTTGCGGATGCCGAGCGTGCCGGACAGGGCGCCGCTGATGCGGGCGATGTGGCGGGCGAGGCCGCCATAGCTGATCTCGGCGCCCTCGTAGCGGATGGCCGGCTTGTCGGCGGCAAATCCGGCCCAGCGTTCGATCCAGTCGGAGAGGTTCATGGTCATGCTTCTCCGTTGCGCTCAGACCGGGCGTTCATCGACCAGGATCACCACCGCCATGGCGGTGTCGCCGGCGGCGCAGCCGGAGAACAGGCCGTAGCCGCCGCCCCGGATCACCAGTTCCTCGATCAGCTCGATCACGCTCCTTGTGCCCATGGGCGCCTGGGGATGGCCCCAGACCAGGGACGAGCCGTAATTGTTGATCTCGGCCAGCTTGGCCCCGGTCTCCTCGGCGAAGACGATGTCGTTGACCGTGAAGGGATTGTGCAGCTTCACCGCCTTGACCTTGTCCATGCCGATGCCGGCCTGCTCCAGGGCGCGCTTGGCGGCCGGTACAGTGGCGCGGGGCATGAAGGCGGGCTCGACCCTTTCCAAGCCGAAGCCCATCAGCCGCACCCGGATCAGCGGGTCGCGGGACAGTTCGCGGGCCTTGCCCGGCGTGGCGACGATCAGGCAGGCGTTGCCGTCGGCGGGATGGGTCTGGGCGCCGAAGGTCACGCTGCCGCCCTCCATCACCGGCTTCAAGGCGGCCAGTCCCTCGGGCGTCGATCGGCTGACGCCCTCGTCGGCGGCCATTTCCCCGGCGGTCTTCTTGAAATTGGGGCTGGGGACCGAGAAAGGCAGGGTCATGAAGCGCTTGAGGAAGGCGCGATCGTCGGCCAGGGCAGCGGCATACTGCTCCTCGCGGCGCAGCACCACCTCGTGCTGGCGCTCCGTGCCGATCTTGTAGCGGGCGGCGACGTTCTCGGCGGTGGCCAGCATGGACTTGGCGGTGAACGGATCGTAGGAAAAGTTCTGCATCACCCAGTCCTCGGCGCTGCCGGTGCCGCCGGCTCCGCCGGGATCGGGGTAATAGAGATGCGGTCCGTTGGAGGTGCGGTCGCAGGTGGCCGACAGCGCCATTGTGGCCAGCCCGGCCTGAATCTCGGTGGCCGCCGTCAGCAGGCAGCGCACGCCGGTGGCGCAGGCCTGCGAGATGCTGGGGCCGCCCGCCTGGGCCGCGCCGATCATGCCCATCAGCCAGGGCGCGCCGTAGAAGCAGTGCTTTTGCGGCACTGAGGTGCCCAGCACGCCGAAATCGAACGCCCCGGCCGGGATGTCGCGCCGGGCCAGCTCGGCCTTGGCCACATGGGCGGCGAATTCCATGGAGTGAAGCCGCGCCAGGCTGCCCATCCATCGGGCGAAGGGCGTCGACCAGTAGCAGCCATAGGGAATCTCGGCGAGATAGGCCATGGGACGCGCTCCTAGGCGGGCAGGGCGATGCGGGCCGAGCCGGCCAGGGTCTGCTTGCCGTCCTGGTTGACGGCGGCCAGCTCGAGATCGACCACGTTTTCGCCGTTCTCCTCGGACTTGGCGGTGACCACGCCCTGGCAGGTGATGGTGTCGCCGGGGAAGGCCATGGCGGTGAAGCGGGCCGAGAACGAGCGGATGGCCGATTGCGGCACCCAGCCGGTCAGCACCTGGCCCAGGAAGGCCATGGACAGCATGCCGTGGGCGATGACGCCGGGCAGCCCACCCGAGCGGGCCTGCTCGTCGTCCAGGTGGATGGGGTTGTGGTCGCCGGACGCCCCGGCGAACAGGGCCAGCTGGGTCCGGTCGATGGCCGGCTTGGCCAGGTCGGGAATGCGGTCTCCCACCTTGACCTCGGCGAAACGGATGGTCATGTCTGCCTCCTACCCCTGACGGACGATTATTACGGTCCGTAAATTCGCCACCGGCCGGGTGTGCTGATTTTTCAGCAGCGTTTCGGTGACGATGAAGCGCATGGCGCCGCCCTTCTTCTCGAAGGTCTCGACCACCCTTTGCACGCCGGTGATGGTGTCGCCGGCGCAGATGGGCTCGATGTAGTCGAAGATCTGCTCGCCATGCATGGAGCGGGTCTTGTCCACGCCCAGGTCTTCCAGCACCTTGAAGGGCTGCTCGGCGTCCATGGCGATGGAGAAGGCGAAGGTGGGAGGCGCCGGAAGCGAGGTGTAGCCTGCCTTTCGCGCCGCGCTCTCGTCGGTGTAGACGGGGTTGGATTCACCGATGGCCTTGGCGAAAAGCCGCAACCGGCCCTTCTCCACATCCACGGTGAACGGGGCATAGACTTTGCCTACAAGCTCTTCGGCTTTCACGGCGGTTCCTCCCTCTCGTTGGGCCCGGCCGCCACGGATGTTCCTCCGATTGATCATTGCCGGACTTGGGTCCGGTCAACGTGCTGCCGTTGTTTGAACGCTAAAATAATTTTACGGACCCGTAAACAGCTTTTTTACGGTGGCGTAAAAAATTCCATTGTGCGTTGCGATGCTTCCGGCTAGGGTCTGACTTAGGGCAATACGTTAGGAATGGGCCGGGATGAGCCGACGGATTCAGATATTGAGGCGGGCCACCGAGGTGTTCGAACGCCAGGGGGTCAACCGCACGTCCATCGAGGACATCGCCAACGCGGTCGGCATCAAGCGCGAGGCCATCTATTATTATTTCAAGAGCCGCGCCGACATCTTGCTGAAGATCATCCTGCCGCAGAGCACCTCGCTGGTCATGGGGCTGGGCGCGATCATCAATTCCAACCTGCCGGCCGAGGAGAAGCTGGAAGCGGCCATCCGCAACCATCTCGACCGCTTCAATCCCAACTACCTGGAAATGACCGTGGCGCTCCGCGAGGACCATTTCCTCGAGGACGAGAGCAAGGCGGCGGAACTGCGGGGCGTGTGGAACGAATACACCCACCTGTGGACCCGCCTGATCGAGGAGGGGCAGGAAAAGGGAATCTTCAAGCCGGGCCTCGACGCCCGCATGGTGGCCAACGGCGTGCTCGGCATGTGCAATTGGATGTCGCGCTGGTACGACCCCGGCAAATCCATCCCCATCGAGAAGATCCTGGAGATCTTCTTCACCATGGTGGCGCACGGCATCGTCGACCCCGCCGCCGCGACCAAACCCCCGACGGCGGCGAAGAAGCCCGGCCGGTCGCGCAAGGCCGCTCCCAAGGGCTGAGGCGTCGACGGCATATATCCGCCATCACGCCTCCCTGAGATTCGGCATATTATTTTAGTTATAAACTGCTTCTGGCGGCCCGGGGCTATGCCCCTGGAGTGCGATGGCCATCGATGGAGACGGCTTCGCACCGGTGGCTTGCTCTAGCGGCAGGGGGCGGCCGGCGGGATGACGGCCCGTCCGAGCCGGATCGGGGCTTCCTGGACGGGGCCGGGATAATGCAGCGTCACGTCGGGCAGGGTGGTGATGGGGCCGAAGCGCGCTTCCAGGGCGGCAATGCCCGGGAACCAGTCGAGCGGTTCGCCCGGCCGGGGCGCATCCTGGTGGTCGATGTCGCGATAGCGTCCGTCCAGGGCCTGATCCCACAGGATCAGGGCGCCGGTGCGGCGGATGTCCTCGTCCGACAGCCAGGGAGCCATCTTGGAATCGGCTTCGCTGTAGACCCGGGGACGCTCGGGTAATTTCAGCGACGCGGTGCCGCCCAGCCAGGCGTCGCCGATGATCACCGGCACCGGGCTGTGACAGACCTGCTCCCAGCCGTCAGCGGCGGCGGCGCCCAGCTGATTGGCCGGGAAACGCGACCACTTGCCTTCGTCCATGTCGGCGATGACGCCGGTGAAGATCAGCACATAGGTGGCCGCCATGGCGACCATCAGGCCGCTGGTCCAGGCCAGCAGGCGGTTGACCCGCCACGGCGTGGGCGAGGGATAGAACAGATGCAGGAGCAGCAGCGGAAGGGGCAGGAAGAAGGACGAGGCCCACTCCACCCGCATGGCGCCGCCGGTGATGGCCGACAGCAGGATGACCAGGGCGACGGGGCCGAGGCTCATCATCAGCAGGAAGCGGTCCCGGCGGCACAGCTGGCGCCGTTGCAGCCGGGGCAGCCCCAGGCCGCCCACCAGGGCGAGCAACAGCGAGGCGCACATGCCGGCCATGATCAGCAGCGCCACGAGAGGATTGATCAGATGGCGCTCGATGAAGCTTTCATCGCTGAGGCCGGCGCCGCTGGACAGATAGCGCAGCGGCCCCAGATCGTGGGTCAGCACCCACTGGGCATGGGGCGCAGCCACCGCCAGGCACAGGCCGGCCGCCGCCCAGGCGCGTGGCGAGCGCAGCACCCAGCGATGTTCCGGTGTCGCCAGGACGTGGACCAGCAGCAGCAGCGGCAGGATCAGGATGGTGTACTTGGTCAGGATGCCCAGGCCGAGCGTCAGCCCCAGCAGCGGCCACGCCCAGTTCCGCCGCTCCTCGATGGCGAGGTAGGCCAGCCAGATGCCGGCGCACCAGGGCAGGTTGAGTAGAATGTTATGGTTGAAATGTGGGACGACGTAGCTGTAATAGCCCAGCACCGGCAACGTCACCACCGCCAGGGCGGCGCTGGTGGAGTCCAGGTAGCGGCGCGCCAGCCGGTGGACGCAGGCGAAGGAGGCCACCATCACCGCGACGCCCAGGCCGTAGACCACGCCGTCCGACGCCCGGAACAGCCTGAAGGCGATCTCGGTCATCCAGCTGATCAGCGGCGGATGCTTGAAGTAGCCGGCCTGCCACTCCATTCCCCAGTAGACAATCTGGATGGTATCGCGATTAAGAGTGGTGTTGACGGCTAGCGGCAGGCCAACCCACGTGAGGGCGTAGAGGCAGAACGACAAGGCCAGCAGGGCCTTCACCCCGATGACAAGCTTACGTTCCGATCTGGCGATGTCGAGCGACAGACCCATTAATTGCGCTGCTGACGAATTATGATTAAGGATGCCCCTACAGGATTGGCCCCACCCTACCTCAGTCCTGATACGAGGCAGAAGCAAAATCGGCGAAACTGTTACACTGCGTTACAGTGCCTGACCGCCCCTAATCCGGCCCGGTGGCCGGTGGCGAAGCAGCCGGTGAGCAGATAGCCGCCGGTGGGGGCTTCCCAGTCCAGCATTTCCCCGGCCGCGAAGATTCCCGGCAGGCGCTTGAGCATCAGGGAATCGTCCATCTCCGCCAGCGCGATTCCCCCGGCGGTGGAGACGGCCTCGGCCAGGGGGCGGGGGCGGCGCAGCCGCAGGGGCAGGGCCTTGATCGCTTCGGCCAGGGCGGCGGGAGACGCGGCTGCCGGGGCGGCCTCGCGCAGCAGGGCCAGGGCGGCGGGCGACAGGGGCAGGGCCTTCTTCAGGAAGGTGGACAGCGACTTCGAACCGCGCGGACGGGCCAGGGCCGCCGCCACCCGCTCGGCGCTCCAGTCGGGCATCAGATCCACATGGGGCACCGCCTCGCCCAAGGCCTCCAGGCTGTTGCGCAATTGGGCGGCCAGCCCGTAGACGACGCCCCCCTCGATCCCGGTGGCGGTGAGCGTGATTTCCCCCCGCCGCCTTTGTCCGGCGAAGGACAGTTCCACCGTGCCGGTGCGGCCGCCGGCGAAGCGTTCGGCGAAGGAGGGGCTCCAGTCCAGGTCGAAGCCGCAATTGGCGGGCTTCAGCGGGGCGACCTCCACCCCCTTTGAGGCCAGCGGCGCGGCCCAGCCGCCGTCCGAGCCCAGATGCGGCCAGGAGGCGCCGCCCAGGGCCAGGACGCAGGCCCTGGCGTCCAGCGTTTCCTCGCCCTCGGGCCCAGCGAGCCGAAGACGGTGCTCGGCGTCCCAGCCCAGCCAGCGGCGGCGGGGGTGAAGGATGACGCCCAGCCCCCGCAGGCGGCGCACCCAGGCGCGCAGCAGCGGCGCGGCTTTCATCTGGGCCGGAAACACCCGGCCCGACGAACCGACGAAGGTCTCGATCCCCAGCCCCTCGGCCCAGGCTCGCAGATGCGTCGGCCCGAATTCGGCCAGCAACGGAGCCATGAAGCCGGCGGCGGCGCCATAGCGGGTGACGAAGCGCTCCATCGGTTCGGAATGGGTGAGGTTCAGCCCCCCCTTGCCGGCCAGCAGGAACTTGCGCCCCGGCGACGGCATGGCGTCGTAGACCTGGACGGCAAGGCCGTGCCGCGCCATGACCTCGGCGGCCATCAGTCCGGCGGGTCCGGCTCCGATCACCACGGCGGTCATGGGCCGTCACGCCTTGATGAGCGCCGGCATTGCGGAAGAATGGCGGGATGTCCGGACCTGATCATGCCGTCTGTCGATACTTCCTGTCCTATCGCGGCGTCAAGCCGCGCCGCGCCGGAATGCCCATGGGCGGGGACAAAATGAAGGCCGATTTCGGAAAAAATGGCGAGCAGCAGACCTGGCCGTCCTCGCGGCCCGCCTAGATCAAGCTGATGAGGGACCTGATCTGGCGCTCGCGGATGTCGGCGGCGATGTCGGTCTGCGTCACGCCGCGCCCGCCGCCGTAATTGGCGATCAGCACCCGGTGGACGCGGTGGAACGAGCCGTAGCTGCTTTCCTCCCATTCCTCGACCCTGGGGCTGCCGTCGAAGGTGACGACCCGCCGCGCCTTGGAGGCGTTGCGGCGCACGGCGAAGATGGCCTCGGTGATCACCACGTAGATGCTGTCGGTGGTGAAATAGCCGGCCAGGGTGCCCAGGGCGGCGCCGGACGCCATGCCGATCCCCGCGCCGGCTGATCCGGGCTGGGCTGGCCGATGCCGCCATCGCGGGCGGTGCCGATACCTTGTGCCGGCTGACGCTGACCGGCTTCGGCGCGCTGGAGGCGCTGTCGCCCGAGCCCTGCAATCCCTTCAGCGCCAACCGCCGGGGCATCTCCATCGGCGAGGGCGGCGGGCTGTTCCTGCTCGCCCCCGACCCGGCCGAGATCGAACTGGCGGGCCTGGGCGAGAGCTCCGACGCCCACCATGTCAGCGCCCCCGACCCGCAAGGGGCCGGAGCTTTGGCGGCCATGCGGGCGGCCCTGGACGACGCCGGCCTGTCGCCGGATCGGGTGGGCTATCTCAACCTGCACGGCACGGCCACCTCGCTCAACGATTCCATGGAGGCCACGGCGGTGGCGGCCCTGTTTCCCGACGGAATCGCCTGCTCCTCGACCAAGGCGCTGACCGGCCATACCCTGGGCGCGGCCGGAGCGGTGGAGGCCGCATTCCTGTGGCTCGCCCTGTCGTCCGGCTGGAATCCCGATGGCCGCCTGCCGCCCCATGTCTGGGACGGTGTGGCCGATCCGTCCTTGCCGCGTCTGGAGTTCGCCACGGCCGGGCACCGGCTGGGGCCCAAGGCGGCCCTGTCCAATTCCTTCGCCTTCGGCGGCAGCAATTGCTGCCTGGCGTTGCGGAGGGCGAAAGTATGAGCGCCTGTCCCTGGCCCATCGAGGATTTGCTGCCCCACGCCCGGCCCATGCTGTTGCTGGACGAGGCCTTGAGCTCGGACGGGGATGGGGCCTGCGCGGCGGTGAGCATCCGTCCCGACCACCTTTTCGCCCGCGCCGAAGGCGTGCCCGCCCATGTGGGCATCGAATTCATGGCCCAGACCTGCGGTATCTGGGCCGGAGGCGAGGCCAAGCGCGAAGGCGGCGCGGTGCGGCTGGGATTCCTTCTGGGGACCCGGCGCTACAAGGCGGCGCGGCCGTATTTTCATTTTGGCGAACGCCTGGAAATCACCGCCCGGCTGGTCTTTCGCGACCAGGGCATGGGGGTGTTCGACTGCCGGATCAGCGGCGCCGGGGGAGAGGTTCTGGCCGAGGCGCAACTCAGCGTCTACCAGCCCGGCGAGGAAGGGGAACAGACATGACCGCCAGGACCATTCTCGTCACCGGGGCGGGGCGCGGCATCGGGCGCGCCATCGCTTTGAACCTGGCCGAGGGCGGCTTCACGGTGGTGGCGCATTACCATTCCGACCAGGCGGCGGCGCAGGCCACGCTGGAGTCCATGGGGGGCAACGGGCGGCTGATCCGCTTCGACACCGCCGACCGCGAGGGCTGCCGCGCCGCGCTCGAGGCCGATCTGGCGGCCTTTGGTCCCTATTGGGGGGCGGTTCTCAATGCCGGCATCGCCCGCGACACCGCCTTTCCCGCCATGGAGGACGAGGATTGGGATCAGGTGCTGGGGACCAATCTGGACGGCTTCTACAACGTCTTGCGGCCGCTGGTCATGCCCATGGTCTCGGCCCGCCGGGGCGGGCGCATCGTGACCTTGTCCTCGGTCTCGGGGCTGGCGGGCAACCGGGGGCAGGTCAATTACTCGGCGGCCAAGGCCGGCATCATCGGCGCCACCAAAGCCCTGGCCCTGGAACTGGCCAAGCGCTCCATCACCGTCAATTGCGTGGCCCCCGGCCTGATCGAGACCCAGATGATCGCCGAGGTACCCCTGGACGAGGCCATGAAGCTGATTCCCATGCGCCGGGTGGGACGGCCCGAGGAGGTGGCGGCGCTGGTCGGCTTCCTGTGTTCCGACGCGGCGTCCTACATCACCCGGCAGGTGATTTCGGTCAACGGAGGCATGGTCTGATGCGCAGGGTGGTGGTTACCGGCATGGGCGGCATCACGGCGCTCGGACAGGATTGGCCGGCCATCAGCGCCGCGCTTCGCGACGGGCGTACCGCCATCCGCGCCATGAGCCCGGAATGGGACCGCTTCGAGGGCGTCAATACCCGGCTGGCGGCGCCGGTTCTCGATTTTACCGTGCCGGAGCACTGGTCGCGCAAGAAGACCCGCACCATGGGCCGGGTGGCGAAACTGGCGGTGGCCGCCACGGAAAAGGCGCTGGCCGATGCCGGATTGCTCAATGATCCGGTGCTGACCGGCGGGCGGGCGGGAGCGGCCTTCGGCTCGTCGTTCGGCAGCCCGGATTCGGTGCTGGGCTTCTACGAGTTGAAGATGAGCGGCAAGTCCAAGAATCTCAACGCCACCACCTATATCCAGATGATGAGCCATACCGCTTTGGTGAATGTCGGCCTGTTCTTCGGGCTGAAGGGGCGGATGATTCCCACGTCCAACGCCTGCGCCTCGGCCAGCCAGGCCATCGGCTTTGCCGCCGAGGCCATCAAATGGGGCAAGGCCGACGTCATGATCGCCGGCGGGGCCGAGGAATTGGACATCACCGATTCCGCCGTGTTCGATACCTTGTTCGCCACCTCGATCCGCAACGACGCCCCCCATCTCAGCCCGCGCCCCTTCGACCGTGACCGCGACGGGCTGGTGATCGGCGAAGGCGCCGGCGCCCTGATCCTCGAGGAATACGAGCGGGCCCGGGCGCGCGGCGCCACAATCCATGCCGAGGTGGTGGGGTTTGGCACCAACGCCGACGGCAATCACGTCACCCAGCCGCAGGCCGAGACCATGGAGATCGCCCTGCGCCTCGCCCTCGAGGATGCCGGCCTGTCCGCCGATGCCATTGGAGTGGTCAACGGCCACGGTACCGCCACCGAGGGCGGCGACATCGCCGAGGCGGCGGCCACCGCGGCGGTGTTCGGCCGACGGGTGGCGCTTCACTCGCTCAAGAGCTATTTCGGCCATTCCCTGGGCGCTTGCGGCGCTATCGAGGCCTGGCTGGGCATCGAGATGATGCGGGAAGGCTGGTGCTGCCACACCGCCAATCTGGACAATGTGGATCCGCGTTGCGCCGAGCTGGACTACATCATGGGGCGGCCCCGCCGCACCGAGGCCGAATACTTCATGAGCAACAATTTCGCCTTCGGGGGCGTCAACGCGTCCCTGATCTTCCGGCGGACGCCATAGAGCCGAAATCCCGGCGATCCAATGACGGGGGCAACCAGCACGTCCCGGCATGACAAGCGGTGCCCGTCATTCGACCATGTAGCCCACATGGCGGACGGTGGCGATCAGCGCTTTTCCGGGATGGGGCGTCTCCAGCTTGCGCCGCAGGGCGGCGATGTGCTGGTCGAGGGCCCGGTCGTCCGGATTCCAGCTTCGTCCCAGCGCCCGCAAGGACAGCATGTCACGGGTCATGGGCGCACCGCGATTGTCCAGCAGGGCCGACAGGACCTTGGCCTCGGTCCGCGACAGCGTCACCAGGGCGCCGTGGGGCAGGCTGACCTGCCGCGAACGCGGATTGAACCGGAAGCCGGACGCCGTGATGGTCTCGGTCCGTGGCTCCGCCCCCGGCTCCTCGCCCAGCGAGGGGGGGTGTATGCGCCGCAGCACGCTGTGGATGCGGGCCAGCAATTCGCGTGCGAAAAACGGCTTCGACAGGCAGTCGTCCGCCCCCATCTCCAGATAGATGGTCCGGTCGATGGGATCCGATCGGGAACTGAGGAGGATGAGGCCGGGACGGGACGGCCGGGACATCAGCCAACGCGCGATGTCCAATCCTGAAATGTCGCCGAAATTGGTTCCCAGCACCACCAGGCTGGGATTGCACCGGCCAATTTCCCGCTGCGCCGTCGCGGCGTCGTCGAGAAAAATCGCCTCGAACATTTCGTCGGCCAGGTATCCCGCCATGGTTTGCGCCGTCATGCGGTCATTGTCGGCGAAGACGATTGTATGGTGCATCGTAGCTCCCGTCACGGGACCAAGCCTTAGATGAATATCTTATCGACAAGATTCAACTGCCGACCTCTTCATTGTCAGTGAAAATCCTATTGAGATGTAATTGCCGTGTCAATATGCACAAGTAATTGTACGTATGCATCTGCAATCTGTTTCGTATACATCTTGATTTTCCTCACGAATCCCCATGCAGGCATGGCGAAATGTAAGGAAATTTACGCATTCCTTACGTTTTTCAGACTTTTGCCTTCGGCGCCCTATCACCATGTGGTGCTGCCTCGGGGCGGTCCTCACAAAATGCATGTATGCCAAAGAGTAGGGAGGCGGCGCGCCGATCTCTGCATGTAAAGGAATGGTGAGATGGCTACAAAGCAGAGGTTGAAACTCTTGCTATCGCGCATGACAATAATAGTAGCGCCCATGTCAAGGGCGCTGCGTAGGGGATTGTGCCTTCTGTAGGTTTGAATACTGATATAGATTTTTTGTGAACATCTTAAAACCATAAATTACAAAATCTCATCCAATGTTAATTGGGAGTAATCATGAAGACATCTTCAGCGGAGGTGGCGCCCATGGTTGTTTCCCTGGCCGCTGCCATTGACATACGAAATATCGGCGAACTGGCCGATCGGATCAAAGCATGCCTCGCCGGGGCGACGGCCGTGAATGTGGATGCGCAAGCCTTCGAGACCGGCGACGTGACCCTGATCCAGGTTCTGGCGGCGGCCGGAAAGGCGGCGGCGGAGCGGGGAATTTCTTTCAAGATCGTCAATGCCGGCCCGGATCTGGCGGCTTTGTTCGATCGCTGCGGCGTCGAGGGCTTCATTCATTGCCAGCAGGAAGGGTGAACCATGCCCAAAACAGTGTTGTGTGTCGATGATTCGGCCAGCATGCGCCAGATGGTGCGCCTCGCCCTTACCAGCGATGGCTACGCGGTGGTCGAGGCGGTTGACGGGCGCGATGCCCTCGGCAAGGCTCGGGGGATGGTCGCCGACCTGGTGATCACCGATCTCAATATGCCGAACATGGACGGTCTGTCGTTCATCCGGGAGTTGCGGGGCGTCAGCGCTTACAAGGGCGTCCCCATCATCTTCCTGACCACCGAATCGGACGACGACAAGAAGGGCGAGGCCAAAAGCGCCGGCGCGACCGCCTGGATCACCAAGCCGTTCCAGCCCGAGCGCCTGCTGGCCATCGTCAAGAAGGTCCTGGGATGACCCCCGGGGCTCCCGATCCCGCCGAGACGTTCCGGCAGGAGGCCCAAGACCTGCTGATTCAGCTCGAGGACGTGCTGCTCGACCTGGACGGCAATCCCGGCGACCGCGAGTTGATCGACACCGCCTTTCGCGCGCTGCACACGCTCAAGGGATCGGGGGCGATGTTTGGCTTCGACGACCTCGCCCGGTTCGCCCATACGGTCGAGAACACCTTCGACCGCCTGCGCCGGACCGGCGCCGAGCCCAGCCGCGAACTGATCGCCGTCGCCCTGTCCGCCAAGGATTTCATGCGCCAGCTGATTCAATCCCCCGGCGAGGCGGAAGCCGCGATCGGAGACGGGCTGGTCCAGGACCTGCTGCGCCACGGGCCGCCCGCCTCGTTGCCCGAGACGACCGGTCCGTGCGCCGCGGCGCCGCGGCCGGCGGAGCCCAAGGCGGCTCCCGTCCTCTACGACATCGTCTTCGCGCTGCCTCCGGACGCTCTGCTGCGCGGCACCAACCCGCTGCGGCTGCTGGACGAATTGCGCGACATGGGCGAATGCACGGTCGCCGCCGACCTTGGGCCGGTTCCGGCCATCGACGACCTCGATCCCGAGCGCAGCTACCTGAAGTGGCGGGTGCGCCTCGCCACCTCCCAGCCGCGCTCGGCCATCGACGAGGTTTTCATGTTCGTGCTCGACGACATGGAACTGTCGGTGACGACCATGGCGCCCGAGGCGGCGGCCTCACCCCCCGAGCCCCACCCGGCGGCGGAGGCGCATCCCGCCGGCGAGCCGGTCTCGAACCGGGGCATGGCGAAGCGGGACCCGGCGGGGAACGGCATCCGCATTCCCGCCGAGCGAATCGACAATCTCATGGACCGGGTCGGCGAACTGGTCATCGCGCAGTCCCGGCTGCGCCAGCTGGCCCAGGGCAGCCTCGATTCGACGCTGCGCTCGGTGTCGGAGGATATCGAGCGCCTGTCGTCGGAACTGCGCGTCACCACCATGGGCATCCGTATGGTCCCCATCGGGCAGCTGTTCGCCCGCTTCCGCCGCGTCGTCCACGACCTGTCGCGCGAACTCGGCAAGGACGTGCAGCTGGAGACGTCGGGCGAGGAGACCGAGCTGGACAAGACCGTCATCGAAAGCCTGAACGATCCCCTGGTCCACCTGATCCGCAACGCCATCGACCATGGCCTGGAGACTGCGGCCGAGCGTGAGGCGGCCGGCAAGCCGCGGGCCGGAACCCTGTCGCTTGAAGCGCGCCACGCCGGAGCGCAGGTGCTGATCACTATTCGTGACGACGGCCGGGGGATGAACCGCCAGCGCATCCGCGCCAAGGCGGTGGAGGCGGGGTGGCTGTCGGATATGGGCGACGTTCCCGACGCCGAGCTGTTCCAGATGATCTTCCGGCCGGGCTTCTCGACCGCCGCGACGGTGACCAACGTTTCCGGGCGCGGCGTCGGCATGGACGTGGTCAAGCGCACCATCGACGCCCTGCACGGCTTCATCGACGTCTCCAGCCCGCCCGGCCGGGGAGCCCAGGTCACCCTGAGGCTGCCCCTGACCCTGGCCATCATCGATGGGCTGCTGGTGCGCGTCGGCGGCGGCCGCTACGTCCTTCCCCTGTCGACGGTGGAGGAATGCGTCGAGCTGTCCGAGGCCGACAATCAGCGCTCGACCGGCCGCTCCTTCCTCAACATCCGGGACGAGCTGGTTCCCTTTTTGCGCCTGCGCGACCTGTTCAAGGTCCAGGGACCCGCCGACCCATACCCCAAGGTGGTGATCGTCACGGCCGGCGACCAGCGGGTCGGGCTGGTGGTCGACCAGATCATCGGCGACCACCAGACGGTCATCAAATCCTTGTCCAAGCTGCATGCGGACGTTGCCGCCTTTTCCGGCGCCACCATTCTGGGCGACGGCACGGTGGCCCTGATCCTGGACGTGGTCAACCTGATCGCGGCCGGCCGCATTCAGGAGATGCGGTTGAAGGCGTCCTAGAAGGAGAGGGCCATGGCGGCGTCCGAATCGGCACGGGAAGTGGTGACCCTGGAAATGCAGGGCGAAGTCTTCGCCATCGATGCCCATTGGGTCCGCGAGATCCTCGACATGGTGCCGGTCACCGAAGTGCCCAACGCTCGGCCGTTCGTCAGCGGATTGATCAACGTGCGCGGAAAGGTGGTGCCGCTGGCCGACCTGCGTCTGCGCTTCGGCATGCCGCAATCGCCGCCGACCGTCGACACCCGCGTCATCGTCATCGACGCCATGGTCGACGGCGAACCGACGGCGGTGGGAATTCTGGCCGACCGTGTCTACGAAGTCACCGAAATCGCCCCCGCCGCCATCGAGGAGACGCCTCGCATCGGCCTGCGCTGGCGGCCCGAATACATCAGCGGCATCGGCAAGCTGGGGGGCGATTTCATCATCATCCTCGACATGGAACAGGTCTTGGCCGTCGGGTCGGCAGCGGCGCAATAGACGGCGGCGGGAAAAGGAGATCTCGATATGCGCGTGACGATCAAATTGAAGTTGGTGGCCGCCTTTGGCGCAATCATCCTGCTGATGGCGATTTCCGGCATGGTGGCCATCCAGGCGTCATCGGCCATTCGAGACCGTCTGGGCCTCATTGTCGATTCCTCGGCGGAAAAGGTGCGCCTCGCCATGGAGATGCGCGACAACCTCGGCACCGTGGCGCGCAATCAGGCCCAGCTCATCATCGAGGAAACCGACGAGGGCATGCAGCGCGAGATCAACAGCATCGACGCGCAGGCCAAGGAGATCCGCCAGTTCGAGGTACAGCTGCGGAACATTTCCTCCCCCGAAGAGAAGGCCAAGCTGGATGAGTTCCTTCGGCTGCTGGACGCCTATTTCGGCGGCGTGTCCAAGGTCCGCGACATCGCCGTGCGCAACTCGGCGGTGCAGGGGCGCAAGTTGCTGGACGGCGATGGCAACCGCGCCTTCGACGCCGTCCGGGAGCCCCTTCTGGCCCTGGCCGGGCGCACCGACCTGCCGCAGGCGGCGCCCGTGGCGAACCGCATGCTCTCCCAGCTGGATCGCCTGCAAATGCTTGAACGCGACATCTTGCTCGAGGCCGACGACGCCGCCGTCGCCCGCCTGGACAAGACGGTGCAGGCGACGCTTCTGGAGATTTCCGGTCTGCGCGGCCAATTGGACAAGGCGCTGACCGGCGAGGAGGACCGTCGGCGGTTCGAGGCGCTGGGCGAACGGCTGGCGCGCGCGCTTAAGATCGACGAGCAGATCCGCATCCTCGGCGCCGACAATTCCAATGCCCGCGCCTACGCTCTTTTGCGCAAGGAGGTTCGGCCGATCCGGCTGCAGGCCGAGAAGTTCATCGAGGAGGTGGTCGCCAGGGCCGAACAGGGCATGAAGGCGGACAAGGCCGAAAGCGACCGCGCCTATGAAACCGGCCGCACCGTGCTGATCGGCGTGCTGCTGGCGTCGCTGGTCACCGCGATCGGAGCCGGAATTTGGATCATCTCCTCCATCAGCCGGGGCCTGGCCCGGGCGGGCGCGCTGGCGCAGGCGGTGGCGGGCGGCGACCTGACCGAAACCGCCGAGGTCGTCTCCCGCGACGAGATCGGCGATCTGCTCGGCCATCTCAATGAAATGGTCGATCGGCTGCGCACGGTGGTCGGCGAGGTGTCCAATGCCGTCGGCAACGTCTCGGCCGGCAGCGAGGAACTGTCGTCCAGCGCCGAGGAACTGTCGCAGGGCGCCACCGAGCAGGCGTCGTCCACCGAGGAGGCCTCGTCGGCCATGGAGGAGATGGCCGCCAACATCAAGCAGAACGCCGACAATGCCGGCCAGACCGAGAAGATCGCCCGCCAGTCCGCCGCCGACGCCCAGAACAGCGGCCTCGCGGTGGAGAAGGCGGTGCTGGCCATGCAGACCATCGCCGAGAAGATCGTCATCGTCCAGGAAATCGCCCGCCAGACCGATCTGCTGGCGTTGAACGCCGCGGTCGAGGCGGCCCGGGCCGGCGAACACGGCAAGGGCTTCGCCGTGGTCGCCTCGGAGGTGCGCAAACTGGCCGAACGCAGCCAGGCGGCGGCCACCGAGATCAGCTCGCTGTCCTCCGATACGGTGAAGAGCGCCCAGGATGCCGGCCAGATGCTGGCCCGGCTGGTGCCCGACATCAAGAAGACCGCCGATCTGATCGAGGAAATCTCCGCCGCCTGCCGCGAGCAGGACATCGGGTCCGAGCAGATCAACCAGGCCATTCAGCAACTCGACACCGTCACCCAGCAGAATGCCGGGGCATCCGAGCAGATGGCCGCCACATCCGAGGAACTGGCCGCCCAGGCCGAGCAATTGCTGAAGAGCATCGCCTTCTTCCATCTCGGCGGCGCGGAGGCGCCGGCGGCCGCGGCGATGGCGGCACGGCCGAAGGCGCCTCCGGCGCGTTCTGCCCAGGCCCCCGCCGCCCTCGGCAAGGCGGCGACGCCCGCCATGAAGAAAAAGCCGCCGACGCCCATGGGACCGGCGAAGCTCGGCGGTGGCGGCAACGGACGCGGACGCAAGGCCGGCATCCATCTCGACCTGGTCGGAGGAGCGCCGGACAGGACCGACGCCGAGTTTGAACGCTACTAGAGTCCGGCTCCCTTGGCCTTGATCACGGAGGTTCCCATGCCGGCCCGCGCCGCGACCCTCTCGGCGGACAAATTCGTCACACTCGGCGTTGGCCGGGAGGTCTTCGCCGTCGGTGTCGATGCCGTCCGCGAGATCCTCGACCTGCAGCCCATGGCCGCCTTGCCCAACGCGCCGCCGTTCCTGATGGGGATCATCGACGTGCGCGGCGAGGTGGTGCCGATCATCAGCCTGCGGTGCAAGCTGGGACTGTCGCCCGACGTTCCCGGCGAACACACCCGCATCCTCGTCACCGAGATTTCCATCGAGGGCCATGTGCTGTTGCTGGGATTGATGGCCGACCGGGTGTTCGAGGTCACCGCCCTCGACGAAAGCTGCATCGACACGCCGCCGGATATCGGCGTCCGCTGGCGCTCCGACTACATTCGCGCCATCGGCCGGCGGACCGGACAGTTCGTCATCGTCTTCGACCTCGCCCGTCTGTTTTCCTCCGAGGATATCGCCTTGCTGGCGGAAGGGGCGGAAGGGTGACCAAAGCCGGGGCAGCCGATGACAGCGATCACGAGTTCCTGCTGTCGCAGCGGGATTTCGAGCGGTTGGCGCATTTCGTCAGCGGGCACACCGGCATCCGTCTGCCGCCGGTCAAGCGGGCAATGGTGGAGGGGCGCCTGCGCCGCCGTGTCCGCGCCCTGGGCTTCGCGGATTTCGGCGCCTATTGCGCTTACGTCTTCAAGGAGAACGGCCTGGCGCAGGAAGGCGAGTTCATCATCGACGCCATCACCACCAACAAGACGGATTTCTTCCGTGAACCGGATCATTTCCGCTTTCTCGAACAGATGATCTTGCCCCAATTGGCGTCGGAAGGGCGAATCGGCTTCACCGAACCCTTCCTGATGTGGAGCGCGGCGGCGTCGATCGGCGCCGAAGCCTATTCGCTGGCCATGGTGGCGGCCGAGTTCGCCCAGCACCACCGGGGATTTCGGTATTCCATACTGGCCACCGACGTCAGCACCGAGGTCCTGACCAAGGCGGCAACCGCCATTTTTCCCGCCGGCATGGCCGAGGCCGTCCCACTGGCGCTGCGCCAACGCTACATGATGCGTTCACGCGACCGTTCGCTGGCCGAGACGCGGATCGTCCCCGAACTGCGCCGCCAAGTGAGTTTCGCCCGGCAGAATCTCAACGACCCCGTCTACGCCATACCGCGGCCGGTGCATGTGGCTTTCTGCCGCAACGTCCTGATCTATTTCGAGAAACAGATGCAGCAGGCGGTGGTGTCGCGGATCTGCGACTGCCTGGCGCCCGGCGGCTACCTGTTTCTCGGCCATTCGGAAACCATTGCCGGCTTCGCGCTGCCGCTGCGGCAGGTCGCTCCGACCGTCTTCCTTCGTCTGTGAGGCAATCATGGCGCGCAGGATCAAGGTGCTTATCGTCGACGACTCCGCCTCGGTCCGGCAGACGCTGGCCGACATCCTCGAAGGCGATCCCGAAATCGAGGTGATGGCCGTCGCCTCGGACCCGTTCGCCGCCGCCCGCCGGCTTCAGGAGGAGACCCCGGACGTCATCACGCTCGACGTCGAGATGCCGCGCATGGACGGCATCACCTTCCTGAGGAAGCTGATGACCCAGCATCCCATTCCCGTGGTGATGTGCTCGTCCTTGACCGAGGAGGGGTCCGAGACCCTGCTCCAGGCCCTGGAGGCCGGAGCCGTCGACGTCATCGTGAAGCCGCGCCTCGATACCCGCCAGCAGCTCATCGAGGCGACGATGCGTATCCGCGACGTCATCAAGGCCGCCGCGCAGTCCCGCCCCCGGCACCGCCCGGCCGCCATGCGCAGCCTGCCGGAGCGCAAGCTCACCGCCGACGCCGTGATGCCGCCCCCCCGGCCGTTGGGGGCCATGGCGCGGACCACCGAGATGGTCGTATGCATGGGGGCCTCGACCGGCGGCACCGAATCCTTACGCGAAGTGCTCGAGGCGCTTCCCGCCGACGCGCCGGGCATCGTCATCGTCCAGCACATGCCCGAGAAGTTCACCGCCGCCTTCGCGCGGCGCCTGGACACCCTGTGCACGGTCACGGTCAAGGAGGCGGAAAACGGGGACGCCATCCTGCGCGGCCGCGTGCTGATCGCTCCGGGCAACCACCACACCCTGGTGCAGCGAAGCGGCGCCCGCTACCACGTCGCCGTCAAGGACGGGCCCCTGGTGTCGCGCCACCGTCCTTCCGTCGATGTCCTGTTCCGGTCGGCCGCCCAGTATGTGGGAGGCAATGCCATGGGCATCCTGATGACCGGGATGGGCGACGATGGCGCGCGGGGGTTGCATGAGATGCGTCAGGCTGGCGCCGTCACGCTGGCCCAGGATGAAGCCAGCTGCGTGGTTTTCGGCATGCCCCGGGAAGCCATCGCCCTGGGGGCGGCGCAACGGGTGGTGCCGTTGTCGGCCATCGCCGGTGAAATCATGCGCGCGGCACGCAATTGGGGACGGGAGGCATCGGCATGAACGCACCCGATCTCCTTACCGGCCGCCTGCCGGAACGGCTGCGCCGGTTGGCCGGAGCGCTGGACGAGCTCCATGCTCCCGCCGAACGGGCCTTCATCGCCTATGGCACGGTGCTGTCACGCGCGGTAACCGTCCTGCGGACGGTGGAGGAAGACTTGGAGGGGCTGCGCGACCAGCTGTCGGCGACCCAGTCGGTGGAGGCCACCCGGCAGATCACCGACGCGGTTCAGCAGATTGTCGTCCTCGCCGCCCGGGGTGGGGACGGCAGCGTCCGCATCGAAAGCCTGGCCGAGCAGACGCGGATGGTGGCCATCCAGGTCGAAATCCTGCGCAAGATCGTGGGCGAGGTGGGGCTTTTGTCCATGAACGGCAAGGTTCAAGCCGCCTATCTCGCCGAATCCGGCCAGGATTTCAGCGTCTTCACGGTGGAGATCGCCAAGCTCGGCGAACTGGCCCTGGCCTCCATCGACCAGACCGCGTCGCGTCTGGTCCAATTGCGGCAAACCATCGACGAGACGCGCAATGAGACCATCGAACTGGAGCGGCGCAATGCCCGTGAACTGGACTCGATCCAGGCCCGGCTGCAGGACGGGCTGGGCAATATGGCCAGGCATCGCGACGACGCCGGCCGAACCGTCGCCGATGTGACGCTGCGCTCGGCCGAGGTGGCGAGACGGATCGCCGCCGCCATCGGCGAGATGCAGATCAACGACATCGCCTCGCAGCGCATCGCCCATGTGTCGTCGGCCCTGACCACTCTTGCCGGAATGCTGCCTCCGGCGGAAGGAGACGCCGCCCCGGATCTGTCCATGTCGGACCCGGCCGAAGACGAAAGCCGCATGGTGGCCCTGGCCGGTACGGTGCTGAGGCTGCAGGCGGCGCAACTGCAGCGTACGCGCGACGAGTTCTGCGGCCGGGTGGACAGCTTGGCCGCTCTCATGCGCGGGCTGGCCGACGATGCCCGCCAGGTTTCGTCCCTGGCGGTGGAAACCTTCGCCGGCGGCCAGACGTCGGGCAACGCCTCGTTCGTCGGCGACCTGGGCCGCGACATGGCGGCGGCCAAGGCCCTGCTGACGCAGACCGACGAGGCGCGCCGGACCTTGAAGCGGCTGGTGGAGGGCATGGCGGCGGAGTTCTCGTCCATGGCCGCCGATCTGCAGGCCATCCAGTCCATCGACGCGGACATGCGGGTGATGGGGCTGAACGCGACGCTGAAATGCGGCCGCCTGGGCCCGCGGGGCCTGGCCCTGGGGGTCGTCGCCCACGAATTGCGCGGATGCAGCCGGCGGACGGAGGAGCAGGCCCGCCGCCTCGCCGGCCCCCTGGCCGAAGCCATGAAGACCGCCGAAGCGCTGGCGCAATCGTCGGATACCGACGTCGAATCCTTAAGCCGGGCGGCCATGGAGGCCATGGAGGCGTCCCTGACGGCGCTGACCGGCCTGGGGGACGCGGTGGACGGATCGTTCTCGCGGCTTCGGAGCGAGATCGACATGGTGGCGGGGGAACTGGCCGATATCGGGCAGTCCATGGAGGTCGGCCATCTTGTCGGCAAGACCCTGGAGCGGGTGTCGGCGGAGGTCGAGGCCTTGGCGGACGAGGTCGATCCCGGCCGCAGCGATCCGAGCCATGTGCGTGACGAGATGGAGCGCCTGCTGCGGGCGCATTACACCATGGACAGCGAACGGATGGTCCATGACCTGTTTGCCGACGAAATCGGCACCGAACCGGTGGAGAAGACGGGATCGCCCGCCGATGCCGCCGCCGATCTGGACGATTGTTTCCTCTAGGGAGAGGTCCCCATGGACATCCATGCAGAGTTCTTTGCCGAATTGGATGCGGCGGTGGAGTTGGCCCGCACCGGCGGGAAGGGCAGCGCATTGCTGTTGGTGGGGCTGGGACGCCTGGATTTCATCGACCGCAACCTTGGGCTCGGGGGTGGCGACGCCGTGCTGCAAGCCGTGCAGGCCTTGCTGCGGAACCAGCTTTCCGGCATTTCGATCCATCGGCTGCGCGACGCCCGCTACGGCATCGTGGTGCCTTGCCGCGACGCCCCCGAGGTCATGAACCTGGCCCACCGGCTGGTCGCCCTTTGCTCCTCGCCCCACTGCTTCAACGGCCGCGATGTGTTCAGCCCGCCGTTCATCGGCGTGGCCATGGCGCGGTCCGACCAGGAAAACGGCACGGAATTGCTGAAGGACGCCCTGGCCGCCATGGACGAGGCCCGCCGCTCCCACCTCGGCTGCACCCGTCTCTACGATCCGGCCCTGGCCTCTCAAATGGACCGTGATTTCCACATCGAAAACAACATGCGCGCCGCCTTCGAGACCGACCAGTTCCATGTGGTCTACCAGCCCCTGGTCGATCTGACGTCGCCCGACACCAACCGCCTGATCGGATTCGAGGCGCTGTTGCGCTGGACCCGCCCGGACCTGGGGCCGATTCCGCCGGACCGCTTCATCCCGGTGGCGGAAACCTGCGGCCTGGTCATCGGGCTTGGGCATTACGTGTTGTGGACCGCCTGCCGCCAGCAGGTGGAGTGGGCCGCCAAGGGCCGGCCGGTCACCATGAGCGTCAACCTTTCCCCCGTCCAGCTGATGTCGGCCGGCATCGAGGAATCCATCACCGAAGTGGTGGCCGAGACCGGAATCGACCCGACCTTTCTCAAACTGGAACTGACCGAGACGGCCCTGGGCACCGACCCGCCGGTCATGGCGGAGAAATTGAGCCGCCTTCGGCGGATCGGCGTGTCGGTGGGGGTGGACGATTTCGGTTCCGGCTATTCGTCCCTGGGACAGCTGGACCTGTTCGGACTGGATTTCATGAAGATCGACAAAAGCCTGATCCAGCGGCTCGGCCCCGGTGGCCGCCAGGCCGAACTGGTCCGCCTCGCCGCCGCGCTGGCCAAGCACCTGGGGATGTCGGTCGTCGCCGAGGGAATCGAGGATGACGAGCATTTGCAGGCGCTGAGGAAACTGGGCATCGACGTGGGCCAAGGCTACCTGTTCGGCCGCCCCACGCCTCCGGACCAGATCAGCCAGTGGCTGCTGCCGAACGGCAGCACATCAGGGGCAAAGTTCTCCCCGGCCTGATGAGCGCGCTCGTTGCCGCTGCCGGCCTTTGCCGGCGGGGCCGCGTCATCGCTCGGCGCGCCTAAAAGTCACAATCCCTCACTTCCACACACCATACTTTCAGCCTAATCTCAAGGGGTGGTCCAGATAAGGTGCCGGCAGAAATTGGCGGGCAACCCATAAATGCTCAGCAAAGCCTCCGTGATGATGACCGGTCTGAGTGTCGTCATCGTGCTACTGGTATTCGTCGCATTCCTCCCCGGCCATGGGATGGCCAATGATGGCGGGGAAATGCGGCCCGTGCGCTTGCAGTTGAAGTGGACGCATCAGTTCCAGTTCGCCGGCTATTATGCCGCCAAGGAGCTTGGCTACTATCGCGATGCCGGCCTTGACGTCGAGTTCATCGAGGGCCAGCCCAACGTCAACCCGACCATTTCGGTTCTGAACGGGCAGGCCGAATTCGGCATCAGCAACTCCTCGCTGGTCATCGAGCGCAGCCAGGGAAAGCCCCTGGTCGCCTTGGCGGCGATCTTCCAGCACTCGCCCTACGTGCTTTTGTCGCGCAAGGGCGCCGATCTGCAAAGCGTCCACGATCTGTCCGGCAAGACCCTGATGGTGGAGGAGCATGCCGACGAATTGCTGGCCTATCTGCACTACGAGCAGGTGCCGCTCAAGAACCTGAGGATCGTCCCCCACGAAGGGGGCGTCGAGGCGCTGACCGGGGGAAGGGTCGACGCGCTGAGCGCCTACAGCACCCTCGAGCCCTACCTGATGCAGCGCGAGGGCGTGGGCTACAGCCTGTTCAATCCGCGATCGGCCGGAATCGACTTCTACGGTGACCTTCTGTTCACGAGCGAAGCGATGCTCGAGAAGGATACCGCCTTGGTCGCCTCCTTCCGCGAGGCGTCCCTTCAGGGCTGGCGGTACGCCATAAGCCACCCGGAAGAGATCGCCGAGCTGATCCGGGTCAAGTACGCGCCCAAGCTGGATCCGGGAGTTCTCGCATTCGAGGCCGTGGAAACGCGCAAGCTTCTCGCCCCCGACCTGGTCGGCCTCGGCTACATGTACGAGGGCCGATGGCGGCACATCGCCGAGAGCTTCGCCGCGGCCGGCCTGATGCCGAGGAACTATCCGCTCAAGGGCTTCCTATACCAGCCGGCCGCGAAGCAGGATCTGACCCTGGTCTTCCAGACCCTGGCGGGGGCGGGGGTGCTGCTGCTGTCCGCCGCTCTCGTCGTGATGCGCTTCAAGCGGCTGAACGACAGCCTGAGGCACGAAATCGCCAGGCGGACCCAGCTCGAGGGCGAGTTGAGGGCCTTGGCCACCACCGACCCTTTGACCGGCCTTTACAACCGGCGAAAATTCTTCGACGTCGGCGAACAGGAAGCCAGCCTGCTCGACCGTTTCGACGACGGCTTTTCCGTTCTGATGATGGACATCGACCATTTCAAGGTGGTCAATGACCGCTTCGGCCATGCCGTCGGCGACGAGGTCCTGAAGCGGTTTGCCGGCACCTGCCTGTCCGTCGTGCGTGACGTCGATACCCTGGCTCGTTTGGGAGGGGAGGAGTTCGCTCTCCTGCTGCCCAAGGCCGATATCGGCAAGGCGACGGAAATCGCCGAACGAATCCGCCAGCTGGTCGAGACGATCGCCTTCAAGGGGCCGGACGGGACGCCATTTCGCGTTACGGTCAGTATCGGTGCCGCGTCCCTCGTGCATGGACAAGACACCCTGGACACCGTCCTGGCCCGGGCCGACGGGGCGCTTTACGCGGCCAAGCGCGACGGCCGGAACCGGGTCTCCGCGGCGACGGATGATGGGGCGCGGTCCCGGCTGATCGGGGAGGATCTGGAGGCGAGTTAGGGAAGGGGGCCGAAACCAACATGAAGAACCCTTCATTTGCCCCAGGGGCCATGCCATGCTATCCGCACTTCCTGATTATGGCCCAAGGTAGCTTGAAGTGACCCGTCTGATCTCCACCCGTCCGGCTCGGAAGCTGGCTGCACTGCTCAGCCTGCTGATGATCCTGCTCGGTGGTCCGACGGGTGGCGCCTTCGCCCTGTGCCTGGGCGGTGACGGGCATATCGCCATCGAGGCCGTTCAGGCCGCCCACGACCATGGGGCGGTACCCGGCGTCGCGGCCGACCACTCGGCCATATCGGCCGATTGCGTCGATATTCCGCTGGTCCAGGCCAGCCCGGCGATCGCCAAGAAGCAGCTGCTGGCCGGTCTCGACATCGCCCTGCCGGCGGCGTCTGCGGCCTGGAGCGCGCCTTTCACGGCCGAAGCCGCTCTCACCGTCGTTCCGGCGGCGGAGCCTTCGCTTGACCCGCGTCTGGTCAGCCATCGCACGGTCGTTCTTCTGAACTAGCCGTTTCTTCCGACAGATCCTTTTCGCGCCTGTCCGCCACCTTAATCCGGTGGCGGAGGGAACCCGAATGCTGTTTGCGGGAGAACATTTCCATGCGTCCCCATATCCTGATCATCGCCCTGATGGCGGTGGGCCTGTCGGCCTGCGCCTCCACCCCCAGCGTCCCCCTGGCCCAGCGCCTGGAGGGCAAGACACCGGACGAGCGCCAGGAAACGCTCCGCCGCGCCTGCCTCGCCGAGGCCAACTGGAACCTCGACCAGACGGCGGCGCGCATGCCGGCCAACATGCAGCACCGCTACCGCGACTCCAATTCCACCCGCGAGACCAGCCACCTGAAGGCGCTGTGCCGCGAGATGGCCGACCTGCCCGCCATCGTCGGGCGTTCTCCACTGGAGACCAAGCGCAGGGCCGACCTGGCCGAGAAGTGCCGCCGGGAAACCGACGACCACCTCGACCTGCGCACCAAGGAAAGCGCCGCCCACATGGCCCGGGTGCAGGAGATCTGCGAGGCCATGACCGGGTTCGACCTTCCCACTCAGGCGAACTGAAGCCTTCCGGCCGGCATTCGCGTGCCGGCCGGCCAGCCGCCCCATCACCACACCTTAATGAGGAGATCTCGCATGTCCCGTTCCATCGCCATTGCCGCCCTGGCTTCGCTGCTGCTGGCCACCCCCGCCTGGGCCGGTTCGTCCTGCGACCAGCTGCCCGAGCTGCGTCAGGCCCTGAGGCAGTTCCACGGCAAGCCCGCCGATCGCGATCGCGCCAAGTGGCAGGTCGAGAGCGCCGAGAAGCTGTGCAAGGACGGCAAGGAGGCCGAGGCCAAGACCTATATCGACCTGGCCCACGGCCTGCTGCTCAAGGATCACAAGCATTGAGGCCCGCGACCATCCGCTGGGCCGGGCCATCGCTGCTGGCGGTGGCCCTGGCCTTCGCCGTCCCGGCCTGGGCCGAGCCCGCCCGCCTCGACGAACAGGCGGCCGTCGAGGCCGCCCGGGGACGTGGTGAGCTGCGCGACGCCACCGAAGGGGCACTGGACGCCGCCCGCGCCGAAGCCGACGAGGCCGGGTTGTGGCCCAACCCCACCTTCGAATACGAACGCGACCGCACCAAGGAGGTGGGAGGCGCCGTCCTTCAGGACACCTACCGCCTGTCCCAGCCGGTGGACATCTCCGGACGCCGTTTCCTGCGCCAGGATGCGGCGCTGCGCCGCGCCGATTCCGCCCAGGCCGAGGGGCGCCAGCGCATGGCCGACGCCGGGGCCGAAGCCCGCCGGCTGTTCCATGCCGTACTGATGCGCACCCAGGCCCTGGACGCGGCGCAAGGCTGGGCCGCCCGCCTGGGCGAGGCGGAAACGGTGCTGACCAAACTGCGCCAGGGGCGCGAGGTCTCGGGCTACGACGCCCGCCGGCTGTCGCGTGAAAAGCTGGCCGCCGACGCCAAGGTTCGGGCCATGGGGGCCGATCTGGCCGAATCGTGGGAACGCCTGCGGGCGGTGATGGGCCTGCCCGCCGGCAGCCCCATGCTCCGCCTGGACGGCAAGCTTCTGCCGCCGCCGCCCCTCGGTCTGGACGACCTGATGGGCCGCCTGGAAAGCCGCCCGGACCTCCAGGGCCTGCGCTCCAGGATCGCGGCGTCCGAGCTGGAGCGCCGCGCCGCCGACCGGGGCTGGATTCCCGAACTGACGGTGGGCGCCGGCCTCAAGCAGGTGGACCGGCCCGAAAGCCGCGACCAGGGCGTCCTGCTCACCGTATCCGCGCCCCTGCCCCTGTTCGACCGGGGACAGGCCTCCGCCCGCAAGGCCGAGGCCCAGACGCGGGCCACCAGCGCCGATCTGGCCCTGGCCCGGATCAAGGCGGAGGGCGAGGTGCGCGGCTTATGGCGCCGGACCATCGAATTGCGCGACACCGCGCTGAAATTCCGTGAAAGCGCCGTGGCGCCGTCCAGGGATCTGGCGCGCATCGCCCAGGCCGCCTACCGGGCGGGCGAGATGAACGTGCTGGAACTGCTCGACGCCCACAAGGCCCTGTGGGAGGCCGAAACCACCGCCCTCGAACTGGAATTTGGCGCCCGCGAGGCCCATTCCGACCTTATTCTCGCCGCCGGGGAGCCGACGCCATGAAGAAGCTGTTCACCGCGCTGGCCGTGGGCGCCGCCCTGGGTGGCGGCGCGATCTACGCCACCCTGTCGCGCGCCGTCGTCCCCGACACCGGCCATGCCCATGCGGGCGAGCATGCCCATGCCGACGAACGCCAATCCTCGACCACGTTTGCCGCCGCGACCGAGCTGTTCATGGAACACCCGGTGCCGGTGGCGGGCGAAGCCGGCGACTTCGTCCTGCACCTCACCCGCCTGGCCGATTTCAAGCCGGTGAACGGCGCGGAGGTGATTCTGGCCCTGTCGGGCGGCGGCCAGCCCGACGAGAGCTTTCCAGCCATGGCGGACCAGCCCGGCATCTACCGCGCCCTGGTGATTCCCAAGGCCTCGGGCGAGCGCAGGCTGACCGTCACCCTGCGGGGCGACGGGATCGAGGACCGTCACGAGATCGGGCAATTCCCAATCCATGCCGATGACGCCGCCGCCAAGGCGGCCGTGGAGGAGGCCGGACATTCCGAGGCCCCCGGCAGGATCGGCCTTGCCAAGGCGGTGCAGTGGAAGATCGGCTTCGCCACCGCCGAGGTGCGATCCCGGCTGATGCGCGAATCCGTGGCCGCTACCGGCACCATCCGGGCGCGGGCCTCGGACGAGGCGATCATCGCGGCGCCGGGGGTGGGCGTGCTGGCCCCGTCGCCCGACTTCCCCCGCATCGGCCAGAGCGTGGAGAAGGGGCAGGTGCTGGCCTGGCTGGTGCCGCAACTGGGCGGCGAGACCGATTCCGCCACCCTGGAACTGGGAACCCGCAAGGCCCGCCTCGCCCTCGATCTGGCCTCCCAGGAGCGCCGGCGCCTGGAAGGGCTGCTGGCCCTGGAAGCCGTGCCCGAACGCCGGCTGATCGAGGCCCGCAACCAGGAGGCCACGGCGCGCGCCGAACTGGACGCCGCCACCAGGCGGTCCGCCCCCTATCAGGGGGCCAAGGGCGGCATCGCCCTGCGTTCGCCGGTGTCGGGCCGCGTCGCCGCCGTCAACACCCAGCCGGGCGGAGCCGTCGGCCAGGGGCAGGTGCTGTTCCATGTGGCCGGCCTCGCCACGCTGTGGCTGGAGGCGCAGATCCCCGAATCCCAGGTGGGACGGGTGCGCGACCCATCGGGGGCCTGGTTCACCGCCGACGGCTTCGACGGCGCCCATGTGATCGAGCAGGGCAAGAACGGCCGCCTGATCGCGCTGGGCGGCGTGGTGGACAAGGAAAGCCGCACCGTCCCCGCATTGTTCGAGTTCGACAATCCCGACCAACGCTTCCGCATCGGCATGTATGCCCAGACCCGCGTCTTCACCGGGGCGGGCGAGGAATTGCCCGCCGTGCCCGCGTCCGCCCTTGTCGACGACAACGGCCAGCCGGTGGTGTTCGTCCAGAATACGGGCGAATCCTTCGAGCGCCGGCCGGTGATTCCCGGCATGCGCGACGGCGATCTGGTCGCCATCCGGGACGGCGTCCGGCCGGGCGAACGGGTGGTGTCGAAGGGCGTCTATCAGGTGAAGCTGGCGGCATCGAGCCCGGCCCAGCTGTCCCACGGCCACGCGCACTGAAGGAGCATCACTCCATGATCGCCTATATCATCCAGTGGTCGCTGCGCTCGCGCCTGTTCGTGCTGGCCGCCGCCGCCCTGCTGCTGGGCTGGGGAACCGTCGAGACGCTGCGCATGCCGGTCGACGTTTTCCCCGACTTGACCGCGCCCGCCGTCACCGTGGTCACCGAGGCCCACGGCATGGCGCCCACCGAGGTGGAGCGTCTGGTCACCTTTCCCGTCGAGACGGCGCTCAACGGCGCGCCGGGAGTGCGCCGCGTGCGGTCCACCACCGGCATCGGCCTGTCCACCGTCATCGTCGAATTCGACTGGAGCACCGACGTGCTGACGGCGCGCCAGATCGTGGCGGAAAAGCTGCAGCTGGCCCGGGCCTCGCTGCCGCCGGAAGCGGCGGCCCCGGTGATGGCGCCCGCCGCCTCGGTGATGGGCGAGATCATGTTCATCGCGCTCGGCTCCGACCGTCACGACGGCATGGCATTGAAGGCGGTCGCCGACTGGACGGTGCGCAAGCGCATCCTGGCGGTGCCCGGCGTGGCCGAGGTGCTGCCCATCGGCGGCGACGAGCGCCAGTATCAGGTGACGCTGCGCCTCGATCGCCTTGCGGCCTATGGAATTACCGTGGACGAGGTGCTGGCGGCGCTCAAAGACGGCAACCAGAACGCTCCGGCCGGCTTCTATGCCGAAGGCGGGCAGGAATACCTGATCCAGGGTATCGGCCGCATGCTGAGTGCCGAGGATGTGGGCGCCACCGCCGTGGCGCGCCGCGGCGGAATCCCGGTACTGGTGCGCGACGTGGCCGAAGTGGCGGTGGGGCCGGGCATCCGGCGCGGAATCGGCTCCAACAACGGACGGCCCGCCGTGGTGATGGGCATCCAGAAGCAGCCCGGGGTCAACACCCTGGAACTGACCAGGCGCCTGGACGCGGTGTTCGCCGATCTCGGCAAGACCCTGCCGCCGGGCATGGAGCTTGCCACCGACATCTTCCGCCAGGCCGATTTCATCAAGGTCTCGGTCAAGAATCTGGTGGATGCGCTCAGGGACGGTGCCATCCTGGTGGTGGCCATCGTCTTCGCCTTCCTGATGAACGGCCGGGCCACCCTGATCACGCTCACCGCCCTGCCGCTGTCGCTGGTCGCCGCCATCGTCGCCATGAAGGCCATGGGGGCCTCCATCAACACCATGACCCTGGGCGGTCTCGCCATCGCGCTGGGCGCCCTGGTGGACGACGCCATCATCGTGGTGGAGAACATCGTGCGCCGTCTGGACGGTAACCGCCGCTTGGCCCCCGATCAGCGCCAGGCCGCCATCCATGTGGTGTTCGAGGCGACCCGCGAGATCCAGGGCTCCATCGTCTTCGCCACCCTGATCATCATGCTGGTCTTCCTGCCCCTGTTCTTCCTGACCGGGGTCGAGGGCCGCCTGATGGTGCCCTTGGGCCTCGCCTATGTCATCTCGCTGGCCGCCTCGCTGTTCGTCGCCATCACGGTGACGCCGGTGATGGCCTCGCTGCTGCTGGTGCGGGAGAGGAAGGGGGAGCACCGCGAGCCCGCCCTGATCCGCTGGCTGGTGTCGCGCTACGACCGGGTGCTGGCCGCCACGCTGACCCGCTGGAAGGCGGTGGCCTGGGCGTCGGGCATCGCCCTGGCGCTGGCCATGGCGGCGCTGGGTCTGGCGGGCAAGGCCTTCCTGCCCGACTTCAACGAAGGCACCCTGACCATCTCGGCCTCGACCCTGCCCGGCACCTCGCTGGAGGAATCGGCCGTGCTCGGCCAGATGGTGGAGGACGCCCTGCTGCGCCAGCCCGAGGTGGCGGCCACGGCGCGGCGCACCGGGCGTTCGCCCTTGGACCCCCATGCGCTCGGCATCCACGAATCCGAGATCGAGGTCAGCCTGGCCATGAAGGAGCGCAGCAAGGAGGAGTTCCTCGACGCGCTGCGCCGGGATTTCGCGGCCATTCCCGGCATGAACATCATCGTCGGCCAGCCCATCTCGCACCGCATCGACCACATGCTGTCGGGCAGCCGGGCCAATATCGCCATCAAGATCTTCGGCACCGACCTCTACGACCTGCGCCGGGTGGCGGCCGAAATCAAGGCGGTGGCGGCCAAGGTCCCCGGCGCGGTGGACGTGGCCGCCGAGCAGCAGACCGACATTCCCTTCCTGACCGTCAAGTTCGACCGTGGGGCCATCGCGCGGCACGGCCTGACGCTCCGGCAGGTGGCCGATGCCATCGAGGCGGCCTTCGCCGGCGTCACCGTCTCCAAGATCATGGAGGGCCAGGCCACCTATGACCTGGTGGTGCGCTACGACCCCAAGGTCCGGGACAGCCTGGAGGCGATCCGCGAGACCCTGATCACCACGTCGTCCGGCGCCCGGCTGCCGCTGCTGGCCCTGGCCAGCGTCACCAAGGACCGCGGCCCCAACAGCGTCAGCCGCGAGAACGTCCAGCGCAAGATCGTGGTCACCGCCAATGTGGCGGGTCGTGATCTGGGCAGTGTGGTCGAGGAAATGCGGGCCAAGGTGGAGGCCGAGGTGAAGCTCCCCGCCGGCTATCACATCGAATTCGGCGGCCAGTTCGAAAGCGCCGCCGAGGCCACCCGCACGCTGGGCCTGCTCTCTCTGGTGGTGGTGGCGGGCATCTTCCTGCTGCTGTTCCTCGCCTTCCGTTCGGTCAAGGACGCCCTGCTGGTCATGCTCAACCTGCCGCTGGCCCTGATCGGCGGCGTGGCGGGAATCTACCTCACCGGGGGCGTGATGACCATCGCCGGGCTGATCGGCCTGATCACCCTGTTCGGCATCGCGACCCGCAACGGCGTGATGATGATCGCCCATATCCATCATCTGGCCGAGCGCGAAGGCGTCGCCGACCCGGCCGAGGCGGTGCGGCGGGGGGCGCGCGAACGGCTGGTGCCCATCCTGATGACCGCGCTGGCCGCCGGTCTCGCCCTGATCCCGCTGGCGGCTTCGGGCGGCCAGCCGGGCAGCGAGGTCCAGGCGCCCATGGCGGTGGTGATCCTGTGCGGGCTGGTGTCGTCCACCATCCTCAACATGGTGGTGGTGCCGGCGCTCTATCTTCGCTTCGGCGCCGTCCGCCGCGAGCTGGAACGGCACGATACCGTCCGTCGCCGTGTCACCGACATGGCCTGAGGAGGCGGAGATGATGCGGACACTCGCCGCCTGCCTCCTTTGCGCCGTCCTGCTGTCGTCGCCGGTCGCGGCGCGGCAGCAGGTGGCCGGTCCCGCCGGGGCGGCGCCCCCCGCCCCGGCGGGCCGCGAGCATCTGGCCAACACCCGCGCCCTGCCGCTGTCGCGCCTTTTGGGGCTGTGCGGCGAGGTGAAGCGGATGTTCGCCCTGGAGCGGGAACTGGGGACGCGCCCGCCGACTCGGGACGACATCCAGGTGGTCAGCAACGCCACCAAGTGCCTGGCCGCCACCGCAGCCATCTTCGAGACCATCCGCGCCATGGAGCCCCTCTATGGCGAGCGGGTGGTCTGCATCCCGTCGGGGGTCAGGGACCAGGACCTGCTGGAAGGCATGCTGCAATGGCTGGAGGAGCGGGACCGCCAGGGGGGCGACGACATCTTCCGCCTGGCCGCGCCCCGGGCCTTCATCATCTATATCCGCCAGGCTTACCCTTGCGGGGCGGGCCAATAGCGCCTGCCACCGGAAATATCGAAATGCGTCAAATGGAATCAAGGAGTTAATGGGTATTTTGAGGGTTGGTGAGTGTGGTTGTTTAAATAATGGTCCATATGCCGCGTTGAATCGGCCTCCTCCCCAAGATCATCCAGAGTTCGTCAGCCGGAATGACGAGAAATGTGATTAACCATCAGTAAGGCTACTTATGTTATAATCTGTGCATAGGCATATCTGCTGCGCCTCTCTCGCGGCGGAAGGTTGGGAAGGCCGGATGAAATGGCTGTCGGGGCGAATGGCCTGAATGGCGATATGGGTGCCGAGCGCACGCTGTTCGATGATCTGACGGTTTTGGCGCAATCGGGGCCGGTCGGCAGTGCTTCTGCCGGTGCCTCGCAAGCCCCCAATGATGGCGCAAGCCACAATGACGATTCGCTGGCCAACAGCTTGGCCTCCCTCTCCACCGTGCATGCCGGCTCGCCGCCGCCGACCCAGGTTGGCACGCCGCAGACGGTGATCGAGACGGTGGAGGTCGCTTCCATCGATCCGGCGTCTCGTTCCAGTGGGCAGCAGGCCCAGGGGCGGGACAGGAATGGCGAGGGGCAGGTTTTGTCCACCGCCGAGGATAGAACCTCCAGGGCCGAGACCTCAGCCACGACGACACTGACCGTCGACAAGCCGCGTGCGCCGACGGAAGCGCCCGCCGCAGAGCTTAGTCGCTCCAGCATATCCGATGATGGTTCGGTGCCACAGGCGCGTAGCGACGGGGCGCCGATTACGCTGGTCGGCCAGGACAACGCGGCGGTGTCTCCGCCCGCCACGGCCTCGGAGCCCAGCACCGCGGATAAGCCGCTTGCCGCCGAGACCAAGGCCGAGCCCGAGCCCGAGCCAGACGTGCAGATCATACCGGAGGCACTTCCGGCCGTGGGCGACGGAGTGGTTCTGACCGTGTCCCCTGCCCAGGGTGACGAAGATCATGCCATCGCCCTGTCCATTTCCGCCGCGTTGATCGACAGCGCCGACACGATGGGCTCCGTGACCATCCGGGGCGTCCCCGATGGCGCCACCTTGTCCGCCGGCGTGGTTCAGGCAGATGGTTCCTGGGTGTTGTCCGCCTCCGATCTGGGCGGGCTGAGCTTGCGCCCGGCCGCCGATGCCCATGGCAGCTTTGATCTGACCATCGAGAGCTATTCGACGGAAGGCGGAGTCCAGTCGGGTATCGCATCGGCCACCCTTCATGTGACCGTGGATGCCGCCAACGACGCGCCGGCCCTCAGCGGGACGGCGAGCCTGCCGGGCGGGACCGAGGATACCTCCTACGTGATCCGCGCCGCCGACCTGCTGTCCAAGGCGTCGGACGTGGACGGCGACACAATGTCGGTGGCCAATCTGGCGGCCAGCAGCGGAACTTTGGTCAATAACGGCGACGGCACCTGGAGCCTGACGCCGGCGGCCAATGCCAACGGCGCCGTGACGCTTTCCTACGACGTGGTGGACGGCAATGGCGGTAGCGTCGCCACCTCCACGTCCGTGACCTTCGCCGCCGTCAACGACGCGCCGGCGCTGAGTGGGACGGCGAGCCTGCCGGGCGGGACCGAGGACACCTCCTACGTGATCCGCGCCGCCGACCTGCTGTCCAAGGCGTCGGACGTGGACGGCGACACAATGTCGGTGGCCAATCTGGCGGTCAGCAGCGGGACTCTGGTCAATAACGGCGACGGCACCTGGAGCCTGACGCCGGCGGCCAATGCCAACGGCGCCGTGACGCTTTCCTACGACGTGGTGGACGGCAATGGCGGTAGCGTCGCCACCTCCACGTCCGTGACCTTCGCCGCCGTCAACGACGCGCCGGCGCAGAGTGGGACGGCGAGCCTGCCGGGTGGGACCGAGGATACCTCCTACGTGATCCGCGCCGCCGACCTGCTGTCCAAGGCGTCGGACGTGGACGGCGACACAATGTCGGTGGCCAATCTGGCGGCCAGCAGCGGAACTTTGGTCAATAACGGCGACGGCACCTGGAGCCTGACGCCGGCGGCCAATGCCAACGGCGCCGTGACGCTTTCCTATGACGTGGTGGACGGCAATGGCGGTAGCGTCGCCACCTCCACGGCGGTGACCTTCGCCGCCGTCAACGACGCTCCCACCAATGCCGCCCTCAATCTGGGGACCAAGCAGGGCGACCAGACCCTGATTCTCACCAAGGCCCAATTGCTGGCCAATGCCGGCGACGTGGATGGCGATACCCTGTCGGTGACCGGCCTTTCCGCCAGCGCCGGCACCTTGACCGCCAATGCCGATGGGACCTGGAGCCTGACCACGGTTGCCAACCAGCCCGCCGACATCACTTTGTCCTATACGGTGGATGACGGTCACGGCGGAACGGCCGCCGGCAGCGCATCGATCACCGTCATCCCCGTTTCGGTTCAGATCACCGGCGGAGCGGGCAACGACACCCTGACCGGTACGGCCGGCAACGACCTGATCGACGGCGGGGCGGGCAACGACATCCTTAACGGCGTGGGGGGCGCCGATACCGTCCTCGGCGGTGTCGGTAACGACACCATCGATGCCGGAGCGGGCGACGACCTGCTGTCGGGTGGCGCGGGGGGCGACAAACTGAACGGCAACACCGGCACCGACACGGCGACCTATGCCGATTCCGCCGCCGGGGTGACGGTCAACCTCTCCCTTGCCACCGCGCAGACCAGCACCGGCGACGCCTCGGGCGATATCCTGTCGGGTATCGAGAATGTCACGGGCAGCGCACTCAACGACACTCTGACCGGCAACGCCTCGGCCAACGTCATCGACGGCCTGGCGGGCAATGACGTGCTGGCCGGGTTGGCCGGCGCCGATACCCTGATCGGCGGGGCGGGGGCGGATACGGCCTCCTACGCCGCGTCGAGCGGCGCGGTGACGGTCAATCTGGCGACGGGGACCGGCAGCGGCGGCGACGCCGAGGGTGACGTCCTGTCCGGCATCGAGAATGTCACCGGCGGGGCCGGCAACGATGTGCTGACCGGTGACGCCGGCGCCAACCGTCTCGACGGCGGTTCCGGCGACGACTTGCTGGTGGGCGGTGGTGGCGCCGATTCCCTGGTGGGCGGCGCGGGGACCGACACGGCCTCCTATGCTTCCTCCTCGGCGGGCGTGACCGTCAATCTGGCCCTTGCCACGGCGCAGGTCAGCGGCGGCGATGCCTCGGGTGACGTGCTCAACACCATCGAGAATGTGGTGGGCAGCGCCTTCGACGATACCTTGACCGGCAATACCGGCAACAACGTGCTGACCGGTGGCGCCGGGGCCGATACCCTGGCGGGTGGCACCGGAAGCGATACCGTCGATTATTCCGCGTCCGGCGCAGGCGTGACGGTGAACCTTGCGCTGGCCACGGCCCAGGTGAGCGGCGGTGACGCGGGTGGCGACATGCTGTCCGGCATCGAGAACCTCACCGGCAGCGCCCAGGCCGACGTCCTGACCGGCGATGCCAATGCCAACCTGCTGCAGGGCGGGGCGGGTGCCGACACCTTGGACGGCGCGGCGGGCAACGATGTGCTGCGCGGCGGAGCGGGGGCCGATACCCTGATCGGCGGCGCGGGCACCGACAGCGTGACCTATTCGGATTCTTCGGCGGGTGTCGCCGTCAGCCTCTCGCTGTCCACGGCGCAGAGCGGTGGCGATGCCGAGGGTGACGTACTGTCCGGCATCGAATACCTGACCGGCAGCGCGCTCGCCGACACTTTGACGGGCGACGCCAATGCCAATCTGCTGGACGGCGGCGCCGGCAACGACGTGATCGATGGCGGCGCCGGCAACGACCAATTGGTGGGCGGCGCCGGGGCCGACACCTTGATGGGCGGCGTGGGAATCGATCTGGCCAATTATTCCTCGGCCACTATTGCGGTGACGGTTGACCTTTCCACCGGGGCGGGAACGGGCGGCGACGCCCAGGGCGACGTGCTTTCCGGCATCGAGAATCTGACCGGCGGCACCGGCGGCGATGTGCTGACGGGCGATGGCGCGGCCAATGTGCTCGATGGCGGCACGGGCAACGACACTCTGTCGGGCGGGGCCGGGGCCGACACTCTGGTGGGCGGTGCGGGCAACGACGTGCTGGACGGCGGGGCCGACAACGACACCCTGACCGGCGGCGCCGGGGCCGATACGCTGACGGGTGGGACGGGCAATGACACCGCGTCCTATGCCGGCGCGACGGCGGCTCTCTCGGTCGATCTGGAGACCGGCACGGGCAGCGGCGGCGATGCGGCCGGCGACGTGCTGTCTGGCATCGAGAACATCATCGGCGGCAATCTGGCTGACGTGCTGACCGGCGACGGCGCGGCCAATGTGCTCGATGGCGGCGCCGGCAACGATACCCTGACCGGCGGAGCGGGGGACGACCTGCTGCGCGGCGGTGCCGGAGCCGATGTTCTTGCCGGCGGCGATGGCAACGACACGGCCAGCTGGTCCAGTTCCACCGCCGCGGTGAGCGCCAATCTGAGTGCCGGCACCGGCACCCTGGGCGATGCCCTGGGCGATGTGCTGAGCGGCATCGAGAACCTGACCGGCGGCAGCGGGGCCGACATCCTGACCGGTGACGGCGGCGCCAATATCCTGACCGGCGGTACCGGCAACGACACCCTGGACGGCGGAAACGGCAACGATCTGCTGGCCGGCGGGGCGGGCGCCGACAAGCTGACCGGGGGCACGGGAACCGATACGGCGGACTATTCCGCCTCCACGGCTGCCGTGACGGTCAACCTGACCACCGGCACCGGCACGGTGGGCGACGCCTCGGGCGACGTGCTGTCCGGTATCGAGAACCTGACCGGCGGCGCGGGAGCGGACATCCTGAGCGGCGACGCGGGCGTCAACGTCATTGACGGCGGCGCGGGCAACGACACCCTGAGCGGCGGAGCCGGGGGCGACACCCTGATCGGTGGCGCTGGTACGGATACCGCCAGCTATGCGGGCTCGGGCGCGGCGCTGAGCGCGGATCTGGCGGCGGGCACCCTGTCGGGCGGCGATGCCGACGGCGACGTGCTGAGCGGCATCGAAAGCATCACCGGCACCAATTTCAACGACCTGCTGGCCGGTGACGGCAACGCCAACCGCCTGGACGGCGGCGCGGGCGACGATTCCTTGCGCGGCAGCGCCGGGGCGGATTCGCTGATTGGCGGCACTGGCACCGACACGGTGGGCTACGAGACTTCGGCGGCGGGCGTCACCGTCAACCTGTCGCTGACCACGGCGCAGGTGAGCGGCGGCGACGCCTCGGGCGACGTGCTGGCGACCATCGAGAACGCGGTGGGCAGCGCCTTCGGCGACACCCTGACCGGCACCACCGGCGTCAACATCCTGACCGGCGGCGACGGCGACGACGTGCTGATCGGTCTGGCCGGGGCCGACACCCTGGTGGGCGGCGCCGGCATCGATACCGCCAGCTACGCCCCGTCCACGGCTGCCGTGACGGTCAACCTGACCACCGGCACCGGCACGGTGGGCGATGCCTCGGGCGACGTGCTGTCCGGTATCGAGAACCTGACCGGCGGCGCGGGAGCGGACATCCTGAGCGGCGATGCGGGCGTCAACGTCATTGACGGCGGCGCGGGCAACGACACCTTGAGCGGCGGGGCCGGGGGCGACACCCTGATCGGTGGCGCTGGTACGGATACCGCCAGCTATGCCGCCTCGGGCGCGGCGCTGAGCGTGGATCTGGCGGCGGGCACCGTATCGGGCGGCGATGCCGACGGCGACGTGCTGAGCGGCATCGAAAGCATCACCGGCACCAATTTCAACGACCTGCTGGCCGGTGACGGCAACGCCAACCGCCTGGATGGCGGGGCGGGTGATGATTCCTTGCGCGGCGGGGCCGGGGCGGATTCGCTGATCGGCGGCACTGGCACCGACACGGTGGGCTACGAGACTTCGGCGGCGGGCGTCACCGTCATTGACGGCGGCGCGGGCAACGACACCCTGAGCGGCGGAGCCGGGGGCGACACCCTGATCGGTGGCGCTGGTACGGATACCGCCAGCTATGCGGGCTCGGGCGCGGCGCTGAGCGCGGATCTGGCGGCGGGCACCCTGTCGGGCGGCGATGCCGACGGCGACGTGCTGAGCGGCATCGAAAGCATCACCGGCACCAATTTCAACGACCTGCTGGCCGGTGACGGCAACGCCAACCGCCTGGATGGCGGGGCGGGTGATGATTCCTTGCGCGGCGGGGCCGGGGCGGATTCGCTGATCGGCGGCACTGGCACCGACACGGTGGGCTACGAGACTTCGGCGGCGGGCGTCACCGTCAACCTGTCGCTGACCACGGCGCAGGTGAGTGGCGGCGACGCCTCGGGCGATGTGCTGGCGACCATCGAGAACGCGGTCGGCAGCGCCTTCGGCGACACCCTGACCGGCACCACCGGCGTCAACGTCCTGACCGGCGGCGACGGCGACGACGTGCTGCGCGGTCTGGCCGGGGCCGACACCCTGGTGGGCGGCGATGGCATCGACACCGCCAGCTATGCGGCGGCCACCGTGGCGGTCAACGTCAACCTGGCCACCGGCACCGGATCGGGCGGCGACGCGGCGGGCGACGTGCTGTCCGGCATCGAGAACCTGCTGGGCGGCAATGCGGCCGATATCCTGACCGGTGACGGCGGGGCCAACGTCCTGAACGGTGCGGCGGGCAACGACACCCTGTCGGGCGGCGCCGGAGCCGACACCTTGATCGGCGGGGCCGGCGCGGACAGCCTGATCGGCGGGACCGGCAGCGATACCGCGGACTATTCGGCGTCCACCCTGGCGGTGAATGTCGATCTGACCCGTGCCACCGCCCAGAGCGGCGGCGACGCCGCGGGCGATATCCTGGCGGGCATCGAGAATCTGACGGGCGGTGGCGGCAACGACGTGCTGACCGGTGATTCCGGCGCCAACATCCTGATCGGCGGCGGTGGCTCCGACACTCTGACCGGCGCGGCGGGCGACGACCTCCTGGTGTTCCGGGCCTCGGATTTCCCGGCCGGATCTGGTGGCACCCTGGCGGATTTCGTCTATGGCGGCGGAGGCGTCGACACGGTGGACATTTCGGCCGTGGGCCAGAGCTTCCAGTTGCTGATCAACGGGGTGGAACAGCCTTTGCCGGCCGGATCACATGAATATGTGGATACCCAGGGTATTCAGGGCGATATCCGGTTTGGCGACAACTCGGTCATCCACCTGGATGGCATCGAGAAGATCATCTACTGACGGGGCGTCTTGGATAGAGCTCGACATAGGATGGCAGAGGACGAGGGGATGCGTCGGTCCCGACGCAGAAGGCCGCTGTGGCTCCGTCTGGCCCGCTCGCTGTATCTGCGCAGTTTGCCGCCCCGCTGGTTCCGCAGCGAGCTGAAAGGGTTCTGGCGCGCCCTGGTCAAGCCGCCCGAGGCCATTCTGGAGGTTTCGGGGCTCCGCCGTTGTCTTGCTGACCTGATCGCGGCAACGGTGGTGCTGAACCTGCTGGGGCTGGCGCTGCCGTTGATCCTGCTGCAGGTCTACGACCGCATCTTGCCCAACGCGGCCATGGATACCCTGGGAGCCCTGGTGGCGGGTATCGTGGTGGCGGTCAGCCTGGAGATGGTGCTGCGAATCGCCCGCTCGGCGGTCACGGCCTGGACCAGCGGCCGCTTCGAGCACATGGCCGCCAGCCGGGTCTTCCGCTCGTTGCTGCACGCTCCGCTCGGTGTCTTCGAACAGAGCGGGGTGGGAGCTCATCTCGAGACGCTCAACGCCATCGGGCGGCTCAAGGATTTTTACGCAGGCCAGGCCTTTCTGACCGTCTTCGACATTCCCTTCGCCCTGGTGTTCATCGGGTTGCTGGCCTTGTTCGGCGGATGGCTGGCCCTGGTCCCGGTGGTCCTGCTGGTGGGCATGGGCGTGGTTGGCGTGGTGGCGGGCTATCGCCTGCGCATGCTGCTGAAGCGCCGCATGCTGTTCGACCAGAGCCGCAGCAATTTCATCCTGGAAGTTCTGTCGTCCATCCAGACCGTCAAGTCGCTGGCCATGGAGGCGCAGTTGCAGCGCCGCCACGACCGGCTGCAGGAAAACAGCGCCCTGGCCGAGTTCCACTCCGCCGACCTGTCTCATGGCACCGCGGCATTGGGGCGGCTGTTCACCAGCCTCAACACCATCCTGGTGGTGGCCCTGGGCAGCCTGATGGTCATCGAGGGCGACATGTCCACCGGCGTGCTGGCGGCCTGTTCGCTGCTGGCGGGCCGTGCCGCCCAGCCCATCCAGCTGGCGCTGGACCGCTGGACCCGGTTCCAGGCCGCCCGTCTGGCCGAGGAACGGCTGGAGGGGCTTCTGGGGAGCGGGGAAGACGACGGGGAAGCCAAGCCGGACTTGCCGCAGATCAGCGGCCAGATGACCTTGGCCGGAGTGCATCTGTGCTACGGGCATGGCGGCGAGGTGATCGTCGATGCCGATCTCACCATCGCCCCCGGGGAAATGATCGGCATCACCGGCGACAGCGGGACGGGCAAGAGCAGCCTGTTGGCCTTGATGGGGGGGCTGGTGGTCCCCACCCGGGGTACGGTCGAGGTTGACGGAAATGACCTGAGCGACTTCGCCCGGGACAGCTACCACACCCGCATCGGCTATATCGCGCAGCGTTCCGAGCTTTATCGCGGCACCATCATCGAGAACCTGTCCAGCTTCGACAGCGCCAGGGTCGAGGCCGCGCGCGAGGTGGCCAGGGAGCTGGGGATCGAACGCTTTGTGTCGCGCCTGCCGCTCGGCTATTCCACCCCGGTGGCCAGCGGCCCGCAGGATTCCCTGCCGCGTGGCATTCGCCAGTTGATCGCCATCGGCCGCATTCTGGCGAACCGGCCCGACATCATCTTGTTCGACGAGGCCAATACCGCCGTCGACGGCGCCGGCAATCAGGCGCTTCGCGACGTGCTGGAACGGCTGAAGGGCAAGGTGACCATCATCTTGGTGTCGTCGCGCCCGTCGCTCCTCAATCTGGCGGATCGCAGCTTCGAACTGGTGGATGGGCGGCTGTGCCCCGCCGGGCTGGCGTCGCTGCGTCCGGCGCCCGAGACGTCCGCCGCCGCCGCCGCCATGGCGGGACCCATGATCCTGGCCTCGCTGGCGGCCGAGGAGGAGAGCGAATCCTCCTCGCTGGCCGATGCGGACTTCCTGCGCGTCCTGCGTCAGGCGTCGCCCCTGGGACGCTGTCTGGTCCCCATGCTGGAAGCCATGCGGTGGTGCAACGATCCGCGCCGGCTGGCCGAGGCCATGCCCCATATCCAGTCCAAGCTGGACATCGTCTCGTTCCGCAACGTGATGGCCAATCTGGGGTTCGGCAGTTCCTCCATCGCCATGCGCGGCGAGCCGGTCGAGCCCCGGCTGCTGCCCTGCCTGTTCATGGCGGCGGATGGAACGCCCATGGTGCTGCTGGACGCGGACCATGGCCACGTCACCGCCTATGACGGTACCGATGGAAGCACCAGAACCATATCCCATGGCCGTCTGTGGGGAACCGCCTATTTCTTCAACCCCGTCGATACGGCCGCCGCGCGGCCGGGACAATGGTTTCAGTCCCTCATGGACCGTTTCCGTGGGCTGATCTGGGCTATCCTGGCGCAGAGCTTCCTGATCAACATCCTGTCGTTGGGCGTGCCGCTGTTCACCATGTCGGTCTACGACAAGGTGATCGGCAGCGGCGACGCCCGCATGCTGGTCGGCATCCTGGGCGGTGTCGGCATCGTCGTGGTCGCCGAGCACGTGCTGCAGGAATTGCGCAGCCGGGCCAATGCCTATATGGGCGTCCGCCTCAGCTATATCGTCTCGGCCATGGTGTTCGAGCGGACCCTGGCGCTGCCGCTCCAGGTGACCGAGCGGGTCGGCATCGCCAGCCAGTTGGCCCGCTTCCGCGAACTGGAGAGCTTTCGGACCCTGTTCACGGATGGACTGGCGGTGGCCCTGCTGGATCTGCCCTTCGTCTTTGTCTATGTGGTGGTGCTGTTCATGCTTGGCGGGCCGGTGGCCCTGGTCCCGGTTCTGGCCCTGGGCGCGTTCCTGCTGGTGCTGACCGCCCTGATGCCGCTGGTGCGGTCGCGGGTTGCCGCCATGGCCCGCATGAGCAATCAGCGCCAGGAATTCGTGGTCGAGACCCTGACCAAGATGCGGTCGCTGCATTCCGATGGCCTGCTGGATATCTGGGAGCAACGCTTTCGCGCCTATTCCGCCGATGCCGCCATGGCGGGACGTTATGCCGCCTCGCTGTCGGGGGCGCTGACCGCCCTGTCCCAGGCCATGGTCATCGCCGCCGGCATCGCCACCATGACCGTGGGGGTCACCCAGGTCCTGGGCGGGCGCATGAGCGCGGGTGCCCTCATCGCCTCCATGATGGTGGTCTGGCGGGTGCTGGCGCCCATGCAGGCCGGATTCTGGCTGCTGCAGCGCCTGGAGCAGGCGCGCGCCACCATCCGCCAGGTGGAAGGGCTGATGGGGTTGAAGGTCGAAGCCGACGACCGCCCCATGGGCAACGCCGCCCTGCGGCTGAAAGGGGCGGTGAGCTTCTCGCGGGTCTCCATCCGCTATTCCAACGACGCCGATCCCGCCCTTCTGGGCGTTTCGTTCCAGGCCAATCCGGGCGAGGTGATCGCGGTGGTGGGGCCCGACGGCTCGGGCAAATCCACCTTGCTGAAGCTCATCGCCGGGCTTTATCAGGCCCAGGCCGGCAATGTGGTCATCGACGACATGGATATCCGCCAGATCGACCCCGTGGCCCTGCGCAAGGCCATCGCCTATGCCCCCCAGGTGCCGGAACTGCTGTTCGGTTCCATTGCCCAGAATTTGCGGCTCGCCCATCCCAATGCCAGCGAGGCCGACCTGTGGCACGCCCTGGACATGGCCGGGGTTCGCGACGAGGTGGAGCACCTTCCCGCCGGCCTGGACACAAGGGTGGGCGACGCCCGCAACAACCTCATTCCCGGCGCCCTGGCCCAGGGGCTTTCCCTGGCCCGGGCCTATCTGAAGCGCAGCCCCATCATCCTTCTGGACGAGCCGGTGACCGGCCTGGATTCCGAGGGTGACCGCAGGTTCCGCGAATTCATCGAATGGACCCGGGGGTTGGCCACCATCTTCCTGGTGACCCACCGTCCCAGCCATCTGTCGCTGGCCGACCAGATCCTGGTCCTGGACAAGGGGGCGCTCCGCATTTCCGGTCCGGCCTCCGAGGTCCGGGCCAAGTTGGCGGGGTAGAGGAGAGTGGAGAAAACAGCCATGACCCTTCTGGACAGCCTTCCCCTGCTCGGCGCCCTTCAGGCGGCCATCCTGCTGGGCTATCTGTTGCTGCGCCGACGGGTGGATTTCGGCCGTACCGCGCTGGAACTCGCCCTGCTGGTCGGTGTCGCGCTGGGCCAATTCGCCGTTCCCGGCGGCATCAATCGCCTGGGATTGGGGGCGTGGGGCGGTCTGTCCTGGGTGATCGCCGTCCCGGCGGCATTGCTGTTCGCCTATGAGCTCCTGGGGCTTCGCCACGATCGCTGGGCCCGCTTCATCGGCTGGCTGGCCCTTGGACCGGCCATGGTTCTGGCCGTCGCCGTCTTCGGTATCGACGGCTGTCCGGCAGACGCGCAATGCGGCTGGCTGTGGGTGGTCCAGTCGGCCTGGGTCATGACCATGGCTTTCGGCGGCCTTTGGCTGATCGGGCGGCGCATGGAATCGGTTTCGGTGATGCTGCTGAACCGTTCCCTGGGCGGCACGCGCCTGTTCGCCGCCGGCGCCCTGGCAGCCATCCTCGGGGTGCGCGGACTGGTGGAACTGGCCTATCTCGGCAGCCCCGGCATGGCGGCGGAGGCCGCCCGCTGGGGGGCGCTGGGCTGTTTCGTCTGCCTCAGCCTGCTGATGGTCGCTCTGACCCGCATCTATCCCGAGACGGCGGAATCCGCCCTTGAACTCAATAACCACGAGAATATCGACCGTTTCCGCCGCCATCTGGCCCATGCGGTGGTCTTCGAGGAGGGCGGCGTCGATCCGCTGGCGCGGGCTTCTGTGCTGACGACCATTCTTACCGTCCTGGCGCTGCTGGGCTGGAGCGCGGTCACGCCGGTCAAGGAAGTGGCCGCCACCAGCGGCCAGGTGGTGCCGTCCAGTCAGATCCGACCCATCCAGCATCTGGAAGGCGGCATCGTCGCCGAGGTTTTGGTGCGCGAGGGGCAATTGGTGCAGAAGGGGGAGGTGCTGCTGCGCCTCGATCCCGCCCAGGCCGTGGCAGAGCTTGAGCAGATCAAGGTCCGCGAGGCCGGTCTGGAATTGCGTTCCGAGCGTCTTCGTGCCTTCGCCGAGGGGCGTGGCCCGGACTTTTCCCGCGCCGGCGGCGGGGGGGAGGATTCCCAGGTCAGCGACCAGAACATCATCTTCAAGGCGCAGGAAGCCTCGCGACTGTCCGCCGTCACCGTGCTGGAAAGCCTGATCGCCCAGCGCCGCTCCGACATCAGCCAGTACGAAGGCCAATACGCCGCCCTGGGCGAACAGCTCAAGCTGGTGGAACGTGAAGTGGGCATCCGCGAGGATCTGCTGGCCAAGGGGCTGAATTCCCAGGTGTCGTTCCTGGTCATCAAGCGCGAATCCGAGCGCCTGAAGGGCGAGCGCGCCCGCCTGCAGGCCCAGATCAGGACCTCGCGCGAGGCGCTGGCCGAGGCCGAATCGCGTTTGCAGGACCAGCGCAGCAAGCTGGCCCAGGAGGCCTTCACCGAAATGGGCACGGCCGGTGCCGAACTGGCCCAATTGCGCGAGACGCGGGCCAAGCTGGAAGACCGGGTCCAACGGCTGGCCGTGGTCGCGCCGGCCCGCGGCATCGTGCAGGAACTCAACGTCGCCAGCCCCGGCGCCGTGATTCCCCAAGGCGGATTGATCACCAAGATCGTCCCGGTGGACGACACCTTGCTGGTGGAGAACCAGATCCAGCCCCGCGACGTGGGCCATGTGCAGCCGGGCCAGGCCGTGCGGATCAAGGTATCGAGCTACGATTTCGCCCGTTTCGGCGCGGTGGACGGCATGTTGACCCAGATCTCACCCTCGACCTTCCTCGACGAGGACAAGCTGCCCTACTACAAGGGGGTGGTGACCTTGGCCAAGGGCTATGTGGGTGACGATCCCGACCGCAACCGCATCCTGCCCGGCATGACCGTCCAGGCCGACGTGGTCACGGGGGAAAAGACCATTCTGCAATACCTGCTGAAACCGATCCAGCTGGCCGCCTCCCAGGCGTTCCGCGAACGCTAGGGCATGCACGCCCAGCGCCCTGGGCTCAATGTCCGGCCTGGCAGTACAGGACATAGGTGACGAGAGAGCGCAGGCGGGCCGGATTGATCGGCTTGGGCAGGAATTCCAGGCCGCGCCGCTGCAGCTGTTCGGGAATCTCTTTCGACAGGTCCGCCGAAATGACCAGGGCCGGCTTTTCCTGTCCGGCATGCTTTCTGAGCGTGTCGAGAACGTCGAGCGCGGTCAGCCCTTCATCCAGATGATAATCGATGATCAGCAGGTCGGGGCGCTTCCTGGACAGGGAGAGGGCCTCGTCCACGGTGGCGGCGGCCAGTGTCTCGCAGCCCCATCCGCCCAGAATGGTGGCGAGGGCTTCCCGGGACGCGGCATCGTCGTCGAGAACCAGCACACGCTGTCCGACCAGGGTCGCCGCCGCGCCCTGGGGAAGGGAGGCGCCGCCCGCCGCCCGCCGCAGGTGGCCGGAGGGGACGCGCACGGCGAAGCACGAGCCGCGGCCTTCGGTGGAGCGGACCACCAGCTTCAGGCCGAGGATGTCGGCGAAGTTCTTGGCGATGGTCAGGCCCAGTCCCGAGCCGTGGGTGTCGTTGGGGCCGCCGATGGCCAGACTGCGGTAGGGTTCGAAGATGTCCTGCAGCCGGTCTTGCGGAATGCCGATGCCGGTATCGTGGACCTCGACCATGATCTCGCCGTCGACCCGCCGGCATCCGACCAGAATCCGGCCGGAGCGGGTGTAGCGGATGGCGTTGGCGAGGAAATTGCGCAAGATGCGTTGCAGCAAGCCCTTGTCGGTGTGCAGCACCGCCTCGCTTGGGACGATGCGCAGCGACAGGCCCTTGCGGCGGGCCTGCGGCGCGTATTCGGCCTCGAGCTGGGCCAGTTGGGGGCCGATGGCGAAGTGGGAGAGGTGGGTGGCGAATCCCCCGGCCTCCAGCTTCGACACGTCCAGGAAATCGGCCAGCATCTCCTCGGCGGCTTCCAGCGCCCCTTCGATGCGGCCCAGCAGCGACATGCCGGACGACGAGAGGTCCTCGTCCATCAGCGCCCCCAGCAGCAGCCGGGCGGCGTTCAGCGGCTGCTGCAGGTCGTGGCTGACCGAGGCGAGAAAGTTGGTCTTGCTGAGATTGGCCCGCTCGGCTTCGGCCTTGGCCGCCGTCAGGGCGACCTCGACCTCGCGTCGCGCGATCAGTTCCTGGCTGAGCTTGCGGTTCAGCTCGACGATGTCCTCGGTCCGCAACTGGACGGTCTTTTCCAGCAGCACGTTGTTCTGGAACAGCGAGAACGTGTCGCTGGGGATGGTCATGCTGCGCTCGATGCGGCGCAGCAGAACCTGGATGGTCTTGCGCAGCTTGGCGTTTTCCTGCTCCAGCCGCCCGCATTCGGTCTGCGTGTCGGGGGAGGCGGCCTGGATGGAGCCCGCCTCGGGCCGCTCGATCCCCACCGATTGTCCGAAGGCTATGCCGGTGAAGGTGTTGTTGAGGTGCATGCCGTTGATCTGTTCGCCATAGGCGGAAAAGCCGATCACCCGGTTTTCCTCGAACAGCCTGGCGATGTCGGGTCCCAGGTCGAGCGACGTCGCCTCGACGCGGCGCATGACGCAGTCGATGCCCAGCACCGCCACCGGCGATCCGATGGCCGCCTGGACCGCCTCGAAGGATCGCTTGAGGTTGGGGATCATGCCGGTGTTGCGTCCGATGCTCAGCGGCACGCCCTCGTCGATGGCGCAGGCCATCTTCAGGCTGTTGTCGTCCATGATGCCGCTGGGGCTGCGGGCGTACCACGAGCCGCCGATGCGCACCACCAGGGGCGGCAGCAGCATCTTCTTGGCCCGCAATTCCTCGATGTCGCATTCCACCATGCGGGCGTATTCCAGCCCGGCGCTGTCGCCGTTCAGCTCGGTGATGATCCGGCGGTCGGGGTCGGCGCCGGTGACGATGGCCTGCTCGCCGTTGCCGACGAAATGCTGGGATGAGAACACCCGGAACGGCAGCACGGTGTGGACCAGGGTAAGGGTCGCGGCGTTGGAATAGAAGCGGCCCCGGTACAGGACCTGGGTGGCGGCGATCCGCATGTCGTCGCCGGCCGAGCCGCCGAACAGCGGCAGGCCGCCCAGGGCGGTGTTCAGCGTGCTGATCACCTGCTCCTCGGCGCAGCACATGCCGTCGATCAGCATCAGGGCGAAGGTGTTGTGCGAGGCGGGTTCGATGCCGCGCTGGCGCAGCTGGTTCTGCAGGTCCTCGACCACCACCCGGATCTGGGCCGGCTTGAAATGGGAGACGTCGAGGATGATGTCCGAGACGGCGACGCAAGCCTCCTCGGCGATGCTGAGGCCGGTCATGCCGCCATCGGTGTAGCCGGCGGTGGAAATCTCGCCGGCGGTGGTGCAGCCCACCAGCGCCGTGCCGCCGAAGAATTCCCGGAAGGCCTGTTCCAGCAGGGGCTGGTAGTAGCGCTTGGAGCAGAACACCGCGGTGAACTCGGCGCGCGGACGGGCCAGGGCGTCGTGAATCTCGCGGACGGCCTCGAAAGGGTCCGATTTCGTCGAAGTCGCCTGGCGGATCATCGAATTGAGCGCTCCCAAACCGTGGTCTCTCCTTCGTGCGAACCTTCCGGCCGCCCCTTCCCGGCTCATCCCGCCTGCGCGAGGAGGGGATCGGGGCGGTAGCGTTCGATGACCTCCCGGTAATAGCACATGTAGCCGGTGGCGCAGAGATCCTGTCGCGCCCGCAGCCCCTGGGCGAAGGCCGCCACCTGGGCGCCGCCTTGCCTTGCGCCCAGCCGGTCGAGGGTGGCGCGGACCATCTCGACGCTCTTCAGCTTGCGGTCGAGCGGCCCCTCGCGGCCGGCGATCTTGACCGCCGCCAGTCCCGCCTCGGCCAGGGCGGGAACGGCGCACAGGCCGCAGGGGCCGAACGGCAGGCCGTTGGCGGTGACCGAAAAGCCGCAGCCGAAGCGGTACCACAGCCATTCCTCGTGGCGGGCGTCGTTGGCGGCCAGCGCCTCGGCCTCGGAAGCGCTCAGCGTCCGTCCGTCCACCCGGGTGTATTCGGTGGCGTAGCGGTCGAGGCAGATGGGGCCGCCCAGCCGGCCGGGCAGGTGGATGGTGTGGCAGTTGCCCTCCTCGAAGACGCAGCCGTCGTTGAGGACGAAGGCCTCGAATTCCAGCTGGGGCAAGGCCGCGGCCATGGCGGTGATCTCGCCCAATCCGAGGTCGCGCGGCAGCACCACGCGGCAGGCTCCCAATTCTCCCAGCAGGGCCGCCGTTCCGGCGTTGCGGCAGGCCAGCAGCGAGCTGGCGTGCAGGCGGATGCCCAGGTCCTGGCGCCCTAGCCGGGCCAGCAGGCCGATATCGCCGACGATCAGGGCGTGGCCGCCCATTCCGGCGAAGCGTTCCGCCAGTTCCAGCAGCGCCTCGACCTGCGCGTCGGCATAATGCTGGGCGTTCATCACCAGCGAGACGGTGGAGCCGTGCCCGGCGGCGATGGCGACGGCCTCGGCAAGCTCCTCGTAGCGGGTGAGGTTGCCGAACGCCCGGCGATTGACCCCGGCGCTGCGGAAGCGCTCGGTCCAGTCGGTTGGCACGATGCCGCAATAGATCTCGCCGGCGCCGGCCGCCGCCATTGCGGCCACCTCGTCGACGCGGCTAATGGGGGCGACGATTTTCATTCCAGTCTCCGTTGAGGACCAGCCGGTCGATCCAGCCCTCGGCCAGGGCCAGGGATAGCGCCGCGATCATGGCGGGCGAATGGCGGTAGAACACCGTGTTGCCCCGCTGGAAGGTGGGCAGGTCGCCCGTTCCCGCATCGCCTCGCGACAGCCCGCCCACATAGACCAGGCATTCCCGCCGGCACTTCTGTTCCGCGGTGAACTTGCCCTCGGGCGGCTGGGCCAGCGAGCCGATGCGGCAGGCGCGGCCCTTGACCGAGAAACCGTAAGGGGCGTGGACCGCCACCCTTGCGGTGCTCGAGCGGAAGTCCTCGGCCTCGGCGAAGGGCGGGACGTCCATCTCGATGCGCTGGACGCCCATGCGCTCCAGGATGGCGCCGAACGGGCCGGAATGGACGCCGTGGGGGTACAGGCGGGCCCATTCGGCCGAGGGCAGCCTGGGATCCTTGACCATCTTGCACAGCAGGCGCCCGGCGACGGGCGTCAGGTCGGGGCGATGGTCGCGGAGCAGGCGCAGCGTCCCCCAGTCGTTGGCCACCACCTCGGTCCCGGCGGGCAGATGGGGCAGCAGGGCGGCCAGCGCCGCCAGTCCGCCATCGGACAGGGAGGGGGTCAGCAGGGCGAAACCCAGCCCCGCCGCCGCGGCCCATCCCGCCGCCTGGGCGAGTTGGGTCTCGGTCGGCAGCAGGGTCTCGCAGAATTCCGAGCCCAGATGGAGGCGGGTCACCGCCTCGTCCTCGACGCCATGGGGGAGCGGCGGCGCCGACCAACCCAGCGCCCCGGCGCAATCGGCCACCCGGAGCGGCCCATTGGCCGGCAGCCGCTCCAACTCCTTCGCCTGGGTCAAGGCCAGGGCGATGCCGCTCATCTTTGCCTCCTCGCATGGAATCCCATGGCCAGGGCCGACAGCAGGGTGAGCGCAAGGCCGCCCCACAGCCACGATACCAGGGGAAAGGTCTTCACCACCACCGGCAGGTCATGGGACGCGCCGGAGTCCAGGGCCGGGAGCCAGACCTGGACGTCCCGCCACAGGCCGCGATGGATGAAGGGATCGATCATGTGGCCGCGTCCCGAGATCTGCCGGGCATAGCGGTAGTCGAGGATCTCGCAGACCATCCGCTGCGATCCCCGCTGCCCGGCGGGAAACGGCGTGTCGTCGCGGACATGGACCAGCCCCTCGGCCCGTTCCGTCTCGACGCCGTCGCGTTCCAGCCGCCAGACGGCGCGGGCGGTCGCGGGCGCTCCGGCGGCGGGGGGAAAGATCCCGACGCTCTGGCCGTCGGGCAGGGCGACCAGGGCGCCCGCCTGGTCCGGCCAGCGGATGATCCGCTGGGCGATTCCGTCGAAGACCGTGGCGGCCAGCAGCGCGGCCAGCGCCACGGCGATGCCCAGGTGCAGCCCGGCCGCCAGGGCGGGCCTCGCCTGCCGTTGGCGCAGCGCCGTCCCCAGCCGCGCCAGCGCCGCCAGCCCGAGATAGGCCATCGCCGCCCACAGGCCGCCGATCAAGTCCAGATGGGCGACGGTGCCGGCGGCGGTGATGCCGGAGCCGTCGAAGCGGGCGGTCACCGGATCGACGACGATGGCCAGGACCACCGCCAGGACCGCCGCCACTGTCGCCGGACGGCGGAAGCGGGGCAGCAGGGCATGGCCCCCGGCCAGCCCCAGGGCGGTGGCCGGGGGCAGCAGCCAGAGGTTGACGGCCACCGGATCGGGCTCCCATTGGGCGAAGGCCTGCCGCAGGGCTTCGGCCTCCGTGGGGGTAGCCCAGCGCAGCAGCATGTCGAGGAACGGCTTCAGGCCGTCCGGGCGGGGCAGGTGCAGCAGTGCGGCGGCCAGGGAATGACCCAGATGCAGCACCGCCACGGCCGCTGCGACCATCATCAGCGCCACCGCCACATCAAGGGCGTCGCGGGGCGCCGTCGCCCGGCCGGCGGGGCGCCGCCAGACGGCCAGCGCCGTCGCCATTGCCAGGAGGACGGCCAGACCGGCCAGCAGCGGCGCCGAGGTGTCGCCCACATAGCGGTGCGAGGAGGCCAGCATGGGTAGGCGGATGACCGCCATGGCGGCCAGGGCCAGGACGGCGGCGACCAGCCCCAGCAGGGGGTGCAGGACGGCGAAGCGCCGCCCATTGCTGCGGCGGTGGGCCTCGTGGGTATGGATCTGGGCGGTCAGCGCCATCCACACCGCGAAGATGGCGGTCTGGGCCGGGTCCCAGTGCCAGAACTGCCCGAAGGTGAAATCCTGGTAGGCCCACCACATCCCGGCGGCGAGGCCGGCGCCCAGGATGATCCAGGCCGCCCTGACGCAGCCGCCGGCCAGTTCGCTCCATTGAGTCTGGCCGGGCCGGGCCAGGGCCTGGCAGGCGGCGCCGGCCGGGGCGATGACCAGGGCCAGGGCGGCCAGCAGCAGCGGGGGATGGATCACCATCCACGGGGTGGCGAGGTGGGAGTTGTGGCGGGGCGGCGGCCCGGCCAGCGCCTCGGGGGAGGTGGCGTCGAAGGGATTCCACAGCACCGTGCCGATGGTGAAGGCCAGGGCCAGCGCCTGGGCGCCGCGAGCGGCCCAGCCGTCACCGCCGCTCCACCGCGCCCCCATCCCGGCCAGCATCAGGGCCATCAGCAGCAGGGTTCCCTGGTCGCTGGCCCACAGGCCGGCCAGCCGCAGCGGCCACGGCTGGTCGCCGCCGGCATGGCGGAACACCAGGGCGTTGCCGCCATCGTCGGCCAGAAAACGGGCCGCCAGCCCCAGGACGGCCAGGAGCAGCAGGACCACCGCGCCGTATCCGGCCGGGCGGGAATGGCGCGCCACCGCCATGGCCAGGGCCGCGATCGCCAGCGGGGGCAGGACGGCCTCAGCCGACATGGAGATGCTCCCGCTGGGGGCCGAGCGGCAGGGCGGCTTCCTCCAGCCGGGCCAGCAATCGCGCGTTGTCGTCGCCGGGAAAGCGGAGCAGCAGGCCGGCCAGCCGGGCGGTGACGCGGGCGGTGGCCACGCTGGCGCCGGCCACGGCGCTCCGCCGCCAGGGCGTTTCCGGCTTGAGGGCGAGATGGGGGCTGGCGCCGAAATGGACGCGGTCGTCGTCGATCCGCGAGACCTCGCCGGGCCGGCAGCGCCCGTCGCCGGTCACCCGCACCGTTCCTGGATAGGCGGCGGGAAAGACCATGGCGCCCATGGCCGGGACGGCGGCCACCAGCAGAATTCCGGCCCGCACGGCGGCGGAGCAGGCCTCGGCCAGGATGCGGCGGTCCTCGGCGAGGCCGAAACTCATGTTGACGATGCGGACGCCCTTGGCCACCAGCCAGTCCAGGCCGGCGGCGATGGCGACGGGGGGCGCCGCGCCGTCGGCGCCGAACACCTGGGCGTTGACGATGGGGGCCGAGGGGCAGCCCGCCTGGATCAGCCCGGCCAGGGCGGTGCCGTGGCCCATCAGGTCGGGGCGGGCGGGGCCGTCGGCGACACGACCGTCCCCATCCAGCCAGAAACGGTGGGACAGCCGGGTGCTGCCCGCCAGAGGCCCGGACAGGCCGGTGTCGAGCAGGCCGATCATGCCACCGCCTCGGCGGCGTGCGGCCGCAGCCCGGCGGGGGTGAGCTCCAGGATCAGTCCGGCTCCGGCCAGCGCGTCGGGATGATGCGAGATGACGATCCTGGTGCGGTGGTGGAACAGGGTGTCGATGGTGCGGGCGATGCGGCGGCCGGACTCGAGGTCCACCGCCGAAACCGCCTCGTCGAGGACCAGCACCAGGGGATCGAGGAGCAATGCCCGGGCGATGGCCAGACGCTGGCGCTCGCCGCCCGACAAGGTGGCGCCGCGTTCCCCCACCAGGGTGTCGAGGCCCAGATGGCCGATCTCGGCCAGCGCGGCCGCCCGCTCTACCGTCCGGTCGTCGGCGTCGGGGGCGGCCAGGCGGATGTTGTCGGCGATGGTTCCGGCCACCACCGGGCTGTCCTGCGCCACCACCGCGATGCGGCGGCGCAATTCGGCCAGGTCCAGATGGCGCAGGTCCACGCCGTCCAGCAGGATGCGGCCGCGATCCGGGTCGTAATGGCGGTGCAGCAGGTCGACCAGGGTGCTCTTGCCGATGCCCGAGGCGCCGACCAGCCCGACCTTGGCGCCGGCGGGAATGACGGCGTCCAGCCCGCTGAACACCGGCCCGCCGCCCCCATAGGAGAAGGTGACGGCGTCGAGGCGGATGGCCCCGGCGGCCGTGGCTGGCAGGGCGAGGGGGACGGGCGGATTTTCCACCGCCACCGGCTCGTCGAGAATCTCCATGACCCGGTCGAGGCTGACGCGGGCGCGGCGCTGGGCCAGGATCAGCCCCAGCAGGGTGTTCACCGGCCCCACGGCGCGCCCGAGATACAAGGTGAAGGCCACCAGGGCGCCCACCGTCACCGTGCCTTCCATCACCAGCAGGCCGCCGGCCAGGAACACCGCCGCCGCCGCCAGCCCGTTCAGCAGGCCGGGGATGCCGCCGGCCACCGCCGAGAACAGTTCGGCGCGGCGCAGGTCGTCGAGGTAATGGCGGTTGAGGGCGCTAAAGCGGGCGGCGTCGCGGGCCTCGCCCCCCATGGCCTGGATCAGCTTCATGGATTGCAGGCCGTGGACCAGGAAGCCGGACATCTCGCCGTTGCGTTCGCGCAGGCGGCGGACCAAACGCTCCATGCGGGGGCGCAGGCGCCGCGCCACCACGATCTGCAGCGGCAGCAGCACGAAGGCCGGGGCCAGCAATTGGGGAGCCAGCGCCGCCATCACCGCCAAGGTCCCGGCCAGCACCAGCACGGCGTTGACCGTCGCCAGCACCGTGTCGACGACGAAGCGCTGGACTTCGGCCACGTCGCCGTCGATGCGCGACAGGATCTCGCCGGTGCTCCGGCGGGCGAAATAGGTGGGCGGTAGGCGCTGGAGATGGCCGAACACCCGCTCCCTCAGGGCGAACAGCACCTTTCCCGACAGGGTCAGGTAGTGCCAGCGGTTGAAGGCCCCCACCCCGAGCGCCAGCAGGGCCGCCCCCAGGATCAGGGCGCAGGTCGCGGCGACCACCGGCATCTGCCGGGCGATCAGCCCGTCGTCGATCAGCCGCTTGGCCAGCCAGGGCTGGGCCAGGGCCAGGGCCGAGGCGGCCGCCGACGCGCCCAGCACCAGGGCGACCGATCCCAGATGCGGCCGCAGAAGATGGAACAGAGGGCGGAAACCATGGGCCATGGCGGGCTAACGCTGGACCATTCTGATCCAGGTCCCTCCCATGTCATGGCCGTCGGGCAGGTTGATCTCGCCGATGCGCTCCAGGGTCTCGGTGGAGTAGATTCCGATGTCGCTGATGGTTCCCGCCACGTAGACCTCCTTGCCGTCGCCGGAAATGTTCAGGCAGTAATAGGTGTGGGGCAGGGTCACCCGCTTGACCAGCTGATTGCTGGCGGTGTCGGTCTTCGACAGCGTGTTGTAGACCGAGAACACCTCGTTGCGGCGCACCGGGTTGACCACCGACGAGAAGATCACCGCGCTGGTGTCCTCGAACTCGCCCATGGTGAGCTTGCCGGTGGCGAAGTCGAGCGTCAGCATGCCGGTGCGGGCCGCCGCCGGGTCCTTGGGGTCGAGATCGGTGCGGGTGGCGAAGTAGGGATTGGCGAAGACCTTGGCCTGCTCGTAGTGGTTCCACACCCCGAAGACGTCGGGAACGCCCCAATTGGGACGCTCCCAATTGGCCACCTTGTCCACCTTGAGGACCTTGCCGTCCTTGGGGTCCAGGGTGTGGATGTCCCAGTTGACCGCATACAGCTTGCTTCCGTCGGGGGCCATGAACAGCCCGGTGGTGCGGCGCGGCACCGGCAGGATGCGGTCGGGCCTGGCGTTCAGCCCGGCATCGGTGCGGTAGACGGCGATGCCCACGTCCTGCACCTCGTACTCGCCCTGGCCGAGGCGGACCGGCGAGCGCATGACGAACACTTCCTTGCCGTCGGGGCTGATCTCCAGCCCGAACATGTTGCGGGCCCGGACGTTGCCGTCGCTCAAATCGGCGCGGAACACCTCCTTGCCGCTGTCCAGGTCGATGCCCACCAGGCTGCCCCAGTGGTTGGTGACGACATAGGCCACCTTGCCGTCGGGCGAGGGCACGATGCCCAAGGGCGCGCCCGGTCCGGGGATCTGGTAGGTGCGCTCCACCTTGCGCGCGGCGGGGTCTACCAGCACCAGGGTGTTCGGCTTGGTCGAGGTCAGGATGTATTCCTTGGCTCCCGCGGCCGCCGGATCGAACGACAATGTGCCAAGCGCCAGCAGCGCGGCGGCGAAGACCTTGGACGTCATGGGTGGGCTCCCCTGAATCACTTCTTGTTGAACACCGACTGAAGCTTGCGCCAGTCGCGCATGGCCGAGGGAACCTCGGTGCTCCAGTCCGGGTGGGTGTTGATGGTGTCGGGCACCTGGACCGGCCACCAGCACGGGTCGGAACAGCCGTAGAGATCGGCCTCCACCGGCTGGCACAGGGCGGCGATGCCGCCGAAGGGATCGACCTCCCAGCCGGGGTCCAGGGTCGAGGTGCAGCCGTTGACCACCTGCATGACGCGGGCTTCCGGGGCCTTGCCCTCCTCGGCGGCGCGCCGCACCTGCTCGGCCTTGCGGTTGACGGGTTTCAGATGCTTCATGAGTCGCTCCCTCGAGGTCCCGCCCTGCGGGCCATGAACGTAGGATTGGCCGCCATGATCCCGGCATAGATGGTGATGCCGAGGTCCACCCATTCCCGCATCATCTCGCAGTAATGGTCGGTGGGGCGGAACATGTCGCCGTGGCGGGCGTAGGATTCGTGATAACAGCCGCCGGCGCACAGGTGGCGGGCGTGGCAATCGCCGCAGAAGCCCTCGCTGCGGTCCAGGGCGCGGTCGACGAAGGCCGCCACCGCCCCATGGTCGAGGCCGGTCTCCACATGGCCGAAGCCGTCCTGGCCGCTGCCGGCGAAGCGATGGCACAGCGCCAGGGCGCCGGTGGTGTCCACCGCCAGCAGGGCCACCGCCGCGCCGCAGGGGATCAGCTTGGTGCTGCCCTCGTGCAGGGCGGTCATCATCTGGCTGATATTGGAAAACCCGATGTCATGCCCCTCGATGGCCGCGTCGCGCCATTTCAGGGCCAGGGCCTTGAGGTTGTCGAACACCACCCGGGTGCCGTCGTCGCCCAGTCCGAATCCGGCGGGCAGGCCGGCGGTGACCGGCGCGAAGCCCACCTCGGCGAAGCCGATCTCGTTCTTCAGGTGGTGGTGGATGCCGGCCACGTCGGTCATGCCGGCGGCCAGGGTGACCCGCGCGCCTACCGGCCGCAGGCGGTAGCGCTGCAGCAGGCGGCGGGCATTCTCGGCCACCACCGCATAGGTGCCGGCACCGCCGATGGTGCGGCGGTTGCGGTCGTGAACCGCCGGGGGGCCGTCCATGCTGACGGTGATGGCGAAGCGGTGGGCGGCCAGGAAATCCACCGTCGCGTCGTCCAGCAGGGTGGCGTTGGTGGTCAGGGAATAGTCGAATTCCTTGCCGGTCTCCATGCCGCGGCGCTCGGCATAGGCCACCGTATGGCGGATCAGCGGCAGGGCGGTCAGCGGCTCGCCGCCGAAGAAGGTGAGGTTGAGCCGCCGGCGCGGGCCGGATTCGGAGATCAGCAGCTCCACCGCCTGCTCGGCATGGGCCGGCGACAGCCGGGCGGCCCCGGCCGGGCGGCTCAAGTCTTCCTTGTAGCAATAGGTGCAGGCCAGGTTGCAGCCGGTGGTCAGGGTGAGCACCAGGGTGGTGAGGGAATGGCCGGGCAAAGGCGGCCGGGCGGCGGGGCGGGGCGCCGCCTCCCGCCGCCGGATCACTTCCAGGGCGGCGAGGTCCTGCAGTGCCTCCTCCACCGCCTCGGCGCCGAACCGGCCGTCGAGGGCGGAGGTTTCGTCCTCCGCGTCCAGCCGGTCGAGCACGGCGCCCGCCACCGGGTCCAGCTCGAACAGGCTGGTGGTGGGGACGTGGAACAGGATGCGGCGCCCGTCGACCGCGAGGTCGCGCAGATCGGCATCGGCCTTGCGCCAGGTTGCTTTCACCACGTTCATTTCCTTACCGGATCTCGGCGTCATTCCAGCGCTGGGGGGCGACCACGAGGTGGGCGCTTCCCGCGACCGTGGCGCCGCCCTCGGCCACTTCGGCCTTGATCAGCAGGTTGGCGACGTTGTTCAGGTTCTTCCGGGCCGGATTGGGCCCCGCGCCGGCGGGCATGAACAAGCCGTCGGGGCGCAGCTGGCCGCCGAATCTGGCATCCTGGTCGTGTTCGGCGGTCTCGTCGAAATTACCCACCGACCACTTGGCTGTGACCGGGCCGATGCGGAGGTTGTCGGCGGTGAAGGCCACGGCGTCGAACTGGGCGGGGGCGGGCGGCACCGGGCCGCCGTTGCCGCCGAGGCGCGCCACCATGGTTTCCGGCTCGACCTTGAGGCTGGCGATCCGGTCATAGACCAGCAGCGCCGCCTTGGCCTTGCCCACGGAAATCTCGCGCGGGCCGGTGGCGGTCGCGGCCGAGGCCGAAACCAGAAGGGTGAGGGCCTCGGGCGTGGCCGAGACCACCTTTTCCACCTTGAGGCCATTGCCGAGGGACACCTCCTTGTCCAGGGCGTTGCCGCTGATCACCAGACGGGTGGTCTCGCCCGCCTTGACGGCGGAGGGCGACAGGTTGGCGATGGCCCCCTTGCCGCGCACCGCGACCATGGTGGCGCCGATGGCGTCCTGATCGTCCAGGTACCAGCGTCCCTCCAGGCGGTTGCCGTCGGCCGAGGCCTGCAGGACCTCGCTGACCTGTTCGCGGCCCAGCCTGGTGCTGCCACGCCACTCGAAGCCGGTATAGACCACCGAGCGACCCTCGCCGGTCTCGATGCCGCCGTCGGCCCAGGTCAGCCGGTAGCTCAGGCGGTAGGAATCCGCGGCGCTGCGCTTGACCTCCATCCGGCCCCAGTAATCGCCCTTGCCCGGCCGGTGGCCGGCGACGGCCCAGTCTCCCGCCAGATTGGGCGAGGGGTGGGCCTTCCAGGTCTTCCAGGCGGCCGAATCCAGGGGCCATTTGGCCGCCAGCTTTTCCGGCAGCGGGCCGGAGACGATCTCCCACCATTTGCGGTCGCGGGCCAGGGCCTGGTATTCGGCGGTCGGCCATTGGCCGAGATGCATGTGGGCGAGGCGGCGCCATTCGGCGGCGGTGCGGCGCTGCAGGCCGACGCGGGCATAGGAATGGCAGCGGGCACACAGTACCGCCACGTCGGAATCGTCGGGGCTTTCCACCAGCGTGCGCCGTTCCAGGGCATAGCGGAAGGGTTTGGTCTCCTCGGGGGCGAGACCCTGGCGGTCGGCGAGATGCTTCACCACGTTCTGCGCCTCGGCGTCGCTGAGGATCACCCCGTGCCACTGGCGCATGCGCCGCACGGTCATGGCCCAGCCCTCGGGCGACTTGCGCTGCTCGTCGATGCGGAACAGCCCGCCCGTGGCCGTGCGGGGATGGCAGGTCGAGCACTTGGTGTTGAGCACCGCCTCGGCCGACGGCTCCTTGGCCTGGACGGAGGGGGCCGCCGCCAATCCCGCGAAAGCCAGGGCGAGGACCGCCAGCGGCACGAAACGCCAGGACTTATGCTTCATTCTCGATCTCCGGCAAATCATCCGCGGGGGCGGCGGAACCGCCCCCGCTCCCTTTTTCCTAATAGGCCAGGCAGACGGACTTGGTTTCGGTGTAGGCGTCGATGGCCGTCTTGCCCAATTCCCGTCCCCAGCCGGATTGCTTGTAGCCGCCGAACGGCAGGGCGGCGTCCACCAGGCCGTGGCAGTTGACCCAGACGGTGCCGGCCTTCAGCGCCGGGGTGATGCGATGCATCTTGGCCAGATCCCTGGTCCAGATGCTGGCCCCCAGGCCGTAGATGCTGTCGTTGGCCGCCGCGATGACCTCGTCCAGCTCGGTGTAGGGCATGGCGACCACCACCGGGCCGAAGATCTCCTCGCGCACCACCTTCATGCTCGGCTTGGTGTTGACCAGCACGGTCGGCTCGACGAAATAGCCGGGCTGGTCGAGGCGGCGGCCACCGGCCACGGCCTGGGCGCCCTCGGCCAGGCCGCTGTCGATGTAGCCGCAGACCCGCCGGGCCTGCTCTTCCGAGACCAGCGGGCCCATCTGGGTGGCGGGCGACATGCCGTGGCCCAGCGAGAATTGCTTGGCGGCTCCGGCCACGCCGTCCACAACCTTGTCGAACACCGACTTGTGGACATAGAGGCGCGAACCGGCGGCGCAGACCTGACCGTGGTTGAAGAAGATGGCCATGGCGGCGCCGGGGATGGCGATGTCCAGGTCGGCGTCGTCCAGCACGATGGCCGGGGACTTGCCGCCCAGTTCCAGGGAGACCTTCTTCAGGTTGCCCATGGCCGCCTGGGTGATCAGCTTGCCCACCTCGGTGGAGCCGGTGAACGCCACCTTGTCGACGCCGGGATGGGCGCTGATGGCCGCGCCGGCGGTGTGGCCGTAGCCGGGCAGGATGTTGACCACGCCGGCGGGATAGCCCGCTTCCATGATCAGCTCGCCCAGGCGCAGCGCGGTCAGCGGTGTCTGCTCGGCCGGCTTGAGGATGGAGGTGCAGCCCGAGGCCAGGGCGGGAGCCAGCTTCCACGCGGCCATCAGCAGCGGGAAGTTCCACGGGATGATCTGGCCGACCACGCCCACCGGCTCGCGCTGGGTATAGGCGAAGAACTTGCCCTCGGGGACATAGGGGAACGACACCGGGATGGTCGCCCCCTCGTTCTTGGTCGGCCAGCCGGCCATGTAGCGGCAGAAATCCACCGCCGCCACCACGTCCAGGTGGCGGGCCATCATCACCGACTTGCCGTTGTCGAGCGATTCCAGCTCGGCCAGCTGGTCGGCGTTGGCCTCGATCAGGTCGGCCAGGCGATGGAGCAAGCGCTCGCGGTCGCTGGCCTTCATGTCGCGCCAGGCCTTGCTCTCGAAGGCGGCGCGGGCGGCGCTCACCGCCCGGTCCACGTCGGCGGAATCGGCCTCGGCGACGGCGGCGATCTGGCGGCCGGTTCCCGGGTCGTAGACGGGGAACGTCTTACCGGATGCGGCATCCTGCCACTGACCGCCGATCAGCAGTTTATGCTTTCTCGCAAGAAAATCCTTGGTGTCCTGACGAATTTTACCGGCCAGTTCATCTGGATTCATGATTGTCATCCTTTATTAAGCCGCTTCGTTGGTATGAAATCTTGTCAACATTAGGCCAAGAACCTATCGCCAAGGCGATAACCACTTTTGGTTATGGGCTCTTGTTCTTCAGCTCCAGCCTGGTGACGCCGCCAAGCCCCGCCAGGACGACATCGGACTCCCCCACCGCCAGGGTGGAGGCAAGATTGATGCGGTCCGGCTGGGTGAAGGCGGAAAAGCCGCTGCCGTCGCTCCGGCCGGTCAGGACCGTTCCCGCCAGTCCGACCACCACCAGCCGGCCATCGGCCAGCTGGACCGCGCCGCTCAGGCTTTGGGTGGTCGGGGATGGCAGCGCCGTCCAGGTCAGTCCGTCGTCTCTGGAGCGGAACAGCCGCCCCCCCATGGCGGTGGCCAGCAGCGAGCGGTCGCCGAGGCCGAGGATTCTCCAGACCGAGCCCTTGATGGGCAGGGTGACGGTGGACCAGGAGCGGCCGCCATCGGCGGAGCGGAAGATGGTTCCCACCTCGGCCGCCACCAGGAGGCTTCCCGCCGCCGAGACGGCCACATGATTGAGGTGGCGGTCGGAATCCTCGCCGGTTCCCAGCGTGGCCGGGGCCCAACTGGCGCCTCCATCCTCGGTGACCAGCGCGGCGCCGTAAGCCCCGACGGCGATGCCCCGCTCCGGGGTCTCGAAGGCCAGCGACATCAGCACCATGTCCGGGGCGGCCTGATGGGCCAGCGTCCAGGTTTCCCCGCCGTTGACCGTCTTGAGGATCACCCCGCCATGGCCCGCCGCCCAGCCGGTTTCCGGCCCGGTGAAGGCGACGGCGGTGAGCATGGTGTCGGTGGCGACGCTGCGCGCCTGCCGCCATGTGCGGCCCCCGTCGTCGGACAGCAGGATGGTGCCGTAATCCCCGACGGCGACCAGCCGCTTGCCGGCATAGGCAAGCTCGACCATGGGGGCGTGCTGCGCCATGGGGCCGCGGAAGGCGGCGCGTGGAGGAGGGGGCCTGATCCCCTCGGCTTGGGAGGGGGGAGCGGGGAGGGAGATCAGGCCCGCGAAGACGAACGCAAGAAGAGTCCGGGTTCTCATGTTCATCTCCGTCAATGGGCGACCAGCGGTGCGCGGACCGGGCCGGTGCGCGGCACCGCCTTGTCGATGATCACTGCCAGGGCCGGCAGCAGGGTTATGGCCATCAGCATGTTGATCATGAACATGAAGGTCAGCAGCAGCCCCATGTCGGCCTGGAATTTCAGCGCCGAGAACGACCAGGTGGCGATGCCGATGGAGAGCGTCAGGGCGGTGAAGATGGTCGCCACCCCCACCTCGATCAGCGATCGCTTGAAGGCGGTGACGATTTCCTCGCCGTGGGCCAGGTGGAACTGCAGGCGGTTGTAGATGTAGAAGGCGTAATCGACGCCGATGCCCACCGCCAGCACCATCACCGGCAGGGTGGCGACGGTCAGGCCGATGGACAGCTCCTTCATGAACCAGTAGCCGAGGAAGCTGGAAAGCGTCAGCGGCACGCAGCAGGCGATGGTGGCGCGCCAGTCGCGATAGGTGATGAAGACCAGGGCGACGATGGTGGCGTAGACCCAGGCCATCATGGGCAGCTCGGTGGTTTCCAGAACCTCGTTGATGGCGGCCTGGATGCCGGCGTTGCCGCTGGCCAGGCGGATATGGACGCCCTCCATGGGATAGGCGGCGCGGAACGACTTCACCGCCGCCACCACCTGCTTGATGGTTTCCGCCTTGTGGTCGGACAGATAGATGTTGGAGGCCAGCACCGTGCAGTTCTGGTTGAACAGCCCGGCATTGTCGGGGGCGAAGCCCATGGTGCTGGTCAGCGCCTGCTGCTCGAAGGGCAGGGCGGCCCGCTTGGGGTGCCCCTCGTTCAGGCCGGAATTGGCGGTCTTGACCACGTTGGGCAGGGCCAGCACCGAGATCACGCCCGGCTGATTGGCCATTTCCCAGCCGAAGCGGTCGATCAGGCTCATCACCGCGTAGCTGCCGCAGGATTCCGCCGGGGTCTCGAACACCACCGTCAGCACGTCGAGGCCGATGTCGAAATTGGCGGCGATGGACGCGGCGTCGAGATTGTAGCGGGAGTCCGCCCGCAGCTCGGGCACGCCGGCGTTGACGTGGCCCAGCTGGCGGTCCTGGCTCTGCCATGCCGCCACCACCATCAGCACCAGGCCGGTCAGGGCGATGGGATAGGCGTAGTGGGGCTCGGCCACCCGGGCCAGGACCGACATCCAGCGGTCGCGGTCGCGGCGCAGGCGTTCGACCTTCTCGGTGTATTCCGGCGGGAACGAGAAATAACTGGCCACCACCGGCAGCATGATCAGGTTGGTGACGATCTTGTAGGCCACGCCGATGGAGGCGGTGATGCCCAGCTCGCGGATCATCGGGATGGGAATGAGCATCAGGGTGGCGAAGCCGACGAAGGCGGTGACCAGGGCCAGGGTGCCGGGAATCAGCAGGCTGGTGAAGCTGGTCCGGGCCGCCGTGTAGCCGTCGACCCCCAGCGCCACCTCCTTGGAAATGGCGTTGACCTGCTGCACGCCGTGGGAAACGCCGATGGCGAACACCAGGAAGGGGACCAGGATGGCCAGCGGGTCCAGTCCGAAGCCCAGCAGGGTCAGGGTCCCGAACTGCCACACCAGGGACACCAGCGAGCAGACCAGCGGCAGGAAGGTCATGCGCTTGGAGCGGGTGTACCAGTAGACGGCGGCGACGGTCAGCACGAAGGCCAGGGCGAAGAATTCCAGCACGCTGGTGGCGCTGTCGGCGATGTCGCCGATCTGCTTGACGAAGCCGATGATCTGGATCTGGTAGCGGTCGTCCTCGAAGCGCTCGCGGATTTCCGCCTCGATGCGGTGGTTGAGCTCCAGATAGTCGAGCGGCTTGCGGGTGGCGGGATCGGTTTCCAGCAGGTCGGCCACCACCATGGCGGCGCTGCCGTCACGGGCCACCAGGTTGCCCATGTAGCCGCCGATCACCGTGTTGTCGCGGATGCGCACGATGCGTTCCGGCGTCAGCCGGTCGGGGGTGACGTCGCCGCCGATCACGTCCTCGGCCTTCAACCCTTCCTCGGTGATTTCCAGCGAACGGGTGTTGGGGGTCCACAGCGACTGGACCGTGCGGCGGTCGACGCCGGGCAGGAACATGGTCGCCTGGGTGACCTCGTGAAGCCGCTTCAGCGCCTCGGCGTTCCAGATGTCGCCCTTTTCGGGGCGCAGCACGACGATGACGCGGTTGGCGCCGAACAGGTCGCCGCGATAGCGCTCGAAGGTTTCGATGTATTCGTGCCCGGACGGAAGCTGCTTGTCGAATCCGGCGGACATCTTCAATTGAGCGCCGAAATAGCCCATGACGATGGTCAGAACCGCCAATGAGCACAAGACGATGGCCCTGTTTTCGAAAAATACGGCCCCGAGGTGATCGACCACCCTCTTGAGCATGGAAAACTCCTGGACTGACGGTTCTAAGGGGAATGGCCGCCCCGGCAAGGGGAAGGGTGCCGGAGCGGCCGGTGCGGATCAGAACGAGGTGGAGACGCTGGCTCCCCAGAAATCCCGATCACGCATCAGGTTGTTGTCGCCACCGCCCCAATAGTTGACGTAGGTCAGGGCCAACTTCGCCCGGTCCTGGTAGTTGAAGTTCAGGCCGAGGGCCAAGGACATGCGGTCCTGAATGAAGGGCAGGGCGTTGGGCGTCGTTCCCTGCACGTCATGCGAGAAGTCGATGACCGGCGTCATGTTGACGGAGCTTCCGAACACTTCCGGGTAGACCACGCCGATCTCGGCGATGTAGCCCCACGAGAAGCGGTCGGGGATGCTGTAGTTGGGCAGCAGGTAGGGGACGCTGCGGTCGCGGGCCAGGTTGGGGTAGTAGGCGGCCGCCGCCTCCACCAGGAAATAGCCGTCGGTGGCGCCGATCCTGTCCTGGAGGTTGCCCAGGACGGTGTTGGGCTCGAACAGATAATTGGCGGTAACGTGTCCCTGCCATTTCTTCTCTTCGACGAAGCCGCGGTTGTAGGTGCCGATGGAGTAGCGGCCCGAGGCCGGAACGGTCGGGTCGATGGCCACGGAATCGCGGGGACGGTAGGAAAGCTCGGCGCCCACCGCCACCGGACCGAGGCGGGAATTGGCCGAGACGCCGAACAGGTCGCGGTCCTCGCCGTAATCGTTGAAGAAGGTGGTCGGGGTCTGCGCCGTGGTGCCGGTGAAGCTCACCTGCGGCAGCTTGTCGTGGTAGTGCAGGTAATAGGCGCCGACTTCGGTGATGCCCAGGCGATAGCGCAAGGCGGCGCCGAACTGTCCGCTGTTCCTGGGATTGTGGGGTGAAACGCCCGGAACAAAGGTTTGGTTGGTGGCGCCGGGCGTCCCTTCGTCGCCGCCGTTGCCGCCGGCCGAGGCCGGCAGGAAGAAGTGGCGGCGGCCCGGTCCGACCACGTCGCTGGTCGAGAAGAAGGTGCCCACCGGATCGAAGGTGTAGGAGTTCCACATCACCTGGTAATAGGCTTCGGCGCTCAGGTTGTCGGTGAGCCCCGTGCTGGCGTAGATCATGGGCGCCGGCTTGAAGACTTCCTTCAACTGGGTGCCGGGGACGTGGAGCTTGCGGAAGTCGATGGCGTTGATGACGTTGATGCCGCCGGGGATGAAGATGTCCTCGCCCCAGCTCACCACCTGGTTGCCCACCTTGATCTTGGCGTTGTTGCCGGCCCAGGTGAACGACTTCGACACATAGGCGTCGAGCAGTTCGGCATGGGGGTTCATCAGCAGCTTGGCCTCGTGCTCCAGCGCGGTGCGCCGGGTGTCGCCCGCCATGGCGTCGCCCGACCAGGTGCCGCGCACCAGGGCGCTCCATCCGTCCGGTCCCTTGAGGGACAGGTCGTGGGTGCCCTTGTAGACCAGCGAGACGATGTCACCCTTCTTGTAGTTCAGGTTGCCGCTGTCGGCGTTGAGGTTGTTGATGTCGGGATTGGACCCGGGAACCTCGCCGACGATGCGCGAACAGCCGCCGTTGTCGCGGCTGATGGATTTGCAGCTGGCGTTCTCCAGCCGCTGCTGGAAGCCGATGGACAAGGTGGTGTCGAAGCTGCCGGAGATCCCGCCATAGGTGAAATCGGCGGCATGGGCCTGGGTGCCCCAGGACAGTCCGGCCAGGATGGCGCCCGCGGCAACGCTGGCCCGCAGGAACGCCTTGTTTGAATAGCTCATTTCAGGTTCCCCCTTGTTCAGCGGTCGCCTTGGCGGCGCAGCTCGCCCGGATCGAACAGATTCTTCCTGACCCGGCCCTCGCGGGCGGCCAGCCAATCGGTTTCCGGACCATCCTGGGTGGCGTTCTCGCCGATGTAGCGGTCGGCGCTGAGGTCGTAGCCGACGAATTCCTGCTGGACGCAGGCCGGCAGTTCCCAGGCCATCCACAGCGAGCCTTCCTGGACGCGCCACAGCTTGCCCTGGGCGTCGTAGAGGTCGGCGTGCAGCATCTGCCAGCTGTCCTCGTCCAGGTAGAAGACGCGCTTGGCGGCGTTGTGACGCATGCCGTCCCTGATGGTTCCCTCGACCTTCCAGACCCGGTGGAGCTCGTAGCGGGAAAGGTCCCGGTTGACGTATTCGCCCTGATAGATCTCGTGCAGGTCGGGGCGGCGGGCGCGCAGCTCATAGCTGTTGTAGGGGACGTACATCTCCATCTTGCCCGCCAGCTTCCACTCGTAGCGATCCGGCGAGCCGGCATACATGGGGTACTGGTCGACCATCTCCAGGTTCTCGTAACCCGGGACCGGATTGTCGTAGGCGAAGGTCGGGGCGCGACGCACCCGGCGCTGGCCGGGGAAGTACAGCCAGGCGTCGCCGCTCGGCCGGTCGATATAGTTCAGGACCAGGATCATCTCGCCGTTGCGGGCCGGCGGCGCCACCACGGTGTTGAGGATCATCCATTCCAGGTGGTCCACCTGATCGGCCGACTCCACCTTGGGATCGGACAGCGGATGCAGGACGCTCTGGCTCTGCTTCAGGCTGCCGAAATTGCCGTTCTTGCTCGAGAACACCGTGGTGTAGTGCTCGATCTTGCCTTCACCGGCATAGCGCAGCTTGAAGTTCCACAAGGCCTCGGTGCCGGTCTTGGGAATGGGGAACGGCACGGCGCCGCCCACGATGCCCTTGGCGTAGACGCCGTCGATGGTCGGCTTGGAGGCGTTGGCCGCCGTCCGCTCATAATACCACTTGGGATAGGCACAGGAGCGGTGGGTGGGATAGATGTCCAGGCGATAGCCGGGCTTGGTCTTGATCAGCTGGATCTGGCCCTCGGGCAGCTTGTCCTTGTACTGGTCGACGTTCTGGGCATCGATCGAGAACAGCTTCTTCTCGCCCTGATAGGGATTGGGGCGCGGGTCGCCCACCTTCCAGCCCGCCGGCGGCGTGGGGTTGCCTCCCTCCCAGGCGGGGATGGTGCCGTCCTTGTTGCCGGCCTTCTCCGCCCCCACCGGGGTCAGATCCTTGCCGAGGCGTCCGATCTCGTCCGATGTCGGGCCAGCCATGGTCCCGAAGCTGAGCAGCACGGAAGCAGCAGCGCCGAGAGCGAGTGAATGAGCAAATCGCATGGAACCTCCCTAGCTATGGTCATGGCTGCCCCTGCCTTTCGGCTGGAATTTAGGTCGATACGCATACTCGTAAACGCAGATAAACTGCCTGATATAGGCAATAATTCAGCGTTGCCGGGCTGCGTTTCATCAGCAGGCATGGCTTTGGTATGTCATTGTTGGACTCTTGTTAGAGTCTTCTGTCTCTTTTTTCTACGTACAGCCTCATCAACGGACGATGTATCCGTTGAGCCCGCCGACGGTTGATTATAATTATTCAACCTTTTCTGCAGGCATTACTGTGATACCAAGGCTGTCCATTCCGTGAAATAACCAAATGTGGTTATTCGGAGGGGGAGGAGTGCATGTTAGGTTAGGTCATCTGGTAGCCCATTCGGTGCGGCTGCGTACCGTGCGGGCCACCTCACTTCGGCTGAGGTTGCTGACGGATGCTTCGTGCCTTGATCGTGGATGATCACCCGCTGTTCCGCGAAGCCCTGGCCTTTGTCATTTCCCGTATCACCGACGATTACGTCTGCGTCGAGGCCGAATCCATGGAGCAGGCCACCAGCCTGCTGACCGGCGGTTCGCCGTTTGACGTCATCATGCTCGACCTGGGCTTGCCCGGGGCAAGCGGGCTGGCTGGCATCCTCAGCATTCGCGGCCTGGCCCCGTCGACTCCGGTGGTCGTGGTGTCGGCCGTCGAGGATGCCGACACCATTCGCCGCGCCGCCTGCTTCGGGGTCAGCGGCTATATCCTGAAAAGCTCTCAAGGCAGCGTCATGCATGCGGCGCTGGCCAAGATCCTGGCCGGCGGCACCCATTTCCCCCAGGAGACGGGAGACGGCATCGCCCCCGGTCTTCTCCGCCCGGCCGAATTGGAGATGCTGACGCCGCGGCAGATGACCGTCCTGCGGCTTCTGGGGGAGGCGAAGTCCAACAAGCAGATCGCCTACGAGCTCAATATCAGCCAGGAAACGGTCAAGATCCATATCTCGGCCATTCTGCGCAAACTCGGCGCCAGCAGCCGGGCCCAGGCGGTCATGATGGCGCATCAGATGCGCGAGCTTCCGCGGCTGGTCGACGCGGACCCGGCACACGACGCCCCGTCCGGAGCCGCCTGATCCGGCCGCCGATTTTTCCGTAGTTCCCGGGGATTATCGTCGCCCAGGCGCCTCGATACAGTTTTCCCGTACTTGCCGGGCTTTTGCCGAGCCCGCAGGAAATCGGGGGGGCGGAATTTGAGGCAGGAAGATGCTGCACGGCTTGCGACCGTTCCGGCCGGAAGCGGGCTTGCCGGTATGGTCGAACTGGATATCCCGATGGATGACGGTTCGGTTCGCTGTTTCAGCGCGTGGCGCTGCCGGCACGACCTGGGCTTCGAGCGTTCCATCGGCACCGTCAGGATCGAGCCCGGGCTGACCCCTGCCGACACCGACCGTGAGGCGTTCGCCGCCCTGATGCAGGCCGGCTCCCTGAGGCTGCCCTATGGTGGGGCATGCGGCGGCATCGATGCTGATCTCCGGCGGTTGTCCACGGCCGAGCTGGGACGTCTGGCCCGCTGTTTCGTCCAGTCCTTTCCCGACATGGCGGCGACGGGCCGGTCGGCCTTTTCCGGCGGGCTGGCCGGGACGCTGCTGTCTGGCTGGGTTGATGGCGGGGGGCGGTCGCTGTGGCTGGGTATCGAGGGGGGAACTCCCTCCAGGCTCGGTCGGGAGGAGGCCATCGCCCTGGGCGCCTTCACCCAGATTCGCCGTTTCGCAGGCAAGGAGGGACGCTGGGCGCTGTGGGGTTGCGACCAGTCCTCGCTGCTGCTGGCGCGCCGGTTGTGTGCCCTCGGGTGGGAACTGACGGGCGTTTCCGACCGGCGGGGCGCCGTGGTCAACGCGTGGGGGCTGACCCCGTCGGAATTGGCCTGCGGCATGGCCAATGTGGATGGTGTGGTGTCCATGGCCGGAGAGCGGGGAAGCGTTTCGGCGGACACCCCCCTGGACGGGGGAGTGGAACTGGTGGTGGTGGCCGGTCGGGAGGGTCCGGACGCCGCCGCCCTGGGGGGCACGGGGTGCCGCATGGTGGTGGAACTGGTTCCTGGTGGCATCAGCCGCCGGACGGAAGCCGAGCTTGCCGCCCGTGGAATCGTCGTGCTCCCCGAGATCGTCGCGACCTCGGGCCAGTCGCTGCTGACCCATCTCGGGTGGCTGCGGCGGCGCTGGCGCCGCGACTGGACCGATGGCGAGATGAAGGACAGGCTGCTGCAGCGGATGCACGCCATGGCGGAAGGGGACGAGGGGCCCACCGGCCGGGCCGAGGCCACCGCCGGGGCGCTGCGCTTCATCGGCGCGGCGCAGGCGGCGGGGCGCTCGCTGCTGGCGGTCTGATCAGGCGTCCTTGCCCAGCAGCCGCAGGTGCAGCCGGGTCAGTTCGGACAGGCTGGCGGTTCCCATCTTCTTCAGGACGTTGGCGCGGTGGCTTTCCACCGTACGGATTCCGATTTTCAGCTCGGCGGCGATCAGCTTGTTGGCCAGGCCGCGCACCATCAGCTCCATCACCGACTTCTCGCGCCGGCTGAGGCGGCGATAGCGGGTGAAGGCGTTGGATTTCTCGCCGGCCCGCTGGCGGGATTGGGCGTCGCGCACGAAGGCCTGGCGCACCCGATTCAGAAAGTATTCGTCGGCGAAGGGCTTTTCCAGGAAGTCGATGGCGCCGTTCCGGAAGGCGTTGACCGCCACCGGCACGTCGCCGTGGCCGGTGATGATGATGACCGGCAGCGGCTGGGGCTGGGCCTCCATCCATTGCAGCAGTTCAAGCCCGCTCATCCCCGGCATGCGCTGGTCCACCACCAGGCAGCCCGGCCGGGCCGGCTGATAGGCGGATATGAAGCTCTCGCCATCGGCAAAGGTCTCGCAGGGCAGGTCGGCAAGGGCGCACATCACCGAGATGCAGTGGCGGACGGCGGAATCGTCATCGACGACGAAGACTGTCGGTTCAGGCATGGCTCACCAGGGGAAGGGTGAAGGAAAAGCAGGCGCCGTCGGGGCCGTTGCGGGCCAGCCACAGGCGTCCGCCGTGGGATTCGACGATGGAGCGGCAGATGGGCAGGCCGAGCCCCATTCCCGAAGGCTTGGTGGTGAAGAACAGGTCGAACAGCGGCCCCACCTTGTCCTCGGGGACGCCGGGGCCGGTGTCGGCCACCGACACCTCGACCGTCCGCTCGCGGCGGGTGGCGGCGATGGCGATGCGCCCGCTTCCGTCGGGCCGCTCGCGGTTGGCCAGGGCGTCGATGCTGTTGCGCAGCAGGTTGAGCAGTACCTGGTCCAACTGCACCGGGTCGATCCAGACCGGCTGCAGGTCGGGAGGCAGGTCCACGGTCAAGGTGATGCCGTGCCGGCGGATTTCCGGCATCACGAAGCCCAGGATGCCGTCCAGGGCGGCCTTCAGCTCCACCTGGGCGGGCTGGCCGTCCTGGCGCAGGAAGCCGCGGATGGACCGCAGCACCTCGGCGGCGCGCTCGGCCTCGGCCACCGCCCGGTTCATCAGGTCCAGCACCTCGGCCTGGTCGCCGCCCCGGGCCAGCAACTGGCGCGAGGCGCGGGTGTAGCCCATGGTGGTGAACAGCGGCTGGTTCAATTCGTGCGCCAGACTCGACGCCATCTCGCCGATCAGGCTGAGGCGGGCCACCCGCGCCAGTTCGGCCCGGCGCTGGCCCAGGCTGGCCTCCAGGCGCCAGCGCTCGCTGACCACCGCGCCGACCAGCAGGCCGGTGGCGGCCAGCGCCACCATCACCGTCTGGTAGTAGGTCAGGTCCTGCCAGTGCCCGGGCAACACGGACAGGCCGGCGATGACGCCCATCTGGACTCCCAGAACCGCCACCGTCGTGCCGGCCAGGCCCCGGCGCATGGCAACCCAGATCACCGGCAGGAACAGGACATAGAGAATCTTCGACGGGTCGGGGACCAGCGGATTGAAGGTGACGGCCAGGGCGCAGGCCACCGCCAGGGCGTGCGAGGCGGTCTCGAACCGCGAGCGTCGCGGACCGTTGCCCGGCGTACGGCGCCGGAGCAGCAGCAGGAACGGCGTCACGGTCAGGATGGCGATGACGTCGCCCACCCAGTACTGGGCGGTGACGGCCGGCAGCTCGCTCCACGGCAGCAATCCGGCCGCCATGTAGGGCAGGGCGAAACCCAGCGCGGCCGCCACGGCGGCCACCGGCACCATGATCACCAGCCAGACGGTGTCGTACATGCGCCCCAGGGTGGCGTCGAAGGCCAGGCGGCCCGACAGCAGCCATACTCCGGCGCCATAGGCGGCGACGATCAGCAGGTTGCTCAACGCCAGTACGGGAATGGGGGCCGGGCTGCCGCGCACCAAGAGGTCCCCCAGCATGAGGGCGGCGAAGGTCAGCGCCGCGCCGTATCCCCGCCGCTCCAGCAGCAGCAGGGCGACGTAAAGGCCGGCCGGCGGGTTCCAGGGGGTGATGTTGATGGCGGGCGGGTCGTGGATGAAGGTGCCCCAGTCCACCACGACATAGACGGCGAGAAAGACGAGGGGGAACAGCTTTCCGCCCATAGCGAAGCGCCGCACGTCCCGTCTCCTCCATTCCGGAATGGAGGGGCGGCCCCGCCTGGGGCCGCCCCGATTGCTCAGTTGGTAAAGTAGGCCTGGGTGCCGTGGGCCGCAATGGCGTCGGACAGGCGCTGCAGCGCATGGACATAGGCGGCCGTGCGCATGGAGGCCTTCTTGTCCTGGTGGATGTTCCACACGTGGCGTCCCTCGGCCTCCATGATGGCCTTGAGGCGCTGGTGAACCTCCTCCAGCTGCCAGTAATAGCCCTGGCGGTTCTGCACCCACTCGAAGTAGGACACGGTCACGCCGCCGGCATTGGCCAGGATGTCGGGCAGCACGGTGATGCCCTTGGCCTCCAGCAGGCCGTCGGCCTCCTTGGTGACGGGGCCGTTGGCCAGCTCCAGGATGACCTTGGTGCGGATGGTGTCGGCGTTGTCGATGTGGATCTGGTCTTCCAGCGCCGCCGGAACCAGCAGGTCGCTTTCCACCGCCAGCAGTTCGTCGGCGGCCACCACGCGGGCGCGGCCGCTCTTGGCGTAGGCCGAGACCGAGCCGGCGGCGTCCTTGGCCTCCAGCACGGCGTCGGGGTCCAGCCCGTCACCCGACACGATGGCGCCCCGCGAATCCGAGATGCCGATGATCTTGTAGCCGTCGGCATGCAGCAGCCTGGCGATGTGGATGCCGGCGTTGCCATAGCCCAGGACGACGACGCGCTTGGCCGACTTGTCCAGGCCCAGCTCGGTCTCCAGGTGCTTGACCAGATAATAGCCGCCGCGCGCCGTGGCGTCGTCGCGGCCCAGCGAGCCGCCCAGGGGGATCGGCTTGCCGGTGATCACCGCCGGGCTGGGCTGGCGGACCATGGAGCTGTACTCGTCGGCCATCCAGCCCATGATCATGGAATTGGTGTAGACGTCGGGCGCCGGGATGTCGCGGTCGGGGCCGATCATGCTGGCGAAGGCCTGGACATAGGCGCGCGACAGGCGCTCGAGCTCGGCGCGCGACAGGCCGCGCGGGTCCACCTGCACCGCGCCCTTGCCGCCGCCATAGGGCAGGTTCATCACCGCGCACTTGAAGGTCATCCAGAAGGCCAGGGTCGAGACCTCGCCCACCGTCGAGGCGGGATGGAAGCGAATCCCGCCCTTGGTCGGGCCGCGGGTGTCGTCGTAGCGGCAGCGCCAGGCGGTGAACGACCGCCGCGAGCCGTCGTCCATGCGGATGGTCAGGCGGGTGGTCAGCGTCTCCTTGGGGTGACGGAGCTTCTCCAGCACCTCGGGGTCCACCTGCACGTGGCGCGCCGCCTCGTCAAGTCGGGTGAGGGCGTGGGAAAGCATTGCCATGTCGGTCATACGGGTCTCTCCAATGATATGATTCCGGTGACCGTCTCGCCCCGCCCCCCAAACATCCGTCCGAGGCGTCGGACCATATCGTCCCACCGAAAGATGACCGTAAATGTACGGTGTTCGGCGGAACATGCAGAGACCGTGATTCTGCTGAATTTTAGCGCTTGACTTTGCGCTGTCGTCGCGATCTTGCGGTCTGTTGTCGCGGCTTTGCCGCGGTCAAATAACGCCCAAAAGATGCAAGGGCTCTATACGCCTTCGTCACGGGCCATCCGCTCGATCAGCGACAATATTCTCAGCGCGGTGGCGTGTTCGCTCCAGCTGGCCGAGCGTTCGAGGGAAGCGGCCCATTCTTCCGCCAACAGGCGGGCGGCGGTGCCGTGCCGGTCGAAGATCTTGTGTGCCGCCTGGGCAATTTCGTCGTTAGAGGGTCTGTCCGTAGGGAAAATCGCGTTTGCAAGGGGCATCAGGGCTTGTTTATCCAGACATATGATTGATGCAGCACCACGGTATGATATCAAGCCAATGGGTTGCGATTCAATCACCGGAAAATACGGAGAAATATTCCTTGGACCCGCTTGGTCGCTTTGCCATCGTTATGCTGATCAATGACCATGTGCCGTACGTGGTAATGCGGATTTTTACTAAGGAGTGCAGCCATGCGGTCCGACGCTTCTCTTCCTCCGATCATCGTCAGCCGCGAGGATGCGGAGCGCCTTTGGGCGCTGTGCGGGCTATTGTGGGAAACCGTGCCCAAGATCGCTGCCTTCCTGGAGGAGGAACTGGATCGCGCCGACACGGTGGCGTGCGCCGACCTGGCCGCCGACATCGTCCGCATGGGGTCCAGCGTCCGCTTCCGTGACGAGGCGACCGGCATCCCGGCACAGGCGACGCTGGTTTATCCTGGCCAGGAGGATGCCGACCGGCATCTGGTCTCGGTTCTGTCGCCGGTGGGGGCCGCGTTGCTGGGCCTGCGTCCCGGACAGTCCATCAACTTCAAGCTGGCCAACGGCCGGATGCGGCGGCTGACGGTGCTGGCGGTGAAAAACCCGCCGGAGAACGGCCGGGTCTTTCGTGCCGCATAGCCAGGTCCATGCCGGCGGGGCGCGCTTTCGGGGTTTTAGGCCGGCGGGGCGGCCCCGTTGCCCTTGACCGCCTTCAGTGCGAAGCTCGACTTGATGTTCTGCACTCCCGGCAGGTGAATCAAGGTTTCGCGCAGGAAGCGGTCGAAGGCGGCGATGTCGGCGGCGGCGATGTGCATCAGATAGTCCTGCTCGCCGGTCATGGCGTAGCATTCCAGCACCTCGGGGCATTGCCGCACCGCGTCCTCGAAGGCGGCGGCGCGATGCAGGTCGAGCGAGGCGGCGACGAAGACGTCGAGGCCAAGGCCCAGCGCCGCCGGATCGACCAGGGCGGTATAGCCCCGGATCACCCCGGATTCCTCCAATAGCCGCACCCGCCGCCAGCAAGGCGAGGTGGACAGCCCGACCCGGGTCGACAACTCGGCGATGGACATCCGTCCGTCCCGCTGCAATTCGGCGATGATGCGTCGGTCGAAAGTGTCCGGGTCGGTCAGCATGAATCGTCTGCAATCATGGTATTGGTCGGAAAAATCATCTTCAAACCTAGCGTCACGCGGCTATTAAAGCAAAGAAATGCCGTGGATATTGGATTATACTTCCTGCCATAAAGTATTTCTACTACCGAAGTATGATGAATATTTGCTGCAATGCAGCAAGACTATGACGAATGTCAAGCCTGACAAAGAATTAGGCGGATAAGTAAAGCATCGCGAAAGGGAGGGGCCGGATGGAGGCATCCGCGGTCAATGGCGGTGTTTGGCCTGAACGGGCGTTCCTGACCGGAACGCAGGTGCTGGTGCGGCTGCCGCTGGAACAGGCGCGGCGCGACCGGGCGGCAGGGCTCGGCACCGGCGGCTTCATCTCGGGCTATCGCGGTTCGCCGCTAGGCGGCTACGACAAGGCGCTGTGGCGAGCCTCGGCCGAACTGGAGGCGGCCGGCATCGTCTTTCGCCCGGCCATCAACGAGGAGATGGCCACCACCGCCATCATCGGCAGCCAGCAGGTTGGGCTGTTTCCCGGCTCGCGCCGCGACGGTGTCTTCGCCATCTGGTACGGCAAGGGCCCTGGCCTCGACCGTGCCGGCGACGCCTTCAAGCATGCCAATTCGCTGGGTTCGTCGCCGCTGGGCGGAGTGCTGGCGGTGGTCGGTGACGATCACGGCGCCATGTCGTCGTCCATGGCGCACCAGAGCGAACAGCTGATGATGGCCTGGATGATGCCGGTGCTGGTGCCGGCGGGATTGCAGGATTACCTCGATTTCGGGCTGCTGGGCCTGGCGATGTCGCGGTTCTCGGGCTGCTGGAGCGGCCTGATCACGGTGAGCGAGGTGGTGGAGAGCGGCGCGGTGGTGGAGACCGCCGCCGGGCCGGAGATCGTCCGCCCGGTGTTCGACGCCCCGCCCGGCGGGTTGCACATCCGCCTGCGCGATCCCCAGCTCGCCCAGGAATCAAGGCTGTGGGAGCACAAGCTCGGCGCCGTCAGGGCCTTCGCCCGCGCCAACCGCATCGACCGGGTGGTGTGGGACAGCCCGGCGCCCCGCTTCGGCATCGCGGCGGCGGGCAAGGCGTGGCTCGACCTCCGCCAGGCGCTGGACGATCTCGGCATCGATGCCGCACGGGCGGCCGAGCTGGGCCTGCGGCTCTACAAGGTGGGCATGAGCTGGCCGCTGGAGCAGGACGGCGCACTGGCCTTCGCGCGGGGCCTGCGCACGGTGCTGGTGGTCGAGGAAAAGCGCGGAATCATCGAGCCGGCCCTCAAGGAGCTGTTCTATCACCTGCCGGCCGACCAGCGGCCGCAGGTGCTGGGCAAGACCGATGCGGCCGGCCGGCCGCTGCTGCCCTCGACCGGCGAGCTGTCGCCCGAACTGATCGCCCGCGTCCTGGTCGAGCGGCTGGGCCTGGGCGCCGATCCCGCCATCCGTGCCCGGCTCGACCGCGCCGAGGCCGCCCGCCGGGCGGCGGAAAGCGCTCCGCTGGCTCCGCGTCCGCCCTTCTTCTGCTCGGGCTGCCCGCACAACTGCTCGACCCGCGTGCCCGAGGGCAGCCGCGCCCTGGCCGGAACCGGCTGCCACGTCATGGCCGCCTGGATGCCGAGACAGACCGCCAGCGTGCTGCACATGGGGGCCGAGGGCGCCAACTGGGTGGGAGTGCAGCCGTTCAGCGACATCGGGCACGTCTTCCAGAACCTGGGCGACGGCACCTATGTCCATTCCGGCAGCACCGCCATCCGTCAGGCGGTGGCCGCCGGCATCACCATCACCTACAAGATTCTCTACAACGACGCCGTCGCCATGACCGGCGGCCAGCCGCTGGACGGCCAGCCCGACATCGCCCGCATCACCCATCAGGTCCACCACGAGGGCGTCGGCCGGATCGCGGTGGTGTCGGACGATCCCGGCCGCCACCGCCGGAGCGGGCTGGCCGACGGCGTCACCTTGCATCCCCGCGCCGAACTCGATCGGGTCCAGCGCGAACTGCGCCGGTCGCCGGGCGTGTCGGTCCTGATCTACGACCAGGGCTGCGCCGCCGAGAAGCGCCGCCGTCGTCGCCGGCACGAACTGGCGGCGCCCACCCGCCGGGTGGTGATCAACGAGGAGGTCTGCGACGGCTGCGGCGATTGCCTGACGGCGTCCAACTGCGTCTCGCTGCTGCCGGTGGCCAGCCCCGACGGGGTCAAGCGCCGGGTCGACCAGTCGGCTTGCAACCAGGACTTCTCGTGCGCCGACGGCTTTTGCCCCAGTTTCGTCACGGTGGAGGGCCACCGCGCCGCCCGGCCGCCGATCATGCCGCCCCCGGTCGAATTGCCGCCGCCCGCCGCCGCCCAGGAACGCGGCCGATCGATCCTGGTGGCCGGAATCGGCGGCACAGGTGTGGTGACCATCACCCAGATCATCGGCCATGCCGCCTTCGCCGACGGTCTGGCGGCGACCACGCTCGACTTCAACGGCCTGGCCCAGAAGGGCGGCGGCGTGCTCGGCTATGTCCGTCTGGCCGCCACCGCCGAGATGCTGCACGCGCCTCGGATCGGACTGGGCGGCGCCGATTCGCTGCTGGCCTGCGACATGGTGGTGGCGACCGGCTGGGCGGCGCTGTCCCGGCTGGATTCCGAGCGGACCAGGGCGGTGATCAATCTCGACGTGGCCCCCACCGCCGCCAGCGTCCTCGACCCCGACGCGCTGCCGGACGAGGCCGGGCTGCACCGGGCGCTGGCCGCCCGGCTGGGGCCGGGAGCGGCCCGCTTCGTTTCCGCCGGCGAAGCGGCGCGGCGGCTGTCGGGCGATGCCATCTTCACCAACATCGTCTTGCTGGGCCATGCCTGGCAGAGCGGCCTGATTCCACTGTCCGAGGCGGCCATGGTTCATGCCATCCGCCTCAACGGCGTTGACGTGGACGACAACCTGGCGGCCTTCGCCTGGGGGCGCTGGCTGGCCCACGACGCCCCGGCCGCCACCGCCGGTCTTGGCCTGGACGCCCCGGCCGCCGCCGCCGAGCCCGAACTGGCCGAACTGGTCGAGGCCAATGCCGCCCGGCTGACCGACTACCACGACGCGGCCCTGGCCGAACGCTACCGGGCGCTGGTGGCCAGGGTGGAGCGGCAGGACCGCGCCCTGGCCGGCGGTGGGCTGCGCCTGTCGCGGATTGTGGCGGTGGCCTATGCCCGGCTGCTCGCGGTCAAGGACGAGTTCGAGGTGGCGCGGCAGCTGACCGATCCCGGCTTCCTGGCCCGGCTGGCCGAAGGCTTCGAGGGGCCGGTGCGGCCGACCTTCATGCTCGGCTTCGGCGACGGCGGGGCTGGTAATGCGGATCGGGGCGGCCGGCCGCGCAAGCGGGCGTTCGGGCCGTGGCTGCTGGCGCCGCTGCGCCTGCTGGCCCGAATCCGGCGCTGGCGTGGCTCGCTGCTCGATCCGTTCCGCTTCAACGCCGACCGCCAACTGGCGCGCGGCCTGATCGCCGAATACGAGGCAGACATCGACCTGATCTGCGCCGCTTCCGGCCCCGGCGGCTATGACGCGCTGGTCGAACTGGCCGCCCTGCCCCGGCGGATCAGGGGCTATGGTCCGATCCGGCGCCGCTCGGTCGACGCCGCGAGGACGCGCCGCATGGAACTGCGCCAGCAGCTGCGGGGCGAAAACGAGCGGTCGCTGGCCGCCGAATGATACCGGACGACCTTTGATATGCCGGTCGGTATGAAATCAATAGGCCGGGAACCGGCCGAACGAGGGAGGAGATGAACATGAGCGAAAGCACGAAGTACCTGCTGTCCGAGGATCGCCTGCCCAAGGCCTGGTACAACCTCAATGCCGATCTGGCCGTCCCCGCGCCGCCGCCGCTGCATCCCGGCACCGGCCAGCCCATCGGCCCCGACGATCTGGCTCCCATTTTCCCCATGGCGGTGATCGCCCAGGAAGTGACGCAGGAACGCTGGGTCGAGATCCCCGAGCCGGTGCGGGACGTCTATCGCCTGTGGCGGCCCAGCCCGCTGGTCCGGGCCCGGCGCCTGGAGAAGGCGCTGGGCACGCCTGCCAAGATCTATTTCAAGTACGAGGGCGTCAGCCCGGCCGGCAGCCACAAGCCCAACACTTCGGTGCCCCAGGCCTTCTACAACAAGCAGGAAGGCGTCAAGCGCATCGCCACCGAGACCGGCGCCGGGCAGTGGGGGTCGTCCATGGCCTTCGCCGGCTCGCTGTTCGGCCTGGATGTCGAGGTGTTCATGGTCAAGGTCTCCTTTGATCAGAAGCCCTATCGCCGGGCGCTGATGGAGACCTACGGCGCCAAGTGCATTCCCAGCCCGTCCAACCTGACCCATGCCGGCCGCGCCATCCTGGAGAAGGATCCCAATTCCAACGGCTCGCTGGGTATCGCCATCTCGGAAGCAGTCGAGGTCGCCGCCTCGCGCGACGACACCAAGTACGCGCTGGGCAGCGTCTTGAACCACGTCTGCCTGCACCAGACCATCATCGGCGAGGAAGCCATGATGCAGATGGAGATGGCCGACGATTCTCCGGACATCGTCATCGCCTGCACCGGCGGCGGCTCCAACTTCGCCGGCCTGGCCTTCCCCTACATCCGCGAGAACCTGAAGGGGGCCAAGACCCGCGTCATCGGCGTCGAGCCCGCCTCGTGCCCGACGCTGACCAAGGGCCTCTACGCCTACGATTTCGGCGATACCGGCAAGCTGACCCCGCTGGTCAAGATGCACACGCTGGGCGCCACCTTCATGCCGCCGGGCTCGCATGCCGGCGGCCTGCGCTATCACGGCATGGCCCCCATGGTCAGCCATGTGAAGGAACTGGGCCTGATGGAGGCGCGCGCCTATCACCAGACCGAGTGCTTCGCGGCCGCCGTGCAGTTCGCCCGCTCGGAAGGCATCGTGCCCGCACCTGAATCGTCGCACGCCGTCAAGGGCGCCATCGACGAGGCCCTGCGCTGCAAGGCCGAGGGCAAGGCCGAGACCATCCTGTTCAACCTGTCGGGCCACGGCCATTTCGACATGCAGGCCTATACCGACTTCTTCGCCGGCAAGCTCAAGGACAACACCTACCAACAGGCCGACCTGGACAAGGCCCTGGCCGAACTGCCCAAGGTGGCGGCGGAGTAGAGCGGACCGGAAGGCTTCGGGCACGGCCGCCCGGAGCCTTCCTCCCGCCCGCCATGAGGGCTGGTGGGGGAGGGGCCAACGGCCGCTGCTTCGACTGGACAATTCAGGCCAGGGTCAGTGGCCAAAGAGCGTCATTTCGGCTCAACGAATTCGACGGCTTGGGGGCGGCCCTTATCTTCAGTGTTTTTTGCCTCGGAAGACATCGGGCCGGTAGCTGGCATGGGGGTGCCTGATGTTTCCTGCGGCAGCGGCCCATCGCTTTCCTGAACCCCACGCGCCTTCAGGACCGAAGCCTTGCGCGTCTGCTGAAACAAGCTTCTGAGGGTGGCGTATTGGTCGATTGAGTTGCGGCGGATATCGTTCATGGCGTCGATACGGTTGGCGCGTGTGTCAAGCGCACCTGTGCCCAATCGTGCCGCACTGACGGCACCGAGCCCTTGCGCGCCAAGCACCGCTCCCGTCGGTTCAAGCCAGAATTCGGCAACCCTGGCACTTCCGTCACGGAGATTGGAGGGGCCGAACAGCGGAACCATCAAATAGGGCCCCTCCTCGACACCCCAGACTCCCAACGTCACCCCGAGATCAGTGCTGTGGGGTTTGGCACCGCCGGTTTCCGCGACGGCGTCGTTGGTTCCCAGTAGCCCGAATGTGGAATTAACCATGAATCGCCCCAATGAATCCGCTGCGCCCTGTGGGTTTCCTTGCAGCAGGTCATTGCCGGCAACGTAGGGTTCTTGGAGATTGACCAGAAAATTATGGACACCGTTTCGAAGCCACTCGGGCATATCGTCCCGATAGGCCTGGGCGATCGGCTCCAGGAGATTCTGATCCAGATACATGTTCATGCTGAAAATGGCCCGATTGGCGGGCTCCAACGGATCGTTGATAGCCTCCGCTTCCGCCCGCTCCTCAGGATCGCTCGGTATTTCGGCGCAGGCGGTGACGGCCAATGCCAAGGCCGCCGCTGTCAGGAAGGAGGAAATCCGGGCCATTTCTGTCCTCCTTCCTGATTCGGTTGCCTGAGATCAGAAGGCCAGGCGCAAATTTGCCGAGCCGCCGACGTCACTCTGCGATTCTCGGCCAACATTGGCCGTAGCCTCGACGACCAGGGCGAGATCCTTGGTCAGCGCACTCTCCAGACCGCCGCTGAGGCGCGCCGAATTCTCGCCGATACCCTTCTGGGCGCTGGTCCGCTCCCACGCCGCGGAGACGTAGGTCATCACGGCCTCGTTGACGTTGTAGGAAAGCTGGGATCCGACCTTGCCCATCATCAGGTTGGAGTGGTCGCCGATCACCCGGGTTCCGCCGCTGTCGGTGTATGCCGCCGTCCGGGCCATTTGGCCGCTGATCCCGGCAAAGGGCTTCAGGGTAAAATCGGCGTCGAGGGGAATGAAATAGGCGGCGTTGATGGCCGCGAACATGGTGTGGGCCGAGGTGTTGCTCGAGACCAGCGACCGGGTCTTGAAGTCCTTGTTGGCGATGTCCGAATAGCTGTATCCGACCAGGCCGTCGATCAGCAGGCGATCCGTGACGGACCAACCGATATAAGGGGTCACGGTGTAGGTCCGCATCCGCTGGTCAAGGCGTGTCAGGTTGACGTTGCGCCCATCGGTTCCGGCGTAGGTGTAGGCTCCGGCCAAGCCGACGGCGACCTTGTCGAACACCTTGACGTCGCCGCCAGCCACCATGGAATAGATGTTGGTCAGTCGACGCTGCTCCTCATTGCCATCGGGAGCGACGCGCAAGCGCACATAATCGCCCGTGGTCCAGGCCGAGGCGGCCCTCCCCGCGGCATCTCCGGAATTGATGCCCGAGGGCTGTATTGCGTTTGACGGGTTGGAGCGGATGCCGGCCATGGTGGCCTGGGCCAGACTGGCCTGGACACTGGTCGACACCGTGCTGATCACCGACTGAGTCGATGCCTGGTTGACAGTAACCGTCGTCTGATTGGCGACCGGGGTGGTATTGCTGGCCGATTGGGCGAAGGCTTCGGAGGTCCCGCCGACAACCGCGGAGGCAATGGCGATTGCCACGATTGTCTGTGTTGTGCGGCCGAGCCACGATATCGGCTGGCGACAAATGCTTTGATTGTCGGTAACCTTGCCGAAAGAAGCGCAATCAATGAACGAATACCCGGCTCTCATCTCTTCCCCCTTGGTCTAAGACAGCATAATTTTTATGGACACTATCGAGGGAGAATGGTCGAGTCAATGTGACTTGTACTCGCGGACGTATTTCGCGAGAATCCGGTGGTCAAACTGGGAAAAAGTGACAGGTGTCAATCATATGATCGTATTCGGAGGTGTCTCCGTTTTCGGCATCTAGGAAAAATATAAACCGTTACATTTCGACAAGTTGCGCATTGCTCCATTACGCCCGCATCCTGATGAGCGTGCATCAAAAGGCAATGGCATCTTTTAATAGATTTTTCGGAGAGACGCCTTTGCAGTGCCCGTTCTGTATCGAGGAAATCAGCGACCATGCCCTCTCCTGCGGGAAATGCGGAAAGGACATTTCCGCCATGGTCTTTCGCGACATGCGCGAACAACTGGGGGATGCCAGAGAACGCATCGAAGCGCTTGAAACCGCAATTCAGAAGCTTGGCTTGCATGTGGAGCATTTGGACGGCAGGGCGAAGCACGTCCATCACCCGATGCTGGATGGCCGAAACCTGGTCAGTGCGCTGGCCTGGATCGCGTTGCCCATCGCTCTCCTGATGATCGCTCACTGGACGCTGATCAGCGTTCTCGACCTCAACACCTGGGTCTTACGGCTGGTATCCATTCTGATTCCCCTGCCGTTCGGGTTCCGGCGCCTCGAATCGGTGAGCGCCACACTTTGGGCAGCCTTGCTGATCTCGATCCTCAGTGTTGCGGGCATGCTGGTTTCCACCAGCCTCATGGATCATGTGCCGATTCTACCCCAGGGGGCCTCCGAGTGGACAGAAACGCTGCAATACGTTTCCAGCATCGGGCTTTCCTATATCGTCGGAAATCTGATCGCCTGGTGGTGGCAGGCGAGAAAGTCGAGATCCTCGGTCTCGAAGGGCCTGACCGGCGAAATTGCCGCCGTCCTGGCCCGAAGCCTTGCCAGCGGCAATGAAAAGCCCGCCAAAATGCACGAGCGCATCGCCACCATCGCCGGGTGGATCAATGCGGTCATGGTCATTCTGACCACTGGTGCCGCGGTGCTTACTGCGCTTGGTCGCTTTTGGCTGCACTCTTGACCGAGGGCTGTTCCGATGTCGAGCGGCGCACGGCCTCGAGGGTGATCAGGGACTGGGCCGAATGCCCTTTGCTGTCTTCGACCTCGATGCGTAACAGATGCACGCCGGCAGGAACTTCGGCGGAGGGCATGTCGATGCCCTTGGTCGTGACGAAGGGACGCACCCGCTCGGTCAGATCGATGGCGGGAACCTTTAGGTAGGTTATCCGCACCTTGGCGGGGTCGATGGTTGCCCCGCCGTGGGGGGACAGTCTGACCTTGAATTCAAAGGGACTGTACGCGACCACACCCTCGCGCGGTTCCTGATACTCGATCCCCGGGCCCCGGCTGATTCCGCGCACCCGCAACTCTGAGGGCGCATCGGGCTTGTTCGCCTCGTTGTCCGAGATGAGCGTAGCGGCGTGTGCCTCGCCACCGCAGATACCGGCGGCCAGGCACGCGACGAAAACACCGTATCGAATATTACGCCTCATCTTCCCCACCTCCTGATTTCCGCCGCGTTACGAGGGCAGTCTATCAGACCATCCACCGAATCCGAGGGCGTATTCCTCCCAACTTTTGGGAGCCTACCCATCCGATTGTACTGGGGCAAGTGGATGGTTGTCCCAGGATAACCGGCATTGGCTTCAGGTTGCATACAGGGGAGGCGAAGTTGGGCGGGCAGATCAATCTGCGACGGGTCATCGAGTTGATCGACACCTTATACGAGGCTCCCGAGACGCCGGCCTTATGGGACGGGGTCCTGTCCGGGTTGTCCGAGGTTTTGGGGGCACGCGCCTTCTGCTTGTCGCAAGTCGGCCCCGAGGGGACGCGTCTGTGCCTCGACAATCTCGATCGCCACGTGGCTTCCGCCGAGGATCTCACCGCGTGGATCACTGATCTGGTGGCGAGAGGGCCCGTCCCCCTGGGCGTCATCCAGCAGGACCGCCGCCTTGCCGCCCCACTGGGGGGAACGGATGGCGTCCTCACCATCATCGGTCTGGTCAAGCACTCCGACGATCCGCCCTTCGCTTGCGAGGAGGCCGAATTGTTCGCCCTTCTGGTGCCGCTGATGGCGCGGGCCTTCCGCCTGCACAAAATCTTTGCCGCAAAGGTGTCGAAACTCGCCTTGCCCCCCCGCCAGCGCGAGGTCCTGGCCCTCGGCGCCAAGGGGCTGCGCTCCAAGGAGATCGCCGAGCAACTGGGCCTGTCCCAACGCACCGTCGAGCATCACTTCACGGAAGCCACCAAGCGTCTGGGGGCTCGCGGTCGCGCGCAGGCCATCGCCAGCGCCCTGGACCAGGGGCTGATCACTGGAGGCACCCGGCAGACAACTAGGAAAAAATGACAACTTGTCGGCGGGGGCGGCATGGATGCAGATATCGCCGGTTAAGGCCCTCATAAATTTTAATATGACGAAATGTGTCTGTTTTGATCGACTGACATCTTATTTAAATCCCTCAAAACGAGAATAATTCTTAATTTATCATAGAGTTTTCCATACATATTTGCACCTATTGAGGTTGGCAACATTGCATGCTAAGTGCCTTCAGCGGATTTTTATCCTTTTGACGGCTTTGCCATTCGTACGGAACAGCGCCTGACCGGTTATCGGGGCGGGCGGAATTCATGATCGTGCCAAGCGGCACTTGACCTAGGGGGGGCTTATGAACCGGTCGTTGCAACATACCTTGCTGGCGGGTGTCTCTGTGTTGGCGCTGCTGACGTGTTCCGGGGCGGCAATGGCCGGGGCCGGGGATGGGTTGATCTTCAGCACGACCGACGGCTCTATCTCCAACCAGAACACAGGAACCAGTTACTCGTCCGGTACGCTGACCATTGGCGGCTCTCAGACGGGCACTCTCGCCGAGAGCGGTGCCGGCGCAGCGATTTCTGGCGACGGGTCGGGTGTCACATCCCTGTCCGTCAATATCGGATCGACGCTCATGGGGGCCGGAGCCGCCAACCCCAGCGACAATACGGGCCTCAGTCTAACGGCGACCGGTCCTACCCTCGCCGTGACCGTCTTATCTGGCGGCAATATCTACGCCTCCAATGGCAGCGTCGGCGACGCGGTCTATATTGAATCAGCCCTGTCCTCGTTCACCAATTATGGGACCATCCGGGGCGGTACCGGCAGTGGCAGCAACGGCATTTCGATCGGGTCGGGCGGTAATGTTTCCGCCCTTTCGAACTATGGCACCATCACCAGTTCCGGCACGGCCCCTACCGTTTTCGTTCAGTCCGGATCGACGCTCAACAGTCTGACCAACCAGAGCGCCGGCACGATCAGCAACACCGGAGGCGGTCCTGCGGTGGAACTGAATGGGCTGACCAGCAACAGTACGATCACCAATTATGGATCGATCTCGTCGTCGAACGGCCACCGCGCCATTTATGTCACCGGGGGCAGCGGCACGACCACCATCGTCAACGAGGGAGCGGTAACGGGGGGAAGTGGGCAGAAGACTCCAACCGAAACCAGCTCCGGCTCAGGTGTCATGGTTGATACGGACGTGACGGGGGCTGTCACCATCACCAATCGGGGCACAATTGTCGGTGGCGCGGAGGGAACGAACTATTCCGCTGGCACCGCCGTCGATGTTGGCTCGTCCGGCTCGATTACCGTGAATAACTATGGGACCCTGAGCGCCGGTGCGGCCGGAAGTTTTGGCAATCCCAGAATTGCCCTCACATTTGATCTGGCCGGTGCGGCCGCGACATTCAACAATTACGGCGGCACCTTGAATGGTGGGATCGGGCTCTCTACCCATGGTGACCAGATCAATTTCTACGGCGGCACCCTGAACGGCAGCATCTACGGGATGGCGACCTCCGGCGGCGCCATGAACGGTACTGGTGCCGACATCTATTTCCGTTCCGGCACAACCACCGTCAACGGCGACATCGGCAAGGCGTTTGGAACCACCTTTACGTCCCAGGGACAGACTGCCTATGTGGGGCCGGTCAACTCGGTGACGCTGTCCGATGGGGCTACGCTGGCGTTTGGCCAGGATACCGAGATTCATGCCGGCGCCAGCAGTATCATCAACGGCGGCACCTTTGATCTTGGCACCTACAAGGTCACCTATAACCATTATGACGCGATGAACGTTTCCGAGAGCTTCAGCGGCACGCTCTATATGAAGACGACCATCAACGCCAATACCGGCAAGCACGGCTATTGGATTTTCACCAAGGCGAGCGGTCCGGTTGACACCACCATGTTCAGCAATGGCGTTCCCACCATTGTCCCCACGGTGGTCGGCACGGTTGCAACCGGCTCAAAGTATATCGTCATCCAGGACACCGATGGCCGCACCGTGGTCAATCTCCCCTCCGTGATCAATTCGGGCAGCTACCGCTGGACGGTCAGCACCGTGACCGGGGCCGGCCAGACCGACACCGATGGCGTGTCCTACGGCACCGGGTACAGCAACATCATCATCACCAATTCCGGTTCCAACGCGGCCGGTTCGGCCAGCGGCACCAACGGCGCGGGCGTCAAAGCCATTGCGTCCTATTCCGGCAGCAACTCGGCCATGACGGCGCTGTCCAATGCGGTCAACAACCTGACTTCGGCGGCCGAGATCGAGAAGGCCGGCGCCCAACTGCGCCCCTCGGCCAACGGCGCCACCACCCAGGCGGCGCTGGGGGCGGTGGGCCAGGCGGTCAACACCATCTCGGTGCGCACCGACAGCGTGCGCGCCGCCTCGGCGGAGACCGGCGGCGGCACGGGCGTTTCCTCGGGTGAAATGCTGCGCGGCCTCGGCGTCTGGACACAGGCCTTCGGCTCGGTCGCCAACCAGGATCGCCGCTTGGGGGGCGACGGCTATACCGCCGACACCTACGGCGTGGCCTTCGGCGCCGACGCCAAGGTGGCCGAGCCTCTGCGTCTCGGCCTGTCCTTCGCCTATGCCCGCACCGGCGTCGACGATGCCGGCTCGCGCGAGGGCTCGGGTCAGACCATCAACTCCTATATCGGCAGCCTCTATGGCACCTATACCGCCAACCGTTGGTACGTAGACGGGGCGCTCACCTACGGCCATCACACCTATGACGGTATCCGCGTCATTAATGTTACCGGCGCCGCCCGCCAGACCGCCAAGTCGTCCTATGGCGGCAACCAGTACGGCGCCAAGGCCGAGCTGGGCGTGCCCTTCGCCGTCGGGGCGGGCATCACCCTGACCCCGCTGGCCGGCATCGCCTATAACCACCTGCGCCAGGACGGCTACACCGAGAAGGACGCCGCCGCCGCGCTGACCGTCGGCTCGTCCAACACCGATTCCATCAAGTCCAGCCTGGGCGTCAAGGCCGCCGCCACCGTCGCCCAGTGGCGCGAATGGAACGTCAGGCCCAATGCCCGGGCGGTGTGGAGCCACGAGTTCAACACCAAGGCCCACGACCAGACCTCGGCCTATGTGGACGGCGGTTCCTCCTTCACCAACACCGGCACGGACGCCGCCAGCGAGTCCTTCACCCTGGGCATCGGCCTCGACCTGGCCTCGGTGCGCAACACCACCCTGTCGGCCAAGTACGACGCCGGCCTTTCCGACCGCTATGTCAGCCATACCGGTTCGCTCCAGGCCAGGATGGAGTTCTGAGGATGAAGCGGGCCGTCTGCCTTCTGGCGCTGGTCATCCCGTTTCTGGGCGGCTGCGCCACCCTGGACCGGGACGCCAACGCCGATGCCATCGCCGGGCCGGCGGGGCTGACGCGGATGCTGATCAAGACCGATCCGTTCGTGCTGACCACCTTTGCCCGGATCACCGACCTCAATGCCCCCATCGACATCTACATCGAGGGAGATGGCCTCGCCTGGGTGTCGCGATCCGAGGTGTCGCTTGACCCGACACCTCGTGAAGCCATGGGGCTGCAGTTGGCGGCCCAGGACCGCGCCCCCAACGTGGTCTATCTGGCGCGGCCCTGCCAGTTCACTGCCAGGGCGAAGAATCCCGCCTGCGGCATTCCCTATTGGACAGGCAAGCGATTCGCGCCCGAGATCATCGCCGCCATGAATCAGGCGGTCGACCAAGTGGCCGCCCATGCCCCGGGCCAGAAGATCAACCTGATCGGCTATTCCGGGGGCGGGGCCGTGGCGGTCCTGGTGGCGGCCAGGCGCCAGGATGTGGCGAGCATCCGCACCGTGGCCGGCAATCTCGATCATGCCGAGGTCAATCGCCTCGCCAAGGTTTCCCCCCTGTCGGGTTCGTTGAACGCCATCGACGCGGCGGGGCAATTGGCCAAAACGCCTCAGATTCACTTCAGCGGCAGCGCTGATTCCGTTGTTCCTCCGGTTATCGCCGATCGATTCCGTCAGGCCTCGGCATCGCCTTGCGTGAGCGTAAGGACGGTACCGGGAGCGACCCATGAGACCGGCTGGCGGGAACGTTGGGCCGACCTGTTGCGCGAGCCGCCGCGATGCGGAAGCTAGAAGGCGCCTGACGGCAGCGCGATGACAATCGGCTCGGCTTGGCTATACTGGTACGCCTATTGCGGAGGGGGGCTGGTTGATGCGTCGACTTGTGGGGGCGTTGGTTGGGGCGTTGGTGTTGACCGCCCACAATCCTGCAGTTCAGGCCCAGGGGAAGTTTTCAGTCATTCAGCGGCAGACGCAGTCGATCGGACAGGCTGTCCAGCGCAACGTTGAACGCATATTCCGGCCCAAACTGGTGGTGGCGGAAGGAGCCACCGGAGGGGTCAGCGCGCTGGCCCTTACCGGGGACGAGCACACCCTGGTGTCTGCTGTCGGCAACAATACCGTCAGAGTATGGGATCTATGGGTCGGCCAGGAAGTCGCCCGTTTGAAGGGGCATCAGGCCCGGATCGCCGCCGTGGCGGTGGCATCCGATGGGAGCCGCGCGGTAACCGTCGGCGAGGACAGGCTGGTCAAGGTCTGGAACCTGAGAAACCTGGGTGAGGTCACCAATCTCGGCCAACACCCGACCACCGTTACGGACGTCGCCATCGCCGCCAGCGGCGCTCGGCTGGTCACCGCCGCCGATGACGGACATGTCCGGCTGTGGTCCCTGCCGGATGGGCGTATCGAACGGGAGTTCGCGGCCCATGACTCCGGGGCGACGCATGCCCGCTTCCTGCCCGGAGGTACGACGCTGGTGACGGCCGGAGCCGATGGGCATCTCAGGATATGGGATCTCTCCACTGGTCAAAAGGTGGCGGATCTTGACGGCGGAGCCGCCATAACCGCCCTGGCGGTCAATGCCGACGGAAACATGGTGGCGGCGGGGACACGTCGCGGCAAGATCCATATCTGGCGCCCCGACGGCGGAGACGTGGCGTCTTTCAGCGGTGATTCCACCAAGATCACCAGCATCGCCTTTTCTCCGAAGGTGGCGGGACTGTTGATCGGCGACGATGACGGGGCAATCCGTTTCTGGCCCTATCTTCGTGGCGGCGACACCCGTGAATTGGGCAAGCATGACAAGGCGGTAACCCAGGTCATCGCCAGCCGGGTCGGCGAGATGGCGCTTTCCGCCTCGGAGGATGGCACGACGCGCCTATGGAATTTGAACAGCGGATCAACTCTGCTCCGCTTGATTTCCACGCAGGCCGGTTGGGCGGTGATCGACGCCAAAGGCCGATATGACGGAAATCAGGATGCCTTGGACGGCATCGAATGGCAGGCCGACGACAACGTCGCCAAGGTGGAGGATTTCGCCGAAACCCACTATGAGGCGGCGCTGTTGCCACGAACCGTGGCGGGGGGCGCCAACATCGCCGATGTCAGCAGCATCCCGGACGGCGTGCCCTTTCCGGCCAAGGTGGAGATCAAGGCTGAAAACGAACCGACCCGTCAAAGGCGGGTCACGGTCGAGGTGGTGGCTGCCGATGACGGCGGCGGGGTGGCGGAAATTCGCCTGTACCGGAATGGGAAGCTGATCCCCGGCAATGCCGGCGAGGTCGTGAAGAGATCCATTGGCGGCAAGGATGAACTGGTCGGCCGATATGATGTCGAACTCGGTCCGGGGCGCAATACGCTTAGCGCCACGGCGGTCAACGCCGAACGGCTGGAGAGCCGGCCCAAGCGGGTCGTCGTCGATGCCGGCGCCGCGATTCAGTTGACAGGAAAGCTGCATCTGGTGGTGGTCGGCATCAACCGCTATGACCAGAAATCGCTACAACTGTGGTTTGCCCGCCGGGATGCCGAGTCTATTTCCCGCTTCCTGACGGCGCCGAACCATGTCCCGCTTCCCATTGCCGAGGTCATCCCGCTCATCGACGAGGGGGCAACCAAGGCGCACATCCTCGAAACATTGGGGAAGTTGCGCTCCGTTCCTCCGGAAGACGTCGTGGTGCTGTACATGGCCGGTCACGGTGTCAGCGTCGGTGACGAATGGTATTTCATATCCCAGGAGATCCACATTCCCGCCGATGAGACGCAATTGGCGGGGGTGGCGCTATCAGCCCAGGATATCAAGGCGGCGATGGAGGCGATGGCCGCCGAGCGGACCTTGGTTCTGATCGATACCTGCAATTCCGGAGCCGCGGTGTCGCCGCTCAATGATTATCGCGGCCTGAAGTCGCTGCGCCTGATGGCGCGGACGGTCGGGACCCATGTGCTGGCGGCGACGGATCGGAACCAATACGCGCTCGAGATTCCCGAACTGCGCCACGGCGTGTTTACCTACGCGCTTCTGGCGGCGCTCGGAGGCAAGGCGGCCCGGCCCGACGGCCTGGTCACGGCAAAGGGGCTAATCCAATATGTCCAAGAGGAAGTCCCCGCCCTGGTGAGCAAATACCCCGAATATCCGCAATACCCCACGGGATACTCCCGCGGGACCGACTTTGCCGTGGCGGGTCGGGGCGCGCACTAGGATCGCATCCAGATCTTCCTGCAATGTAAGGAATTGGGAAGAATGAGTGAGTCTTGTCTCGGTGGGCTGGAATTTCGTTGCCTGGACGCCATGCGCACGGCGCGATCAAAATTCTTTGACGACCTTGTGACCTTCGCCCGACAGCATCATGCCAACCAACCTTCCCCTGGAAAGGGTGGCAAGGAACTGCCCGTTGCCATACTGAGAAGTGACAATGCCTATCAGATCGCCGAGTTCTACTTCCTGATCGAGGAGTTTCGCCTGAACGATCCGGAAAGGATCGGGGCCTTCATCGATCACCATAACCGGGATATGGTGGCCATGCTTGACGCCCCGGACATCCTCAAGCAGCAAGGAGTGGCGCGCCAGCGTATCGAGGAAGCCGTCTTTTCCCCAGAGCAGAGGGCGAAAGTGCTTGAGAATGCCGGTGCCGGCAGGTTACGCCTTGATCAGTCCGACATCGGACGGTTCCTGGCGCCGCTGATCTCGCCCGAGACCTGTCGGAAGACGCTGGTTGCTCTGGCGGATGGCGGTTTGTTGGATCGGCGGAATATAGGACAGGTGATCGTTGCCTCTAACGGGGTTATCGAGGGGTATTTTCGCAGTCACCTGCGCCAGGTGGTCAACGCCATCTCAACCAGGTGATGCAAGTGATCGGGATTTGGTAGGGGACAGGACGTGAAACGAGTTGCTCTTGTGTTGGTTGTCGTCGGAACGCTTGCGGGATGCGCTACGGCTAAGACCGAAGCCGGCCCTGGCTCTACCGTTTCAGTTCAGCCTCAGACGCCATCTCCAGCCCCTGCGGACGTTCCCGATGGCTCATCGGATGATGTGGCGACAGCACCAGGAGCGGGCGTGCGAGTTCGTGGTATCGATCCTGATGCGCAGAAGGGGCTTGTTGATCGAATGAAGGCGTGTTGCGGCCCGGCGAAATAGGGCAGGGCCGTCCCGAACTCACTGATCGCTGACCCGAACCTGAGACCGGCTCCTGCCTTTGACCGGAAGCAATCAGGGGAACAGGTCACCCGCTCCCGTAGCGGTTCGACCTGCGGTGCTTTCTCGCCCCAGTCGCGGCAGGCCCCGAGCGGGTAATTTCGTTTGGACGTCGTGGCGTACCGGGGGTGTCAGTCGCTTAAGTCACCCTCATCTTCCCACTCGTGCTCGGTCCACCACTCGGCCTCGAATCCGTCGCAGGTCTCGCCGTAGGCCCGGCACATGAAACAACCGTCACCGCGCGTGAGCGTCGAGTCTTCGACCGGCGGATAAACGAGCAGCAGGGCCGCGCCGTCCTCTCGCGCGGCCGCCTCAGCGTCGTTCATCGGTCGATCCGACAACTCGCGAACGCCGCATCGGTAAAGCCGCTCGGCCCCTTCCGGGTACAAGACGGAATTTTCCGCGTCGATATGACGCCAGAGCGCGTGTGAGTAACGGGTTGCCAGAGCCTGAAGCCGAACACGATCGTCCTCGGATTGCGGCCTTTGTTCGAGCAACGGCGTCATCTCGCGCAGCCAGCCCCCCATCTCGGCGTGCTCGTGCGCCACGGCATACAATGGCCCGCGGTCGCCCGGCAGTTCCGCCTCCGTCACGAGCGCCTCGAAGAACACGCCCTCCTCGCGATCATGATGGAAATGGCCTGCGAACTCAGTGAAGAACGCAGCGAAGCGTCTGCCGTCAACCGGGTCCGCAGCCCCGTCAACGAGCCTGTCCACATATACGCGAAGGGATCCCAGCACCTGTTCGATCAGCACGTGTTCGTCTTGGAGGGCATCGATCAGCTTCATTGTTGTTTCATCCTGGTCTACCGCTCCGGTCCCCATGCACCATCACCCGGCGCCGATGCTGCGCCGCCTCAATGCGGCTTCAGCGCCAAGCATGTTTAATCGGGTCGAGGAACGTATCCATGACGTTCATCAACAGGGGCTTTCCTGGAAATGTCGGGGTCTTTGGGGACGCAATGTGTCGGCATGCTGCCGTCAATGCACCGTGCAGACCATGGATGCGTGGGAAGGCGGGGGATTCTGATGTGAATTCAATGAGGTGGTGGAAATTGGGGGCGGCCGGAAACGTCGGGAAACGGTGTTTTTCGCTTCAATGAAATCAGACGGTTAGGGGATGGTTTTGGACGGCTGAAAGCTGCCATGTCGAAGAGTGGCGGGCCAGCGGCACAGGCCGCTATGCGCCCATAGCGGTCATCCTGCGGATCAGTACCGTCCCCCGTTAGCGGCCATTGCGTTGAAGAACTGTCGCAGCGGCTACCATCCTCTCCTCAGTCACAATTGGCCAAGAGGAGAACGGCTATGGGACGCTCCGAATTTGATCCATGTGCGAAAGATCAGCGACCGTGGAACGCTGGACGGAAGGTTGGCGCCAAGCGTGCGCTGAAGCCGCAGCAAGTTTGGGCTATCCGGTTCTGGTTGGATCGAGAGCAGAGGTTGCGCGACCGCGCGATGTTCGACCTGGCGACCGACAGCAAGCTTCAAGGGTGCGACATCGTCAAGATCAGAATTGGAGATGTCGTCAGAGGCGGGCAAGTTCGCCCAAGGGCGATCGTCGTTCAGCAGAAAACCGGCCGGCCGGTTCAGTTCGAGCTCCTTGAACCCGCTCGCAACAGCATTCTTGCCTGGCTCGATCGTCGAGGAGGCACGCTTGACGATTTCGTGTTTCCCAGCAGGGTCGATCATACCAAGCACATCAGCACTCGTCAGTATGCGCGTCTCGTCGATGAATGGGTTACTGGGATCGGTCTGCGTCCGGAGGACTACGGAACGCATTCTCTGCGCCGCACCAAGGCGTCCATCATCTACAAGCAGACGGGCAACCTGCGCGCCGTGCAGATCCTGCTTGGCCACACCAAAATCGAGAGCACGCTCCGCTACCTTGGCGTCGACATAGAGGACGCACTGCATCTTGCAGAAAGCACCGAAATATAAGGCTGGAGAGAACTCCTCGGCTTCAATGCCGAGGAGTTCTGCCTGCTATCCGCATGACCTGAGCCAAACCCAACTCGGTCGGTATCACGGCAAATTAGGGGGGCGGTAGACCGAAATCCTGATGACGTTGACGGCAGGCTGCGAGCCGCGTCAGACCATGATCGTCGGGTCCACCCAGACGTCGAATTGCTCCGCCGTCACGTAGCCTGTCGCCAGGGCGGCTTGGCGCAGGGTCGAACCCTCGGCGTGAGCGCGCTTGGCGATCTCGGCGGCGCGGTCATAGCCGATATGGGGCGCCAGCGCCGTCACCAGCATCAGCGACTGCTCCAGCAATTGGCCGATGCGCTGCCGGTTGGCGCTAATGCCGCGCACGCAATGGCGTTCGAAGCTCGCCATTCCGTCGGCCATGAGGCGGACACTCTGAAGGAAATTGTGGGCTATCAACGGCTTGAAGACGTTCAGCTCGAAATTTCCCGAGGCGCCGCCCATTGTGATGGCCACATCGTTGCCCATCACCTGGCAGCAGGCCATGGTCAGAGCCTCGCACTGGGTTGGGTTGACCTTGCCCGGCATGATCGAACTGCCCGGTTCGTTTTCCGGCAGGCTGATCTCGCCCAATCCGCAGCGCGGCCCCGAAGCCAGCCAGCGGATGTCGTTGGCGATCTTCATCAGTGCAGCCGCCAGGGTCTTGACGGCGCCGTGCATGGCAACCATCCCGTCATGGGCCGCCAAGGCGGCGAATTTATTGGCGGCGGAAACGAACGGCAGGCCAACATCCGCAGCCAATTGCGCCGCCACACGGGCGCCGAATTCCGGGTGGGTATTCAGGCCGGTCCCCACTGCGGTGCCGCCGATGGCCAGGGGATACAAGGACGGCAGCGTGGCGAGCAGCACCGCCTCGGCATGATCCAACTGCGCCGCGTAGCCGGAGAATTCCTGTCCTAAGGTGAGCGGCGTGGCGTCCTGAAGATGGGTGCGGCCGATCTTGACGATAGCGGCGAACTCTTCCGTCAGCCCTACCAGACTCTTTCGCAGGCGGGTGAGTGACGGCAGCAGGCTTGTCACCACCGCGACGGCTGCCGCCACATGCATGGCGGTGGGAAAGACGTCGTTGGAAGACTGCCCCAGATTGACGTCGTCATTGGCGTGGACACAGCGGTTCAGTCCGCGCTCACCCCCCAGGATTTCGGAGGCGCGGTTGGCCAGAACCTCGTTCATGTTCATGTTGGTCTGGGTCCCCGAGCCGGTCTGCCAGACCGACAGGGGAAATTCCTCTCCATGCTGGCCGGACAGCACCTCCTGCGCCGCAGCGATGATGGCATCGGCCTTGCCGGCGGCCAGCAGGCCGAGCTCGGCATTGGCCCGGGCGCAGCCCCCCTTCACCCGCGCCAGGGCGGATATCAGTTCCATCGGCATGCGTTCGCCGGATATGGCAAAATATTCCAGCGACCGTTGGGTCTGGGCTCCCCATATATGAGGCTCGGGCACCGGGATGATGCCGAAGGAATCCTTTTCCGGCCGAGTGGCGTTCATGCGCGGCTCCTCTCCAGGCTGACCTCGTTGGAGATCATCATGCTCCCAGATCCGTTCGGCGCGTTGCGCAATCTTTCGCTCGGCCATGAAAGGCTTTCCCGCTATTACGCCTTGGCCGCCCTGGATGCCGTGACCGATGGTCCGGTGTCGCGCCTGCCGGTATCCATCCGCATCGTGCTGGAATCCGTGCTGCGCAATTGCGACGGCAAGCGAATCACCGAGGAGCACGTCCGTCAGTTGGCCAATTGGCGCCCCGACGCGCCGCGCACCCAGGAAATTCCCTTCGTCGTCGCCCGCATCGTGCTGCAGGACTTCACCGGCGTGCCGCTGCTGTGCGATCTGGCGGCCATGCGTGGCGTGGCCCAGGCCTTCGGCAAGAACCCGAAGATCATCGAGCCGCTTGTTCCGGTCGATCTGGTGGTCGACCATTCCGTCCAGGTGGACCATTACGGCGAGGCGGATTCACTGGACCTCAACATGCGCCGGGAGTTCCAGCGCAACGCCGAACGCTACCGCTTCATCAAATGGGGTATGCAGGCCTTCGACACCTTCCGGGTGGTGCCGCCGGGCATCGGCATTGTCCATCAGGTCAATCTGGAATTCCTGGCGCGCGGCGTGCTCGAGAAGGACGGCATCACCTATCCCGATACCCTGGTCGGCACAGATTCCCACACCACCATGATCAACGCCCTGGGCGTGGTCGGCTGGGGCGTCGGCGGCATCGAGGCGGAGGCCGGCATGCTGGGCCAGCCCCTGGTGTTCCTCACCCCCGACGTGGTCGGTGTGCATCTGCACGGACGCCTGCCCGAAGGCGCCACCGCCACCGATCTGGTGCTGATTCTTACCGAACGTCTGCGCCGCGCCAAGGTGGTGGGCAAGTTCGTCGAGTTCTTCGGCGAAGGCACCCGCTCGCTGGCGGTGCCGGACCGCGCCACCATCGCCAACATGGCGCCGGAATACGGCGCCACCATGGGCTTCTTCCCGGTGGATGAGGAAACCGTCAGGTATCTGGAGGCCACCGGCCGCACGGACAGCGAAATCGAGGTCTTCCGCGCCTATTATTCTGCCCAAGGCCTGTTCGGCATGCCCATGCCGGGTGACATCGATTACAGCGAGGTGATCGAGTTCGACCTGGGCTCGGTTCAGCCCTCCATCGCCGGCCCCAAACGGCCACAGGACCGCCTGAACCTTTCCGACATGCGCCGCGCCTTCACCTCCCTGTTCTCCGCCCCCGCAAAAGACGATGGTTATGGCCGACCGGCCGAGGCGTTGGGCCGGCGCCATCGGGTGGAGACAACGGCCGCCGCCGATATCGGCCATGGCGATGTCCTGATCGCCGCCATCACGTCGTGCACCAACACCTCCAATCCCGGCGTCATGCTGGCCGCCGGCCTGCTGGCCCGCAAGGCGGTGGCGCTGGGGCTGAAAGTGGGGCCACGGGTCAAGACCTCCCTGGCTCCGGGTTCGCGGGTGGTCACCGAATACCTGGCCAAGGCCGGGCTGCTGGGAGATCTGGAATCGCTGGGCTTCGGCGTGGTCGCCTATGGCTGCACGACCTGCATCGGCAATTCGGGCCCGCTGATGCCCGATCTGGAGCAGGCCATCGCTGCCGACGATCTGGTCTGCGCCGCGGTGCTGTCGGGCAACCGTAATTTTGAGGCCCGCATCCACCCGGCGATCAAGGCCAATTTCCTCATGAGCCCGCCGCTGGTGGTGGCCTTCGCCATCGCCGGCCGCATCGCCATCGACATGACTCAAGAGCCGTTGGGGACCGGCAAAGACGGCAAACCGGTGATGCTCAAGGACATCTGGCCGAGCGGCCGTGAGGTGGCCGACGCCCTGCTCGTCGCCACCGATCCCGAGCTCTATCGCCGTCTCTACAGCGATTTCGTCCACGGCAATCCGCTGTGGAACGACATCCCGACCCAAACCGGGCCAGCTTATGCCTGGGAGACGTCAACCTATATCGCCGAACCACCGTTCTTCGAACGCTTTTCCCCGCAGCCCGCCGGCGTCGGCGACATCGTCGGCGCCCGTGCCCTGGCGATTTTCGGGGATTCGGTCACCACCGACCATATCAGCCCGGCCGGCTCCATCGCCGTCTCTTCACCCGCTGGGCAATACCTGCTGGCCCACGGCGTCGCCGCCGGCGATTTCAACAGCTATGGTGCCCGGAGGGGGAACCACGAGGTGATGATGCGCGGCACTTTCGCCAACGTCCGCATCCGCAACCTGATGCTCCCCGCCAAGGTCGACGGATCGCGGGTCGAAGGCGGCCTCACCCTCCATCAGCCCGAAGGCTCGGAGATGCCGATCTTCGATGCGGCAAGCCGGTATCAGGAGGCGGGCATTCCCTCCATCGTCTTCGCCGGGACCGAGTACGGCACCGGGTCCAGCCGCGACTGGGCGGCAAAAGGGCCGAAGCTGTTGGGCGTCCGGGCGGTGGTAGCGCAAAGCTTCGAGCGTATCCATCGCTCCAATCTGGTGGGGATGGGGGTGCTTCCGCTGCAGTTCCGGGACGGCGAGTCCGCGGCGTCTCTGGGGATCGCGGGGGATGAGGAATTCCATGTCCGCGGCCTGAGCGGGGTCTTGCGGCCCAGGCAGGAAGTCGTCTTGGAGATCGTCAACCGCCAAGGCCGTAGCCGTGCGATCAGCCTGCAATTGAGGGTCGATACCGCCATCGAGCTGGACTATCTCAGCCATGGCGGAATCCTGCCTTATGTGCTTCGTGACTTGCTGGCGGCGGGTTAGTCCGGGCTCGGCAGTGTCGGGACCGGCAAGAAAAAATTGGAATCCGTCAGGGTGATGGCCGAGATGATCCGCGTTTCCCCCTGTCCATCCAGACATCTGAGGCGGACATGGAGAAGGCCGTCGACGGCGGTCCATATCCGGACGACTTCCCAGACCTTGTCAAACTGGTCCATGGCCTTTCTGAAACGGTCGCCGAGCCGCAGGGGGGAGACCGGCCGCCCCAGCCGCAGGAACTTGAACAGGGCACGTCCCGCCTTGACGGCCGGTCCCGCATGGCCAGCCTCCAGCACCATTGGGGCCAGAGGCTGGCCGATCGTCACCCCACGGAATCGGGCTGTCATTGGAGCCGCCTTTGCGTCGTGAGGATGAGAGCCTCCATGGCGCCCATCTCGATGCCATCGCACGCCATCAGGCAATGGATGATGGGGTCGCGCAGCACATCCTCCAACAGCGGCTCATGGTCGCCGAAAGTCGGCAGACTCCCTGGCAATGGCCTGGGCCGCATGAACTTGTTCCACGGATGAGACATAATTGACACCAGTAGTTGAGGCAACTTCCATTAATCCCAGCCACGCCTACACAACCCGACACAAGGTATGAAAAATGAATAAAATCCAATAAATACAGTACACGATATTATCTATTTTCGCGATTTAATATTATTTATTTTGCAAAACTCCATGGCGGACGAACAATTTCCTCACCTCTTCCGCCAGCAGCAGCGCGGCGAACAGGCATGCCCGCAGCCAATCGCCCCACATCAGGGGGGCCGTTGCGAATAAGATATTGCCCAGCGGCGAATAGACCAGGGCGGTGATCAGAACCCCCTCGAAGGCCAGCCCGGCGGGGATCAGGCGGTTGGTCCGGGGACCCAGCCAGAACGCCGACCGGTCATGGCTGCGGCAGACGAATAGATTGGCCATCTGCATGATCACCACGGTGGCAAGGCAGGCGGTGGTGGCATGCAGGTACAGCACCGAATCCGTTGGAAGTTCCTTGCCCCAGAACCAGCCTCCGGCATGGAGGACCGCGAAGAATGCCGCCATGGCGCCCGCCGCCTGCAAGGGGCCGAGGAAACCGTAGGCGCGGACCAGCAGGGCGGTATCGATCAAGCGTTCGCGGCGGGCGCGAGGCGGGCGATTCATAACGTCGGCCCGGGGCTGCTCCACCGCCAGGGCCAGGGCCGGCACCATGTCGGTGCCCAAGTCGATGGCCAGGATCTGCGCCACCGTCAAGCCCAGCGGCACGCTGAACACCGCGAACAGCAGGTAGGGCACCATCTCGGGAATGTTGGAGGTCAGGATGTAGGTCAAGAACTTGCGGATGTTGTCGAAGACGGCGCGCCCCTCCTCGATGGCGGCGACGATGCTTGCGAAATTGTCGTCCAGCAGCACCATGTCGGCGGCCTGCCGCGCCATGTCGGTGCCCGACGCTCCCATGGCGATGCCGATATCGGCCTGCTTGAGGGCCGGGGCGTCATTGACGCCGTCGCCTGTGACGGCCACCACCTCGCCCTTGGCCTGCAACGCTTCGACGATGCGCCATTTCTGGTCGGCCCGGGTGCGGGCGAAGATGATCTCCGGGGCGTCCAGCGCCAACTGAAGTTGGGTTTTGGAAATGCGTTGCAGGTGATCGCCGACGATGATGCGCGGACGGTGCCGGGTGACCAGCCCCACCTGGCGGGCCACCGCCTCGGCGGTGCGGGGATGATCGCCGGTGACCATCACCACCTTGATGCCGGCCACGCGGCAGCGCGCCACCGCGTCGGGAACCTCGGGACGCGGCGGATCCTGCAAGCCGACCAGGCCCAACAGCACCAACTCGTTCTCCCATTCCTCCTTGGCGGTACCGGGTTCCATCTCCCGGCGAGCCAGGGCCAGCACCCGCATGCCCGCCTCCGCCATATCGATCTCGGCCTGGGCGAGGGCCTTGCGGTCGGCTTCGGCGATCGTCCGGACGCCGTCGGAGCCGGCGATCCGGTCGCAAAGCGGCAGCAGCGATTCCAGCGCCCCCTTCACATGCAGCACCGGACCGCTTTCCCCGGAATAAAGCAGCGCCATGCGGCGGCGGGAGGAATCGAAGGAAATCCCGTCGAGCGGTTCGACGGCGGGCATACCACCTGCCAGGTTCACCAGGGCGATCTCGGTCGGGTCGCCCACCAGCTTCTGGTCCACCACGTCCAGGGTCTGGCACAGGCCGGCGGTTTCCAGGGCCAGCCTTCCGGCCAGACCGCCCGCGGCGATGGAATCGGCCTCCATCAGACGGCCGGCCATGAAGGCCCGCCGGGCCTGCATGCGGTTTTCGGTCAAGGTACCGGTCTTGTCGGTGCAGATGACGGTGGTCGAGCCCAGGGTCTCCACCCCGGTCAGCTTGCGGACCAGCACGTTCTTGCGGGCGAGCCGCCGGCTGGCCATGGCCAGGGCCAGGGTGACGGTGGGCAGCAGCCCCTCGGGCACGTTGGCGACCATCAGCCCGATGGCGAAGATGGAGGCGTGCCAGATCTCCATGCCGCCGGCCATGCCGATGGCGAAGAACGCCACGCCGCTGCCCGCCGCCATCAGGGTGATGATCCGCGACAGCCGGATGACCTCCTTTTGCAGCGGCGACGCCTGTTGGCCCGCGGTCTGGGTCAGGTGGGCGATGGCGCCAAGCATGGTGCGCATGCCGGTAGCGAAGACCACCGCCTCGGCCTCACCGGAAGCGATATCGGCTCCGGTCGGCAGAACGTTGCGGGCCTCGCCCGGCTCCGCCGAAGAATCAGGTTCGGAATCGCGGACCACCGGCACGGATTCCCCGGTGATGGAGGCCAGGTTGACCTGAACGCCCATGGAGCGGACCACGCGGCAATCGGCCGGAACCGCGTTGCCCTCCTCCAACACCACCACGTCGCCCGGCACCAGTTCGGTGACCGCGACCTCGACCAGTTCACCGCCGCGCCGGACCTTGACCTTGAGCGGCAGCAGCAGGATCAGGGATTCCAGGGCGCGCTCGCTGCGGTATTCCTGCCAGAAGGAAAAGCCGCCGTTGATGACGATCACCAGCACGATGGCGATGGCCAGGGTTCCCATGCCCTGGCCGGGCTGCCGGGTCTCGGCGAACAGGGCCATGCCCGCCGCCAGCCACAGTACCACCGCGAACAGATGGGTGAACTGGCGGGCGAAGCGCAACGGCAGGGGGTCCGAAACGATCCGCTCCACCTGGTTGACGCCGAACTCCGCCAGACGCCGCGCGACCTCTGCGGCGGAAAGGCCCTCCGACGAGGTGCCCAGGGCCTCGTAAACCGCTTCGGCCGGCAGGTCCTGGATGCGCATGGCCTATCCTTTCCGCAGGCGGTTATCCGGCGGCGTTCTCCTCGAACGTCAGCAGGATCAGCGGCTTGCCGCTGGTCTTGCAGACGATCTGCCGGCCGCTCAGCCGCATCTTGTAGTGATCCAGCAAGAAGCCGTCGAAGCTCTGCCGGTTGGGCAGGATGGTTTCGAGCTGGTCCCGCAGGGCCGGGGTGTCCCAGGTGTTGTGCCCCAGGGCGTAGACCGACCGCCCCCGCGTCTCCGCCGGCGAGACGTTGAATCCGCGATAGAACGAATTGCTGGCGAAGATGACGGTGAAGGCGCCGTCCAACACCAGCAGGGGCTTGTCCACCGCATCGACGATGCTATCGGCGATGTCGCGGCCCTCCTGCTCGGCCTGTTCGGCGGCGACCCGGGCGCTGACATTGGAAAAGGTGATCACCACGCCGTCGATGACGTTGTCCAGGGTGCGGTAGGGCTGGATACGGGTGAGATACCAGTCGCCGCCGATGGTGCGCACCTCCCGTTCAAAGGGGATCAGGGAGTCGATCACCTTCTGCGCCTGGGCCAGCAAATCGTCGCCGTCCAGGTCGGATTTGATGTCGCCCAAGGGGCGCCCCACGTCGGTGGTGACCAGACGGTAAACCTTGGCCGCCTCGCGCGTGAAGCGGCGGATGGCCAGGCGGTCGTCGAGGAAGATGGTGCCGACATTGATGTTGTCGAGCAGGTTCTTCATGTCGTTTTGCATGCCGGCCAGTTGCTCGATCTTGGCCTGCAGCTCGGCGTTGACGGTGATCAGCTCTTCGTTGACCGACTGCAGCTCCTCCTTGGAGGTTTCCAATTCCTCGTTGGTGGATTGCAGTTCCTCGTTGGTGGATTGCAGCTCCTCGTTGGCGGATTTCAGCTCCTCGTTGGAGGATTGCTGTTCCTCGATAGTGGCCTGGAGGTTTTCCCTGGTGTAGGCCAGATCGCGCTCCAGTTCCTCGATGCGCTCGCGGTCGGCGGAGCCGGGGGCGCGGCGACGGCGCGCCGGCTTTCCGGGATCAGAGACCGGCAGATCCTGGAAGCTGATCAGCACCAGCCCCAGACCGGGCTCGGGATCCGGCAGCGGCCTGACGCCCAGCCGGACGCGGCGGACCTCCTCGCCGACCAGGAACGACACCTCCCGCTCCAGGGTCGGCGTGCCGTGGCTGACCGCCTGGCCCAGTGCGCTCCGCAGTTCGAGCTGCAAGCCTTCATGGGCCATCTCCACGGCGTTCAGCGTCGCCTGTCCGGGCGGGGGGCGCAGATAGCGGCTGGTGTCGCCATGGACATAGAGAATGTCACCCTTGCTGTCGGTCATCACCGAGACCGGGGCGAAGGACTGGACCAGCGCCCGGCGGGTCATTTCGGCGATGTTGCTGTCCTTGGTCTTGGTCATCACTTCCACGGGGGGGCTGCGGGTGGCGTCGGTGGTCCAGGCGAGACCGCTGGCCATCATCGCCCGGGTCGAGACGAGGGATGGAGCTGTCCGGTAGAACTTCCACTTTCGGTTCAAGGGCGAAAACAGCTCGGTATGGCCGCCTATGCTCTCGGACGGCGACAGGAACAGCACGCCGCCGGGCCTGAGCGCGTAGTGAAAGGCGGGGATCAGGCGGCCTTGCAGGTCGGCTTCCAGATAGATCATCAGGTTACGGCAACTGACCAGATCCATCCGGGTGAAAGGCGGGTCCTTGATGACGTTCTGGATGGCGAACACCACCATCTCGCGGATGTCCTTCCTCACCCGGTAGCCGTTCTCCTCCTTGACGAAGAAGCGGCGCAGCCGTTCGGGCGAGACGTCCTGGGTAATGTTGACGGGGTAAAAGCCCGTGCGCGCCGTGGCGATGGCGTCGTCGTCGAGATCGGTGCTGTAGATCTGAGCCTTCAGTTCACGACCGGATTCCTCCATGACCTCGCGCAGGACCATGGCGATGGAATAGGCCTCCTCGCCGGTGGCACAGCCGGCGACCCATAGCCGGGCCACGTAATCGTCGGGCTTGCCGGCCAGGATCTGCGGCAGGATGTCCTTTTTCAGGATGGCGAAGGCTTCGGGGTCGCGGAAGAAGCTGGTGACGTTGATCAGCAACTCCTTGAACAGGGTCTGGATCTCGGCGGGATGCGCCTTGAGATAACGGGCATAAACCTCAATGTCCTCGATATCGTGCTGGGCCATGCGCCGCTCGATGCGCCGGCCGATGGTGCTTTTCTTGTAGCCGGAAAAGTCGTGCCCGGTACCCGAGCGCAGCAGCATCATGATCCTGTTCATGCCGCCGATGGTCGCCGGGGCAGACGAAATCTCGGCATGGTGGCGACGATTGGCCTGCAAGATGGCGGGCATCCGCTCGGGCGCCAGCACATGGGTGGCGAAGCCGGCCTGAATGGCGCTGAGCGGCATGCCGTCGTATTGGGCGGTGGCCGGGTCCTGCACCAGGCTGATGCCGCCGGCCCCCAGAATGGAGCGCAGGCCCAGGGTGCCGTCCGAGCCGGTGCCCGACAGGACGATGCCGATGGCGTGTTCGCCCCGATCCTCGGCCAGCGAACGCAGGAAGGCGTCGATGGGCATGCGCTGGCCGCGCGGCTGTTCCGGCAGGCTCAGTTGCAGGCGCCCCTGCAACAGGGTCATGTCGCGATTGGGCGGGATGACGTGGACCCGGTTGGCCTCCACCTTCATCTGGTCGGCGGCCTCGACCACCGGCATGGCGGTGGTCCGCTGCAGAATCTCGGTCAGGATGCTGGTGTGGCTGGGGTCGAGATGGGAGACCAGAACGAAGCCCATGCCGGTATCGGCCGGCAAATTGCGAAAGAAGGCCTCGAACGCCTCCAGGCCGCCGGCCGACCCCCCCAGACCGACAATGGACAGTTCGGCCGCGGGGGGCTGAGGCAAGGTCTTGCTCGTCACCGGAAATACTCCTGAGCCCTGGCGGGATTGCGTGCCCTTGGCGCAGGTGCGTCAGGGGTCCGGTGCCGTGAAGAAAAACGTGCTGCCCGCCCCGGGGGTCGATTCCACCCAGATGCGACCGCCATGATGTTCGACGATCTTCTTGCAGACGGCAAGGCCGATACCGGTGCCTCCGTACCGGTCGCGGGTATGGAGGCGGCGAAAAACGGCGAATATCTGCTCGAAATAGGCCGGGTCGATTCCGATGCCGTTGTCGCTGACGGAAAACTCCCATTGATGCCCGTCGCGGCGGGCGGTGACGGTGACCTTGGGCGGTCGGCCCGGGTCGTGATACTTAAGGGCGTTACCGATCAGGTTTTGCATCAGCCGGACGAACTGGTGGCGATCGTAGACGATCTCCGGCAGACCGGCATGACCGATCTCGGCGGCGGATTCCGCGATGGCCTGGGATAGGCTGAACTTGGCGTCCTCCACCGCCTTGCCGCTGTCGAACGGCTCCCGCTCTCCTCCCATGCGGTCGACCCGCGAGAATTCCAGCAGGTCGGTGATCATGGCCTGCATCCTGGCGCCGGCATCGACCATAAAACCGATGAAGGTATGGGCGTCGTCGTCCAGTCGGTCCTGGTACTTCTTTTCCAGCAGTTGGCCATAGCTGACCACCATGCGCAGCGGTTCCTGCAAGTCGTGGGAGGCCACGTAGGCGAATTGCTCGAGGTCCCGGTTCGAGGCTCGCAGTCTCTCGTTAGCCCGCAGCAGCGCCTCGCGGGTATCGGCCAGTTCCGTCTCGGCACGCTTGCGCGCGGTGATATCGGTCAGAGCGACGCGCAGGACCGGGGCAGCATCCTGTTCCTGCAACTGGCAATCGAGATGGACGCTGAAGTTGCTGCCGTCCGCCCGCAGAAGGGCAAGCTCGCATTCGTGCCGGCCTGAATGGTTGAGGGCATGCGCCAGATGCCGATGCCAGCGGTCATGGTCGGCGCCAGCGACGAAGGCGTCGAAGCGCTGGGCAATCACCCCGGCGCGCTCCACTCCCAGCAAGGCCGCGCCGGTCAGATTGATCTGGGTAATTACGCCGACACGGGACAGGATCAGATAGCCGACCGGAGCGAATTCAAAGAGATCGACATAGCGGTCGCGGGATTCTTCCAGGGCCAGTTGGGCCCGCCGCAATTCGTCGTTCTGCATCTCCAGTTCGATCTGGTGGACGCGGAGTTCGTGGAGCAGGTGTTCTGGTGACGGCGGCGTTTCGTCGCCAGGGTTCTGGTTCATCAAAGCCCCTTTCCACCCAAAGACATAGTCTACACGACTTCGTGCCAATGGATTAAAGAGTCTAGCCGTTAAGGCGAAATATCCGCCAGAAGTTTATCAATTCGGGCGTTTGCCAGCTTCCGGGCCGCTTGAATCTTCCGCCTTGCGGCCATGTCCCCCCGCCGCAAGGTCATGGCGGCATCGTCCGCGGCATCCAACACCACGCTGGCGGCCAAACTGGATTCGGGGCGGCAAGCTTCGACGCCTCCTCTCAGGGCGTCTAAGGCGAGTCCTGCATCATTCTGGGTCTTCAAGGACACTCCAACTGCCAGGATATGGATTTGCTCCAAGGTGGCATTGCCGGCGGCCTCCAATTTGTCGGCTCCCGCATCCGCTTCAAGGCGAAGAATCTGATCAAGGGGAGGCGCGGCTGTGGCGGCAATGGTCCACAACCTCTCCTTAATGGCCTGCGTCCCGGCCGACAGATGCGTGCAGGCCATGGAGCAGAGGGCCCCGATACGCTCGACGGTGGCATCCACATCATCGTTAAAGTCTGAGGCCAGCAGATGAGCCATGGCGATGCGACCCTGCGCGTTCCCGGCAATCGGCTTGAGGTCCGGAGGGGAATTGGGCATCTGGTACTCCTGCCTTACTTCAGGATGTCGGCCGGCCCCTGGCGCAGATGCGGGTGATGTCCCACCGGCAAATCTAGTCCTGGGCGATCTTCCGGTTGATGGCGATTGCGGAATGCCCCCCTCAGACTCAGGCTGATCGGAATGCATCCCGGATTCATCGCCGCACCTCCCACCAGGGAACACGCCTACTGGGATGGTATTGCATAATAAATAAAATACAATACGCGCTGCGCGTTATCACAAATACCCATAAATAGGTACCTAAAATAACCTGTCTTTATTGACGATTAATTCGGCGCATATCAATTGTGATATTATTATTTGCCATTATATATATTACACCGACGCCGCAAGCGCCGGCGGAGGATGACAGCATGAATTGCTCACAATCAAAAGCCTGCCATTTCATAAGCGAATGGATGGTTCCGCCACTACTGATCCCACTGGCCCTGATTCTCATGATCGCGATCTGGGTCGCCGTGCGCCCCCATCTGGGCTGAGCCGCAACCGGAGTGCCAAGCATGACCGTCAATACGATGGCCTTTCCTGTCTCCCCCGGAATCGAGGGGATGAATACGCTGGCCGTGTTCCTCAACGCCTCGCATCCCGCGGGGGGATGGCATTTCGGCCGCGGTACCCGCTTCGACCAGGCCATGGTGGACATCGACTTCGACGATCCCGCCGACTTGGCCCCTGCGTGGCGGAGCTATTGCAGCACCCGGGCTCCATGAACCGGGATCAGCGGAAGGGAACGCCCATGTCCGAGAGCACGCTCTTCCAACTCAGCCGCATCTATGCCGGCGGTTGGCTGGCGGGACGAAAATGCCCCGACACCGATCCGGCCGACATGGATTCCGTGGCGGATCGCCTCAATCCATACCAAGCGCCCGCCGAACGTCAGCGTTGGAACCGGGGATTCAAGGATGCGGTATTGCGCATCCAGGGTATCCGGGTGAAATCCCTTGACCGGCTTGTAGGAGAATAAAGATGGCAAAAAGTCAGAAACGTAGCGGTCGCGAGCCCAAAAAGCCAAAGACCGCAGTAAAAAAGGCTTCGCAAGCGGCATCGCTCTTTACCGACGACAGCCGTATGGGTAAGAAGCCGCCCCGCGTCACCGGCCCGCCGCCGCCAAAGCCGGAATAAGCCCGGATTCAGTCCGCCTCCCGCCGCCGGGTGGCGCCAGTCAGGTGCCGCTCGGCGAATGCTTTCATGGACAGGCCGATGATCCAGTCGGAAATGACCATGGGAATGCGTGACGGCGTGAGGAAGGGGAAGCTGCGCACGAACGGCACCAGGGTAGAAAGCCCCCCCGACAGGATGCCCCTGACCAGCAGGCGGACGACGATACCGACCCGCTGGCCCATGGGATAGCCGCTGCCATAGACCGGGACACGCAGATACGCCGCCTTGTTGCGGATACGCCGCCCGATTTCCGGGCCGGTGAGCAGGCGGCCGTAAAGCATCTGATAGCCCGCCGCCATGGCTTCGGCGCTCATGCATTTCGGCACGATATTGGTGGTCAGGCTGGTGTTGTCCGAATGTCTTGCGACGGGCAGCAGGCGGCCTTCGCGCTCCATTCGCAGGTGCAGGGGAGTCCGTGGCAGGGCCATGAGCAGGCCGATCATGGCCGACTGGATTCCCGCCTCGGTGATGAAGCGATACTGATGCTCGAAGGTATCCAGGGTGTCGTGGTCGAAGCCGATGATGAAGCCGCCCAGCACGTCGATGCCATGGGCGTAGATGCGCCGGACCGCCGTCAGGGTGTCTTCCCGCAGGTTCTGGGTCTTGCCGGTCTCCTTGAGGCCCACCGGATCGGTGGTCTCGATACCGATGAACACCCAGCCGAAATTGGCGGCGCTGAACAACTCCAGCAATTCGTCGTCCTGGGCCATGTTGAGCGACGCCTCGGTGCCGAAGCTGAACATGTAGCCGTGACGCTGCTGGTACTCGGCCAGGAAGCGCAGCAGGTCCTTGGCCTCCTTCGGATTGCCGACCGTTTCCTTTGACGCGGTCGATCAGACGAGGAGATGTCTCAAGGCCGGCTATGTAGAGGTTCGCCTCAATGGCTTCCTGCACCGCCATGGCCTTGTCGCGGCCAAGGCCATGGGTCTTGCCGTCGACGGGGTTACGCCACCAGAAGTAACCCCGCCGTTCATACAGGTTTACGGGTAGTCCGCGCTTGCGGATGCTACGCCTTCGCCCGTTCACTGATCAGCCTCGAAACAAGACCAGTCCGGATGCTTTGGGGGCTGGCATCGGGCCGAATTTGGGTTCTCGGCGACACGTAGACCGCCTCGCGGTCAACGAAGTAGCTCCGCCCGTGTTTCTCGGGGATGGGGTAGATACGGCCATCCCGCGCCCAGCTCCGCAGCGTCGTGATGCTCGGCGCCATGTCGCCATAGGTCACGGCGGCCCACTGCTCAAGCGTGGTCATCCGCCCCAGGCGGGGCGAGCCCGCACCCTGGCGGGGTTCTGAATTGTGATGGTCCCAGGTCTTCATCGTTCACCTGCCGAATAATGTTCATGGTCTCTCATGCTCCCGTCGACGCAAGGGGACGCCCTTTGGCGGGCATCCACCCGGATCGACTTGACGACAAGGCAATAGCCTTCTTACCCGGAGCCCCATTGCTTGGGCTTCGGGCGGACACGTTGACGATCAACGGTAGGATTGGGCGAGCCGCCCCTGCCTGCTGCGGCCGAGGATCGGTGGTCACCCTGGGGTCAGGGAGCACTCCGGACCCGAGGAATCGGTACGAAACCGCCTCATGGGACAGAGCAGGGATTTGGACGGAGTCCGGGGGCCGTGGCGGGATAGGCCTCCCGCAAAGGCTTTGCTTGTCGTCTACGGCATTATTGCCACAGACCTTCGGGGATCACCCGGTAGGGGCTGCGTTTGGCTGTAACAGCCGAGGCGCAAAGCTCAACCTCTCGAAAAATACTCTCTTGCCGACCGGCTGGCGGTCAAGTCGAAATTTTTCTGGCGCCGACAACCTCCCAATTCGGAGCAGTTGTCATCCCCGATCCGGCCTCTTCAGGAACTCGCCCGGATCCGCCTCCAGAACCTCGGCCAACCGGCCGATTATCTTGAGGCTGGCGTAGTACTTCCCCTTCTCAAGCTGGCTCAGATAGCTGCGGCTCACCCCCGCGTCATAGGCGAGTTCATCCTGCGACAGGCCCTTGGCGTGCCGTAATCGACGCAAGTTGGTGGCGAACAGCTCCCGAAGATCCATGCGGGAAGCAAGCCAGCTTGCTCGAAAATTACACCTCGATATACTGAACAATCGTAATCATCGAGACGCCTGCCATGAGCCTGTCCACCCCGAAAGAAACACCAGCCGTCCCCCAGGACCCTGCCCTGTGGTTTCTGAAGGGCGTGGAATTCTGGGAAATCCGTGGTGTCGTGCTCTCCAGCGAGAAGTGCTCCGAATCCCACGTCCACGGATTTGGCGGCGGCGGCGGGATCGGGACGGACGCCAACGGCTGCGTCTATGGCTCCGTCGATCCGGTGGAAATCAACACGACCATCAACCGTTCCCAGGAGTTCTGGCTGCGGGATGAATCCGGTCGGGAAGTTCATTTCGAACTGGGGGACTGGTCCGTTCCCCTGCGCCCGGACCAAACCGTCTCGGTCCTATGCGCACGGCGAAAGCACCGGTGGTGCCTGGCAGGCATCTGCAACCATACGGCCAGCACCCATCACTCCAACCCGAATGCCCTCGCGCTTTTCGCGCCGGTACCACGGTTCATTCCCTGGATTGACGGCGAACGGGCCATCGCGGTGGTTACCGGCCTGTTCCTCGCCCTGATGTTCCTTACTGGATCCCACTGGATGGTGGTGGAGGGCATCGTATTCGGCCCATGGCTCGCCGGATGGCTCATCGTGGGGCAGCACCGAAGGTCTTTCCGGAACGCGCTCCACAACCGCGCTCGAACGCTCATGGATTTCGCCGCTGGATGAATGGGGCGCCCGAAAGAAAGAAGCTGGGGGAGTGCAATGCGTTCCATTATGCAGATAATTGTTAAATACATCGCTCCCTGGTTTTGGGTGACGACCTATTTCCCCAGGGTGATTCTGCGAGGAGCATCTAGATTTTTGTTTAATGTTTTTGTTGGTGGAAATCTCGTTCTGAGCATCATCCTGATGGCGACGGTCTTTCCGTACTGTGTAGTCGCACTATTTTTCGCCCGAGACACAACGCCATATTGGAACGGAATTGGCTTTTCCCTGTTCACCGTTGCGTGGACTCTCATTGTATTTGCCGTCGTCCGCGTGCTTGCGAAAATGCGGGATCGCGCCCGAGGCGCCATCGACGACTTTTGCCGCAGAAACCAGACAGGTCAGCAGCCCTGATGGATTGGCTGGCCAAGGCCACTACAGGCGCAGCAAGGCCGACAGACAACGAGGCGATCCGGATCATGTCCATACGACAGCAATTGGTCGCCTACCTGGTAAGCCTGCTGGGGTGGGGTATCGGCTTCCCGCTTCTGGCCCATGCCGTCCTGGCTCCCAGTTGGTTGGAACTGGTCGCGGGTCTTCTGACCGTGGCAGCTTTCCAGGGCGGAGCCCTCTGCCTGTTCTGCCTGAACAGACAAACCGCAGCTTAGGCCCGCGCCAGCAGGTTCCGCACAGTCGTCGCCTGCCACTCCCGGCCATGGGATGTCTTGATGCCTCGCTCGTTCAGGCGGCGGGCAATCTCCCGCAGCCCCAGTCCCTGCGACGCCAGCCCAGTAACCATCGGCAACACCGTTGCGGCAAACTGGTCCGCTTTCGCGATTAGACGCGCCGTAGCGGCCTTTCGGGCCGTTTTGCCATCAGGATTGCCCAAACGAGTTCCCCGAGCCTTGGCGGCCGCCAGAGCGGCTTTTGTCCGCTGAGAGATCATGTCCCTCTCGTGTTCCGCCACCGCCGCCAGGATGTGGAGCGTCAGGCGATTGGCTTCTGGCATGTCGCATGCGATGAAGTCCACCCGGCTGTCCATCAGGTTGGCGATAAAAGCGACGTTACGCGCCAAGCGATCAAGGCGGGCAATGACCAATGTGGCGCGATGCCTTGCAGCCACGTCCAGAGCCGCCCGCAATTGGGGGCGATCCGCCTTGCTCCCGGACTCGATTTCGGTGAATTCGCCCACGATCTCACCGCGCCCCGTAACGAACCGGGTTACGGTGGAACGCTGGGCGTCTAAGCCCAGCCCAGAGCGCCCCTGGCGGTCAGTGGACACACGGAAATACGCAACGAACTTCATGGCGTTAAACTCCTAAACGGACGATTAGAAGCTTAACGCCGGTCGTCTTCGATGCACGTCGGCGCCGGCCCATCGGGTGCCGTTGCATCCGAGGCGCGATATGGGACCATGTGGGGAGTGGCTCCATGAGCCCTCCTGCCCACCTCTTCCAGCGAAGAGCGGCGATCGTTGGTACAGAGCACAGGGGGCGGCCACCGCTCCCATAAGGCCCAGCATCCCCAGCCAGTGTCCCGGCCAGTTCCCCTGCCAGTTTTGAACCGCCCTACCGCCGCGACCGCCTCCCCTCATTCCCCGGCCAGTATCGACACACCTCCCCAGTCCCCGGCCACTTGCAGGTGACGCCCCCCTGCAACCGAGATCCGTCGCGGACAGGCGCGATTCGCAACGGCGACGTTTTCACCCCCTCGGGCACTATCCTTGTCTTGTAGCGCCCGTGACCCCACGGGCACTAGGAGAGTTTATGAGCCCTTGGAAAGGTCAGACCCCACCCCACGGGCACTATAATAAATATAATGATTCATAGTGCCCGTGGGTCAGACGGCGCAGCATGGAGAGGGCAACTTGACGGTTTGTGAGCACTGTCAAGTTCAAGAACATCACCCATTACGACGCAGACCCCACCCCACGGGCAGTATACATAGTGCCCGTGGGGTGGGGTCTGCATTTTTGGCACCACGCCTAGACTTGACGGAACCGTCAATTTCCCAAGAATGTTCCCATTATGAACTTGGCGAAACCGTCAACTCGAATATCTCACAGATCAATAACTTTCTGAATTATATATGTTTTCTGAAACCAACAAGGGTTGACGGTTCATAGAACACTTATAAATAAGCTTGCCGAGCCCCCCTCAACAGATCGGATCTCATGGTTTGAAAAAGTGACAGCCCGAAAGGCCCTTATGGGCCGATTGCGGAAGGGCGGCTATCGGGTCCAGACTAGGTAAAGCCGACAACGTCGGCATGGTATTCTAGGCATCGCCGATGCCCATGCGCCCTTTGGTCGGACAACCATGGCTCCCTTCCTGCGATTCATTGCTACCCGGTAAGAATGGCAATAGCCTAGTTTGGATCGGGCACGGAGCAGAGGTTCATATCATGACCATGAGGCCCGGCTCTTCCAAAGAAGATCAATCTCACGACGCGCGTCGTGCGAAGGCCGAGGTGCAGGCTCGTCGGAATCAGGGGGAGAGCGATCTTCTCCACGAACTCCGCGTCCACCAGATCGAGTTGGAGATGCAGAACGAGGAACTGCGTCGGGTTCAATTGGAACTGGAGGAATCACGGGACCGATATATCGATCTCTACGAATTCGCTCCGGTCGGTTACGTGACGCTGAGTTCGTCCGGCCATATCGAATCAGCCAACCTGACCCTCTCTTCAATGCTGGGCTTCGAGCGCGCCGGCTTGCTGAAATTACGGTTCAGCGCCCTGGTGCTGGAAGCAAGCGGCGATGATTGGCATCGTTTCATGGTGGCCATTCTGAACGACCAGGAGGATCGCCATCGAACAACCGACATTCGGCTTCGGCGCCGGGACGAGGGCACAATCGAGGCACGTCTGGATTGCCGACGCGTCCCGAATGTCGTCCATGGTGCGATGGTTCGGGTCGCCATAACCGATATCACCCAGGTCAAGCAGGCCGAAATCGCGCTGCAAGCCAGCGAGAAGCGTTATAGCCTGCTCGCCGCGTCAACTTTCGAAGGTATTGTCATCTCCGCCAAGGGGCGCATCGTCGATGTGAACGAGCGGTTGGTCGAAATGATCGGCTTTCCACGAGCAGAGTTGATCGGCCGACCGGTGGCGGAGTTGATCTCGGACGAGGATTATGACCGTGTCATGGACAATATCCATCGTGGAGATGAAAGCCATATCGAGCACGGCATGGTCCGCAAGGATAGTTCCCGGATCGAGGTCGAGGCCCATGGCCAGCCATTCAGCGACAATGGTCGGGCTTTTCGTCTCACGGCGCTGCGCGACATCACGGCACGGAGGGAGGACGAAGCTGCGGCTCGTATTGCCCTGCATATGGAACATCTCCGCAATCTGGCGATCGAGGCCACGCTTTCCGAAGAGCGGGAACGCCATTCCATCGCCAAGGACCTTCACGACGGCCTGGGACAGACTCTGCATCTGGCCCGGTTCAAACTGGACCGGCTGGTGAAGGCTCTGCCGCAGGAGCTCCCCGCCGCTACCTTGGTGCATGAGCTGATCGGCCTTCTCTCCGAGGCTAGCGGTGAGGTGCGCTCGCTGACATCCAAACTCAGTCCCCCGGCGCTCAAGGACTTGGGATTGGTGCCGGCCATATCGTGGCTGGCGGACGAAATGGGGCGGCGCCACGAGTTGCAGGTCGTTGTGGAAGACGACGGCGTCCCGAAGCCCCTCACCGAAGGACAGTCAACCCTTCTGTTCCGGGCTGTGCGCGAACTTGTCATCAACATCGCCAAACACGCGGGCGTGGGCGCCGCCCGGATTGGACTTCGTGTTTGCAATAGCCGCCTCATCATAACGGTCGCGGACAAGGGCGTCGGATTTACCGACTGGCGAGCAACCCTTGAAGCCCGGCGTGGTTTCGGACTGTCCAGCGTGCGAGAGCGCATCACCTTCCTCAAGGGAGCCATGGACATCCAAACTCGCACGGGCGAGGGAACCACCGTCGTGCTGGAGATGCCGTTGGACTCCATGCCCACGGAGATGCAGCCATGACCATCCGCGTCATGTTGGTGGACGACCACCGCATGTTCCGAGAGGCGCTTCGGGTGCCGCTGGAAGCCGAGCCGGACATAGAGATTGTCGCCGAGGCTAATTCCGGTGCCGATACCTTGGCTTCCCTTGATTTGACGTGTCCTGACGTTCTGGTTCTCGATATCGGCCTGCCGGACCTCAACGGTATCGAGGTGGCTCGTACGGCGATCAGGCGGCATCCCGACTTGCGTGTCGTCGCCCTGTCGGGCTTTGCCGACCGCATCTATATCGAGGAGATGCTGAAGGCGGGCGCCCATGGTTACGTGGTCAAGTCGGCCGGAGCCGATGAGTTGGTTTCCGCCATCCGCGCCGTGGCGGGGGGCCGCAGCTTCCTCTCCCCGGAAGCGACCCAGGTCATGCTCCGCCATATCCAGCCGGATGCAGACACCGTCGCGCCGCCGCCCAGCGTGCTGGGCAAGCGGGAACGGGAGGTGTTGGTTCTGCTGGCAGGCGGCCTGCGCTCCGCCGAGATTGCCGCCAGCCTCGGCATTGCCGTGGCAACGGTGGAGGTCCATCGTCGCAATATCAAGCAGAAGCTCGGGATGAATCGTACCGCCGACTTGATCCGCTATGCCGTTCACGAGGGGCTGATTTCCTCCTGATTGGGTCATCGGTGTCCCGGAAGCCTACCGGTTTTAAGGTAGTTGCCGTGCGTATAACCGGGAATTGTTCTGTCTGCAATGTTGCTCTACCTTTGACCGGTAATGACCGGAAAATGCCGGCGAGCCGCACCCGGGAGGCAGGACGATGGCTCCAGCACTCATGCAGACCCGCCCGAGCCTGTCGGAATTCTGCATCGCCGCCCTGATGGAGGCCGCCGACGGCATCGAGGCAGCCAACGACACGGCCGCCTTCAAGGACGCGTTGAACGCCAATTTCCGTGTGTGGCTTGTGGTCCGTGAATGCGGCGTCGGCAATGGTTGGGCTGTTCCGACGTCCCGCGAGGCCGAATTCGTTATTCAGGGCTCGTCGGGCCAAGGTCGCGGCGTCAACGATGACGATATCGGCGCCATCATTGCGATCAACAGGCGGGTGGCTCATGGCTTGGCGGCAGGCGGCGACATCGCGCGCATCCGTACCAGGGCCGTGTTGGCCTACCGCGAGGGCGGCGGCGGCGGGGGATTCGCCCCCTGGATGGTGGGGCAAATATACGAAAAGGGTTGTCTCAGATCGGCTTTCGATCCGACTTCGGAGCACGGGAGGCTCCGCCCTATCATCCGCGCCGCCGCCGTGAGCTTTATCCGTGAGGCCGAACAACCGGGGCCCTGACGGACTAAATGCTTTCCAGGCCGGGCACACCGTTCCTTGGCATGCAGGGGGCACGAATTTCGTGACTATCGCCATCCACTGAAATTTCACAAAGGAAAAGCCGCGATGACGACAGTCAAGACCAATTCCGCCAAAGCCACCACAGAGACCACCTCCATCGACAACGTGATTTCCGTGGTTCAATGGGCCGAGACCTCGGCCATCGCCCGTGACGGCATGTTCAAATGCGCCAGGGATTTGACGGAAATCTCCCGGGTCGCCGGCCAAACCGTGATCGGAGGATATGCCGATTACGGCAACGAGGTCCGCGACATCGGTTCGACCTGCGCCAAAGCGATGATATCCGGCCTGACCGACGAAAGGTCCGTGTCGGCCAAAGTCGAGGAGAGCGCCTCGGACATGATGAAGCAGGTCCAGCGTCTGATGGACGCCAATGCCCAATTGGCAGAGCGTCAGATCAATGCCGCTTGCGAAGCGTTCACGGCTTTGTCCGCCCTGCCGTCATGCATTCTTGGATCGCTGGACGGCAAGTAGGCTGACAGGCGATGGGGATGGCCCAATCCATCCCCATTCCTGCTCCGGAGACGGATATGATCGACCGACAGACTGTTGCCGATGTGGTGTCTCGGTCCAACGGGAGCGGGGACACACCGATCATGGCCTGTAAAGCGGCGTCAGGCGCCGTCAAGGAACTGGCCTACTGTCACCGCGACCATTGCTTCTTCGTCAAGGTGGGCGGGCGCGAGCGGATGCGCAGCGACACCCTTGAAGTAATCCTCCCCTTCTTCAGCAGCGCGTCGCCGGAGTAAGGGAACAGGAGACGCGGATGCCCAGTCTGCTGCTGATCAATCCGAGGTTCCCCGAAAGCTTCTGGAGCTTCAGATGGGCCATTGATCATGTGTTGCCGGGCAAGAAGGCGGTGAATCCCCCCCTCGGTCTGGCAACGCTGGCGGCGCTGTGCCCCGCCCTTTGGCGGGTCGAGATCATCGACGAAAACATCGAACCGATTCCCCCGACCACCGACGCAGACATCGTCGGTGTATGCGGTATTCCAACGTCACCCTCCAGTTCTCGCGCGGCTGCCCGTTCCGCTGCGAGTTCTGCGACATCATCGTGATGTTCGGTCGCCGTCCGCGGGTCAAGGGCCTGGATCAGATCGAGAAGGAACTGGATCAGTTGCGCAGCTTCGGCGCCCGCAGCGTGTTTTTCGTCGACGACAACCTGATCGGCAAAGCGTCGGCGATTGGCTCGACCGCTACGCCAAAATTATCGATGAACGGGACGTCTCCAAAGCCACCCGCGACGGCATTGGGCAGCGCCTCGGCGTCGTGCGTAAGGAATGGGGCGAAGCCTGCATCATCCAGATTTCGACGCGTGACGTCGCCGATTTCCTGCTCAAATGGGATGCGGCGGGCAAGAAGCGGATGGCCCAGGCCATGCGCTCCCTGCTGCTGGATCTGTTCCGCGAGGCAGTTGCCGCCGGGTGGATCGACCGCAACCCGGTCGAACCCACGCGGGCGCCCCGGGTTCAGGTGACACGGGCACGGCTGACGTTGGAGGCGTACCAGGCCATTCACGCCATTGCGCTGCGGGACTTCCCCGCATGGCTGGCGCGGGCCATGGAACTGGCCCTGGTGACGGCGCAACGGCGGGAGGATATCGCCACCATGGGGCCGCGCAGCATCCACGACGGCAAGCTGTGGGTGGAACAGGGCAAGACGGGGAACCGGGTCTGCATCCCCCTCGATCTGCGCCTCCAGGCCGTCAACTGGTCGGTGGGGGAGGTGGTGCAGCGTTGCCGCGACGTGGTGCTGTCCCGCCATCTGGTGCATCACTCCGCCTTTGCCGGACGGGCCAAGCCGGGCGACAAGCTGCGGCTGCATACCATCACCGCCGCCTTTGCCGAGGCCCGCGACAAGACCGGCCTGACCTGGCCGGAGGGCAAGACGCCGCCCACCTTCCACGAAATCCGCTCGTTGGCCGCCCGGCTCTATGCCGAGCAGGGCATCGATGCGCAGGCGCTGCTGGGGCACAAATCCCCCGATATGACGGCGCTTTACCGCGATGTTCGCGGGTCCGAATGGATCGAGATTCGTCTGGGCTAACGCCTGCTTATTGGACGAGTTTTGGATAAGTTTTGGACGTTTACAATTTAACGCAATTAAATCAGTATGTTGCCGTCAATGCACGGTGCAGACCATGCGCAGCCGGGGATTTCGTAAAATCATAAGTGTTATCAACGCGATGGGCGTGATCCTGGCGCGAATAATCTCCACCAAAAACCCACAGTTACCACCTAGCATTATCAAACACTTACAGGCCCATTCGGGACGGCATCCGTAGAGGCTGCAGCCAATCGACCGGGTGACTCCGCTGCGCAAAGATGGTGTATTGTCGGACTCGCCCAACCACGAGGGGAGGCCGTCCATGCTCCGCACCGCCATCATCCTGGCCGCCATTGCCGGCCTCTCTGCCTGCTCGTCCACCTACGAACCCGTGATCGACCTCAAGGCGTCGAAGAACCCGGCCGAAGCCCAGATGGATTGGATGGGCTGCGAATGGCTGGTCAACAAGTACGGCCTCAACGATGCGGCCACCACCAAGTGCCTGGAAGGGCGCGGGCACAGCGTGATCGGCGTGGTCAAGCGGTAATGCGCCGCGTCCTGTTCGCGGGGCTGCTGGCCGCATCCGTGGCGGCATGTGCCCCGGCAAAGCCGCTGGTGGACCTCAAGACCACGAGCAACCCCAACGACTATCAACGCGACCTGATCGAGTGCAGCGTCCTGGCGGACATGGGCGTCCAGGCCAACCTGCAGCAGTCCCGCGCATCCCTGTTCGGATCGTTCGGAGGGGCGGCGGCATCGGGCGCAAGCGCGGCCGTTCTGGGGCCTACGACGGGAACCATCGGCGGGGACATGACCGCAGGCTTCATTGGCGGTTTCATCGGCGCGCAGATCGCCGCGCCCTTGCGCACCGAGCGCGAGAAAAGCTGGATGGTCGGCCGCTGCCTGGAAAATCGCGGACACCGGCTGCTCAACGCCAGGGACGTATGGCTCACCCCCGAGCGCCACTGCACCATGCTGATTCTGGAAGACGCCATGGGCGGCAGCGATTACCGCCCATGCGTGGCGGCCGAGAAGGAACGGCAGCGCCGGATCTACGGGGACAGCGCCGTCGAGTAGGCACAAAAAAAGGGCCTCCCCGTGGGGAGGCCCGGTGGCTCATATGATCGACCGACTATTTGGCCGCCTGCAATTGGAACCGCTTGGTGTCGGCGCTGCTGCCGAAATAATAGGCCAGCATGGTGATCCAGCCGGTGCCCAGGCTTCCCAGCATGATGTTGAGGATGTCGCGGCTTCCCTGCGGCGGCTCGTGCGCCACCAGCCACCCCAGCAGTCCGAAGAATCCGAGGGTGAGCGAGATGGCCAGGATGCCGGGCACCCGGTCCTTCACCTCCATCTCGCGTTTGCGAGCACTGTCGCGGTCCTGGGCTGCCAGAGCATCGCGGTCCAGGCCCAGCTTTTCCATGGCCTCCGCGTGGCGGTTGTCCTCGGCTTTCAGGGCCAGCAACTGCTCGGGGGTGGCCGCCGCCACCGCCTTGAGCGCCGCATCCTTGTCGCCGGACGGATCGAGGCCCAGGGCCGATTCGATGGCCGAAACGGCGGTTCCGGCCAGGGGGCCGCCCAGCATAGTGGCGATGGTCGGGGCGACCTTGCCCAGGACGCCCAGGGCGTCGTTAAGAAGGCTCATCAGGTGATCTCCTGCGTCAGGGCCGCCACGGCATTGGGATGAAGGCGGCGCGGTTGGCTCGGGTCTCGGCCGCAGCCATCACAGGCCGCGCGGTCGAAGGCGGTGGAAGTGCAGTTGTTCCAGAGGTTCTCCGGGGTCACGACCGGAGGAAGCCAGCAAGGAGGCTGGCCAGGGCCGAAGCGCGGATCGGCGGTGTCCATGGTCAGGCCGCCACCTGATCCGGGGTGAGGAACAGCGCCCGCTCGGCCTCGCGCCGCTTGGCCAGGCCGGGGAGAACCTTTCCGCCCGACTTGTTCCAAACCAGAAACTGCTCGGCGGCCGATACCTTGTCACCGGCATTGAGCCGGGCCAGCAGGGTGGACCCGCGCAGGCGGCCGATGCCGAGGTTGAACACGAAACTGCAGAGAGCGGCGAACTCGTTGCTCGACAGCGGAACCTTGACCGCCGATGCGACTTGCCGCTCGACATCGGCCAGGTCCATGGACAGCAGGAAATCGGCCTGCTCCCTGGTGATGGTGTCGCCCATCTTCACGCCACCAGTGTGGCCATAGCCGATGGTCGGGATGCCGGCCGGGCAGAGATAGGCGTCGAGACGCAGCCCTTCAGCCGCGCGAATAATTTCTCGGCCGAGCGCGTTGCAGCACGGCATGGTCGCGGTGGTCATGCGGAAGTCCTCCTGTTCGATCTCCGCTGCGGATGTACCGACGCCACCAATTCGCTCACGGCGGAAAAGGTGCGGCTGGCTTCCTCCTGGAAGTGCTGGAGCAGGTCGGTGATGTGCTCCAACTCGGGTCGCAGAACGACCCGCCCATATTGCTCGTCGATGCGCTCGTGCAGGCGGTTGACGGTCTGCTTGATCTCCGCCCGGTGCTCGCGCCGCTCCTCCCTGTCGGCCTCGACCTGCCGGGTGAGTGCGTCCATCCGCACCACCAGCAACTGGATTGCGGGGCACCCATCGGGGGTGGACGGCTTGCACGATCCAGGGTCAGGATCGTCGTCATTGTCCTGGCCCGACTTCGGGGCGCTGTTGCGCCAGATCCACAAGGAGGCCAACACCGCCATCACCAGGACCACGAAGACGCCGAAGGCCCAGGCGTTGCCATTGGCAGCCTGGGACGCCACCCCCGTGGCGGCCTGCACGGCACTGTCGGCGAGAGATTGGCTTACAGGCGGCGCAGCATCGGTCATTCGGTCATTCCCCCAGCACGAAAAGCCGCCCAGCCACGGCCGGACGGCGGTTGATTGATGAAGCGTTGAACTCTTTGCGTTGAACGGGACGCTGGGCCTAGTTGACGTGGACCCTGCTATCCTCGGCCACGGCGCTCACTTCCACTTGGTCAGCGCGCGGCTTAATGGATCGGACCCGAGCAAGCTGGGTCCATTTTTCACCGGGGCCGAAGCTGAAATAGGTCCGCTCCTCGTCGCTCCCGGTGTAGGGCGTCACCGTCATCGGCTCCAGGAACCGCACCTGGAAGTCCTCGCCCGTCACGGCCTCGACCTCGAACGGCCCGGCCAGGCGGCCGTCACGGCGGCGCAGGGCGATGTAGTGGGTCGATCCTTCCGTCCACTCCATCGGCTCGGATAGGGTCATCACCACGTCCTGCCACGACGGGCTGCCTCCGGTTCCGGCATTGCCGGACGTATCCCAATCCACCACCTCGCCGCCATGGCCCCAGCGCGGCATGTCGTGGGTGATGGCGATCAGGTCGCCGAAGGTCGGGATCATGCCGTCCAGTTCAGTGCGGAAGGACACCATCTTGCGGCGATAGCGATTGTCGGCCGCGATGAAGTCGCCCTCGCGCAGCGCATGCTCCTTGGCGGTGCATCCGAACAGCGACACCTTGGCCGGATTCTCGGCCGCGCTGTCCGGCAGCTTGGCGGTGACCTCGTCGGGCTTCCAGGTGCGGTCGCTGAAATACGACACCGTCACCGCGTCGGCGGTGTCGTCGCTCGGCATGATGTACTGGATCTTGAGCGAGTTCTTGACGATGTTGCGCGGCCCGAACATGGCCACCGGAATAGTCTGCGGCTCGTCGCGCACCACGCGGATCGCCCCACCCTGCAGGATCGGGGCGGCGCGACCGCAGCGGGCAATGCGGGTCAGCGCCTCCCACACGGTGAGCGAGGAATCGAACACCGCGTCGAACCTGTCGCCACGGGCCTCCCATACCGCGTCGAGCGCATGCAGGGCCGCCAGGTCGATGCGGCTGTCCGGCAACTTGGCCCCATAGCTGGCCCGGCACACGTCGGCGAAGGCCCAGGCGATGGAGCGGGTCGCCTGGGGCGCGCTCCAGCCGGTGGTGGGCGACCACACCGGAATCTTGCGGGTGACCAGGCAGTTGATCAGACGAGACGAACGCTGGGACAGGTTGTCGGTGGCCCGCATCTTGACCGCCAGCAGCGTCACGTCGCCGAAGTCGGGCGTGCCCACCAGATAGGAGCGCAGGGCGTTCCAGCGGATTTCGTGGCCAGCGCGCGAATCAGTGTCCTTGTTGTCCAGCCGCTTGGCCTGCACCTCGTAGCGACCGGGCGTCACTGCATACTTGTACGACTTGCGCAGCACGGTGTTGGTGGCGGCAGTGACCGATTCGGTGGCGAGAACCGTCCACGATCCGGTGGCGGTTCCGTCGCTGTCGATGGGGCGATACTCGACCTGCCACTGGATGGTCTTGGAATCCAGCCCGCCGCTGTTGTTGGCGTAGTAGAGGCCGCGCCCGAAGATCACGTCGATTCCCAGGTGCCCCGCCTCGGTATCCACCGGGTTGGCCGCGAACGGCCCGACATAGCCGTCCTCTCCGGTGGACAAGGTGTTCGGGGCCTGCAGTTCCTGGCCAGCCACCTCGGGGGCCGACACCACATCGGCCTCGAACAGCGTGACGGTGCCGCCGGGCGGCACAACCTCGTACTGCACCTCCTCGAACGACGAGAGGGGGGTGTCCTCGATACGGATCTTCTCGATCACGTACTCACCCTGACCAATGAGGTGAAGCTGGTGCAGGTACTGCTCGTTGTCCACGAACTCGTCGAAGGGAGCGGTGGCGATGTCGGGATAGACCAGATGCCGGCCGTAGATGACCGGGATCGGCTGCCCCAGGCGCGCCGAGTTGCCCTGCGACTGCAGCGAATAGGTGGGGCTGGGGGCCGGGGTGCTGCCGAAGCCGCCCCAGTTCATGTCGGGGGTGGATGGGCGCGGCGCGGGAACCAGGGCGCTCACCAGAGCGGTTCCGGCCATGCCGACCACCGCCGTGCCGATTCCGGCCGCCATTTCCCAGGTGAGGCCCACCCCCATCTCGGCGAAGGCCGATCCGATGTACGGGGCCAGTAGGCCGCCGGTATAGATGGCGGCCACCATCACCGCGATCATCAGCACGGTGCGCATGGGATTCTTGCCGCCACCGCCACCACCGCCGCCGCCATGGGGAAGGGCCACGAAGGCACAGAGGTCGCCTTGGCGGATTTCCCGGCTCTCCCAGTCGGCGCGCAGCAGCGGCTCGCCGTTGAACAGGCAGATGGTGGGAAGCGGGAACTCGTCGATCCCGCGCTCGGCCAGGAAGCCGCGCACGGTGATCGGCTCGGCCACCGGCAGTACGGCACGGCCGCGCTCGGGCTGGAAAGCGTTGGCCACCATCACCACCACGCCCGTGGACAGCGGCAGGCGGATGGGCCTCAGCACCTCGGCGGTCATGCCGCACCTACCGGGCCGACATAGCGATAGACGCCGTGAATCTTCCACCCATTGACCAGCAGGGCGCTGGGGCGCTGATACACGACGCCGGAATCGCGCGAGCAGTGCAGCACGCCACCACCATCGACATCCAGCCACACACCGATATGAATCGGGAACCGGGCCTGCCGCATCAGAACGCCATCACCGGGCACCGCATCGGAAAGATCGACCTCCAGCCAATGCCTGCGCTCGGGGTGGTCACGGAATTCCCTGGCGAGTTCCAGCAAATCGTCCGCATAGGGGATCGCGGGAAGCGTGGGGCGGCCGAAGTGCTTCGCCTGCACATGGCAGAAGAACGTCCAGCAATGAAACACGTCCGGCCCTTCTCCCGTGGCGGACCACGGGAGGCCGATGTATTGGGAAGCCCAATGCATGGAGGTCTCCGAGGGCGGGGCTTCGAGTGCCCCGCGTCTTGCGTTAAATGCTTACCGGGCCAAGCCGGGGAAGGTCTTGGCGGTGTAGGTGGCGCTGGGGAAAGCCTTGTTGCCCACGTCCAGCATGCGAGCGCGGCCGGTGACCCGCAGCGGGTCGGCCTCCACCTCGGTCATGATCAGGGTGATCGGCGGGTCCATATGCGGCCCCTCCAGGTCGGTGGAGAGGTAGGGCCGATACGTCACCTCGATCTTGTCCTGGCTGATGGCCGCCCCATCGAGCGCGTCGGTGATCTCGCGCCCGACGTTGTCCATGGCCACGGTGATCTCGGGCACCGGGCCGGTGTCCACCGGGGGAAGCTCCAGGTCGAAGGCCAGGGCGGTGAAGGTCACTATCTGCCCACCGTTGCGCGGGGCACCGGCCTCCAGCCGCGCGGTGAGATCGGCATGGTCCCGCACCACCCGGATGGGGGCGGGGTTGCCGTCCGCATCCAGGAAGGTGGGGTGCCAAATCTCCAGCGTGTGCAGGATGACCACGTCCGCCGGGGCGGAGGCATAGGCTTCCTTGATCGCCTGGGAGAGCAGCGGATCGGGCATGGTCAGACCGGGGGGTTCTCGGCCGCGCGCAGAGTAACTGCAGCCTCATATTCGCCCACCTCGACCATGCTTTCCGGCATGGGAAGAAGCACATGACGCGCGTCAATGTTCACGCGCCCAGTTTCTTCTCCCGTTTCCCGGTCATGTAAGGGGGCGGAATATGCAGGCTCGTGAATCAACACGCTCGGGAACGCGCTCGGCTCGACATCAGGATATGCTACGCGAAATTTTTCACGCGCATCTTCGTCCTTATACCAATCAATAACAGTATTGCCCGCTCCGAACGTGTTGACGAACAGGCGCGAATACTTGTCATCTCCGTTATGCAAGATGGTATGCATGTTACGCTCCGATTGTTACTTCCTGGATTGACCCGGCACCGCCAGCACCACCAGCGCCGCCCGCGCAGGTCGGAGAGCCGGCAGTTCCGCCGGAACCGCCCGCTCCGCCGTTCGCCTGAACCGTCCCGCTGTTGGTATAGGCGCCGCCATGCAGGATGATGATGGACCCTCCGCCAGCGCCACCGCCCCCGCCACCAGCGCCAAACCCGCCAGCACTGGGCTCGTTGCCGCCAGCACCGCCGGCCCCGCCGTTGGCGCGCACAACCCCGGTGGCCCCGATGGTGACGGCTCCCTTGGCAATGATGATTATGGTGCCACCGCCGCCGGCCCCGCCGGCAGAGCCGTTTTGCGACCCACCCCACCCAGTCCCACCGCCGCCTCCGGGGTTTCCAGCACCACCACCACCACCAGCAGCGGTATTGCTGGAGTACCAGCCAGGGGTGCCAGATCCACCAGCACCGCCATAGGTGGCAGCATTGTTCGGGGTTCCGTGCCCACCGCCGCCTCCGCCGCCGCCAGAGCCGCCGCAGAACGCGGTGCCAGCACTTCCTGCTCCGCCCTTCGCGCCTCCGCTGGTGTTCTGACCGTACCCGCCAGAGCCGCCGCCCCCGCCGCCTCCGGTCTGGCCAGCAACGCCAGCGGAGCCAGCACTCCCGGCCGCTCCTGCGGAAAGAACGGAAACGCCACCGCCACCTCCAGCCGCGCCAGAGGCGGGGGATTTGTACCGGGTAAACGATGAGCCAGACGACTGGTTGGCCTCGTAAGTTGACAAGAGGGCGTTGACAGCGGACGAGCCAAAGCGGTCCACATAAACGTCATCGGAGGGCTGACCCGAGGCCCCATTGCTGTCCATGTGCAGGATGCCATTGATTGTCACGTTCCCGGTGCAATACAGCACCATGCACTTGGCGCGCTGCCCAGTCGTGACGGTATGGCCGCTGTTGACCGTGATGCTGGTGAACTGCTTCACAACGATGCCAGTGTCATCGACACCGCTCGACGTGTTCCACGACACGTTTCCAGCAGTATTGAGAGCGCCGTCTGCACCACTGCCAAAATAGTTCTTCCCGCCGCTCATCTTCGACAGGAGCGCCTTGCGGATCAGGCCCGCGCTCGCGTCGAAGAACATGCCGTAATCTGCCGAAACGTCCACGTCAGGCTCGTTGGTGAGGCCGGCGATGTCCACGGCCAGATTGAGGCGCTCGTCTCCGCCTGGGGATATGACAGCTTTGGCGATCCCCGCTCCAACGGTGAGCTTGGTGTTGAGTTTGTCCTGGGTCGTGTCGCTGTTGGTGATCTTCACCGCACCCGGAGTCGCAGATTGGGCCAGCGCAGCGGATGCAGCGGCGTTAGTTTCCGACTGAGCCGCATTGGCGGCGCTGGTAGCGGCCTGATCACGATACCCCTGAGTGGCGGCCTTATCGGATGCAACCGTCGCCTTGTCCGCCGCCACGGTCGCCTTGTCGGCGGCAACAGCGGAGCGATCCGCAGCGGTCGCCACAGCGTCGGCATCCGCCGCCAGACGGTCAGAATGGGTCGACGCCTTGTCGGCAGCGACCGTCGCCTTGTCGCCCGCTACGGCGGCCTTATCTGCAGCCACGGTCGCCTTGTCGGCCGCCACCGCCGACCGATCAGCGGCGGTCGCCGTGGCATCGGAAGCGGTGCTGGCCACAGCCGCAGCGATGGAGCCGATCTCGGAAACGATCTCCGCTTCGATGTCGGCCACCGCCTTGGCCACCGTCTTCACCGAGCCGCCCTCGGTGGTGACGGTGCTGCCGGTGCCCGAGTCCGGGCCGTGGACGATGGAGTGCAGGGTGTTGCTGTCCGCCGTCACCTTGGCGACGGCTGATTCAAGATCGGTCTGCAGCGTCATGCTTTCCCTCGGGGATTACTACCAGGCGGAGCCGGGCATGGTGGTGTGGACGGTGGCGTGCAGCGAGGTTATGGCCGCGAACAGTCCGGTCACGTCCTCGGCCAGCACGATGTTCAAGGCCGGCTCGGTCAGCACCGGGCGCTCGCGGATTTCCAGCGTGGTGGTGACGATCCAGCGGGACCCCTGACCGGGGCCGCCCCGCTGCGGATTGGCCTTGTACGGGGAATTTCCGCTGCCGACGAACCGCGCCTCGTGGGCGACAATGCCAAGGCCACCAAGGAGGTCCATGGAGAACCAAGTGGCACCCTCTTTGCCCTTCCACTTGTACCAAGCCTCGAAAATGCCGAACTCCCACTGAGTGAAGCGCCAGCGGACGGGAATGCGGGTCGGGGTCTGGGTGTAGCGGCGTCGCTGGCGGGCGGGGCCAGCCTCCATCTCGGTGCGCAGCACGCCGTCCTGCGGTTCGATGCCGTAGTTCTCGAACGTGGGCAGCGGCAGCTTGTCGGGCCAGGAAACGGTGGTGGCCATCAGCGATACGCTCCTGCAGCCGGGTTAAGGCCGTAACGGCGCTCCATGGTGGGGGCGATGCCTTCACCGCGGGCGATGTTGCGGCCCATCCGGGTCTCGATTTCCTCGACGAAGATGTCCAACTGCATGCGACCGCCGCCGCCCTGCGACCACTGGGCGCGGGCCTGGGCGTTGGGCGCGGAATTGTTGACGTTGACGGTGATCCCCACGGGCGGCTGGGACATGGCCGCCGACAGCAGACGGTCGGCATTGTCCATTTGACGCGGCGTGAACACCCCTTCGCCGTCCTTGGCGATGATCCGCCGCTCGCCCGCGATCAAGCCACCAGTGTGGTAGCGCGGCGCACTGGCCCAGGCCGCCGGTCTGTCGCTGCGGTGGTCGAGGCGATCCGCGCCCAGGATGCCGCCGGTATGGGCGATGGCAAAATTCCCGGTATCGGGCACGGGAGCGGAACCGCCCGAGGAAGCGGACGCGCCCGCGCCGGACCCGCCCGAGAACATGCTGCCGATGCCGCTGAACATGCTGCCCAGGAAGCCAAATCCGCCACTGGCCCCGCCAAAGAACGGGGCAACCACCGACATCCTCCAGGCCGCGCGCAACGCCTCCTCGGCCAGACTGTTGAACAGGTCGCGTCCCGACATCTTGCCGGTGGTCGCCCACTGCACGAAGGCATCCTCGCTGGCCCGCAATGCGCCGGTCATCGCCCGCTCGGCGTTCAACGCGGCATTGGTCGCCTCGTCCGCGTAGTCCTGGAGGGCGCGCATGGCACCGTCCTTCCACTCGCGGCTGGCCTCCAGCTTGTCCCGCTCCAGTTCCTTGTACCGGCGGGTATAGGCTTCCTCGGTCAGCGCCCCGGAGGCCCGCTGCTCGTCCAGTTTGGCCAGTTCGTCCCGAAAGCGCACCGAGGCATCATAGGCCAGATTGGTCTGGTGGGCCTCGTCCTTCACCGCCTCGGCATACTGCCGGGCACGGGCATCACGGTACTCGGCGATCTTCGGATCGCCATCCTGCAGCCCACGGGAGCGGGCGAACTTGGCGGTGTCGTTGTCGATGGTGACATCGCGCACCCGAGCGCGATCACCGCTGCGCATGGCCTCGGCCAGAGCCTGGGCCGCCTTGATCTCGCGCTCCAGGTCGGCGATGGACTGGGCCGCGCCAGAGCGGGTGCGCGATTGCTGCAGGCGCTCATAGGATGCCGCCAGTTCGCCGTTGGCATCGGTGAGGCCCTTGGCAGCCTGATCAGCCAGCCAGTTGGCGCGCTCGGCCGCCTGCACCTCGGACACCGATCCGCGCGCCGAATCGGCCACCCGCTGGTTGGACGCCACCTCTTGGTCGAGAGAGCGCAGCAGGGTGTTCTTCTGCTCCGCCAGCCGGCCGTCGTCGATGCGGCGCAGGGCGTCATCATAGGACCCAACCGCCGCGCCGCCGTTCTTGAGGGCGAATTCCAGCACCTTGACCGCGCGGGCCGCGTCCATCTGCGCCCGGCCGCCCTCACGGGCCGCCTGGGCGAGACGCTGCTGGCCGCGCGCCTGCAGGTCGAGCGCGACCACCTCTGCCTGGGCCTGGGCGGACAGTTCCCCTTCGCCCTTGAGCTTGGCATCGCGGGCCAGCGCGTCCTTGATTTCCCGTTCCTTGGCCGGGGTGCGATAGACGCCACCCTGCTGGAACAGTTCCTTCTCCAACTGCTTATAGCCCTTGGCCGCATCATAGAGCGCCTTGGTGCGGGTGAATTCCGCATTGCCCTTGGCGCGGGCGGCATTGAGCTTCTCCTGCCACTCCACCTCGAATTGCAGGTCGGTCAACTTCTCGGTGAAGAGAGGCTCACGCTGCTGGGAGCGCACCCGGTCGCGTTCCGCCTTGGCCTTGGCCTCTTCCTCGGCAGCCTTCTTTTCCGCAGCAGCGATATCATCCAGGATGCGCTGGCGCTCGGACTGGAGCTTGCGAAGCTCCTCATTGTCCGCCTGCAGGGACGAGGTGAAGCCGCGAAACCCAGTCGCCAACGGCCGCCCCATCGAGCTACCGCTCGACGCCCGCGCGATACGGTCCTCAACGTCCTTGAGTTGGGCCGCGAGACTTCCGTCGCTGGGAGTGGATTCCTCCAGCACGCGCGCGGCGAAATTGGCGCTGCCGGACAGAACACCACGCAGCCAGGGGGCATTGGTGAAATTCGTCCAGGCATTGGACATCCGGGTGACGGCGCGCTCGGTGGTGTTGGCGCTCTCCGCCGCCGCCGCGTCGAAGCTTTTAAGAGCGGTGATCAGGGTGTCGCGGAAGAAATCGGCCGTGACCTTGCCCTGATTGACCAACTGGCGGAAACCACCGGCAGGGAGGCCGGCAGCGCGGTCGAGGGCCTGCAGCAGGCCGGGCATAGGCTCGACCACCTGATTCAGTTCCTCGGCGCGCAGCGTGCCCGACGACAGGCCCTGCGCCAGGCCGAACAGCGACTGCCCCAATTGTTCGCTGTTGACGCCCAGGGCCATGGCCGTGGACTGGAACCCAGCAAGCAGCGCCCGCGCTTCGCCCGTGGTGATGATGCCGGACTTCTGCAGCACCATCAGGCGCGAATACGACTCGATAGTGGAATCGAGCGCGGTGCCAGTCTTTTGCGCCTGGGCGTACAGGTAGCGGGTGGTCTCGGCGAGAGCGGACTGACCGACCAGACCTTTCAGCCGCGCCTCCAGCGTCTCCACCTTGATGGTGGAATCCACCATGGCTTTGCCGAACACCGCGATGGCGGCCCCAGCGGCAATGCCGATGGGGCCGAGCGCCGTCATGGCCGAACCGAGTGGGCCGAGACGGCTGGCCACGGCGGAGAGTTCACCACGGACGCCACCGCTGGCCGCGTTCACGGCCAGCAGACCCTTGGACGCAGGTTGGGCGGCGGCTTCGATACGGGAAAGCGCCTTCTGGCCATCCTCGCCCAGTTGGAGCAGGGCGCGCCTTACCGTCTCTCCATCCTGGAGGGACAGGCGGATGGCAATGGACCTAGTCGCCATTGGAGTTCCGTCGCTCTTTGAGGGCTTTCACCAAGCCGTGCTCGCCGTGGGGCAGCAGCAGGGCCATGGCGGTTTCGTCGTACCCAAGCGCGCGGGCCTGGGTGAGGAGGGCGGGAAGGTCGAGGCCGAGCACCTGACCTTGCGGACCTACGCGGCTTGCCCCTGCGGAGGAGAGGAGGAGATCCCAGGCTTGCCAGCCCTCTTCCGTTTCCGGGGCGTGCTCGTCGTATGGGCATCGCTCGCCGTCGTCTGATCGGCCACCGCAGGCGCAGGCGAAGTCGTTTTCCCGGCACCCTCGGCAGTATTCCGGCCCGCCCCCGAAGTGCCATTCGGCGCGGGCCTGGATGCGTTTCCCTCGGCGAGCACGGCCTCGTGGGTGTCGGTGTAGGAGACGACGAACGCCTCGGCCATGCGCGGGATCAGCATCAGGTCGGCCACCGCCTGCTCGGTCACATCGGCCGGCAGGTCATCCGCGCCCAGCACGCCTTCCCAGCGGGTGATGGCAGAGCGGGCCAGCGCCTGGGCGAACAGCAACTGCGACAGGCCGGTCACCGCGTCGTTGTCCGACAAGTCGGGCAGGCCGGTCACGTCGCCGCCGGCCGAGCGGATGTCGGCGTGCTCCTCGGCGATCTCGCGGGCCATGCGCCACGAGCGCGAGCGGGCCGCCTCGTAAACGGCCGTGGTCAGCGGGCGAACGAACACGCGCACGCCATGGGGAAGGTCGAGCCAGTAAGGCTCCTTGGGAATGGACAGACGAATCATGGAACCCCCTTCAAGGAATCGCCAAAGGGGCGCAAATCCTGGCGGACTTGGCGCTCAGAGCCAAAAACTTAGCTATTAAAGCTAGATTGTTAACTTTCTTACACGCCTTGCGCGCGATCCTGCCGCGCCAGTATTTTTGGCGCTCACCGTCAAGCAGATAGCGCCAAGGGACAAGAACGTGTCGCTTTCCATCAATCGACAACTCAAGGCAGCCCGCGCCCTCGTCGGGTGGGAGCAAAGTGACCTCGCCGCCGCCGCCGGGGTCGCTGTTGGCACTATCCGGCGCATGGAAAGCATTGAAGGCCCCATCCGGGGCCAGCATGAAACGGTGATGAAGGTCCAGCAGGCGCTGGAAGCGGCCGGGATTGAATTCCTCAATCACGGCGCTCCAGGCGTCCGCCTCAGACCATCACGCTAGTAGGTGGCCACGTCGTTCTTGAGGGTGACCCGCAGCAGATAGCCGGACACCGAATCCTTCGCGGCGCGCCAGTCGTAGCTGGCCTGGATGCCACCCGGCCCCTTCACCTCCTGCTTCTTCTTCGGCAGGAACACACGGGGCCAGTGGAACTTGAGGGAATAGCCGGACGCACCGGGGATGGAAAAGGCGTATTCCAGGTCCACCGGGGTCTCGGCCGAGATGGCGGTGGTGAGGGTGGTGTCGGTGCCGAAGCGCACGTCCACAGAACCATCGGAGGTGGCCTCGGTTTCGTCCACGCCGTCGATCAGGCCGTCCGAGCGGATGGTCTCGACGCGCTCCAGGTTGTTGGAGAAGCTGGCCTTGCCGCCGACCACGTTGGCCAACTGCGAGCCACCGACCTTGATGGTGCCGCTGCCCTGGTTGAACCGCTTCAAGGCGTAGGAGGTGGGGGTGGCGTAGATGGACGCGCCGGCCTCGGTTTCGCCCTGGGCGACCACGCTGATGGTGGCATTGGCCGGGCCGGAACGGGCCATGTCGAAGGACACCTTGTCCAGCTTGGCACCGCCGTGGCGGAAATACTTCGGGGTGGTCAGCTTGGTGTGGCCGATCTCGAAAGCGAGGCTGGGCAGGTCGCCGCCCGAGGTGAAGACGTGGCTGTAGGTGCCGTCCCCGTTGTCGGTGGTGACCGGAGCGCCCATCAGGCCCTTGAGCCAGAAGCCCACGCCGCGCAGGTCCAGGGGGATACCGAAATCACCCTCATCCTTGACCGCCTCATAGAAGGGGTCTTGGGCATCACGGCCCTGGCCCAGCAGCGGGTCATAGCCCAGCGGGCGCTCGGCCCCCAGGCTGCTGTCCTTGAAGGCCAGACGGGCATAGCCGTCCGTGGGGATGGTGCCGTAAGTGGACTCGAACGCGCCCAGCAGGGCAACGTCGGAGCCGTAAGCGCGGGACTTTCCCATCAAACTCTCCTTTGGCTCTTGCCGCGTCAGCCGAGCGGCGTTGGACTCACGTACTCAAGGAACACGGGCACCATGGCCGCCTTGACGCCGGCCGCACCCTCCACCGCTTCATCCTCGATCTCGGGCGCGCCAGGCGTTGCCCAATCGACCACGCCGCCGAGGGTGGGGTCGGCGGAGAGCTTGGCCCCGATGGCGCGCAGGATGGTATCCAGCGCCGAATCCCGGCTCGCACTGGCGGAAGCCTGGACCTGCACCACCAACTCGGCGCGATGGGTGTAGGCGTACTGCAGGGGCGACAGCAGCACCTCGGGGTCGCCGGGATCGCCATCGCGCAGGCTGATCAGCCCGCCGCTGGGGATCTTGGCGTCTTCGCGCTCATTGCGCTTCACCGTGGGGCCGGGAACGCCCTGCAGGGCCGAGAACAGCGCCTTGAGCGCCGCCTCGCGGGGACTATCGGCCATTGGCGGCCTCCCAATGCTGGACAAGGAGTTCCGGCAGGCGGTCCTCCCAGAACGGAACGACGCGGCCGACATTGAGCCGCTTCTTGATGGTGATCTGCGGCACCAGCAGGAACATCGGCACCGCACCGGCCTGCAGGATGGCCTCGGTGCGGCGCACCCGGCCGCTGCCGAGCATCTGCTTTTCGACGAAGGCCAGATCGCGGACCCGGCCCTTGACCTGCCGCTGGGCGTGGGCCACGCGGGCGAACAGCAGAAGGTTCCCCTTCTTGGACCGCTGGACGAAGGTGTCGCGCAAATCCTGCGGCCGATAGATCATCTTTCCGCCGCGCCGGCCGCCGCGCATGTTGAACCCCGTGGGGATGGCGAGGTATCGGCCATGGGTGGCGCGGATGATCGCGCCGTTCTCGAACGCCCACATGGCCTTGGCCGCCGAACGGCCCTTCACATAGACGAAGGCCGCCCCCGACAGGGGAGACGAACCGCGATAGACCCGCACCGCCCAGGCGCGGGACAACTTGCCCAGTCCAGCATCGGCCACATGCTGGCGCAGATCGTCGCGCAGGCCCGTGCCGGCTTCGCGCAAAGCAGCCTGCGCGGCACGCTCGGCCGCGTTCATTTCCTCGCGGACGATGGCCGGTAGTGAACCGAGAATGGCAGCGCCAAGCCTCATTCCTCGCGCGCCTCGACGGTCCAGATGGCGCGGGAATCGTCACGCTTGGGGACACCCTGGACGGTGTAGAGCGTGCCATCCACGGTGATCGTGTCGCCTTCGGCCGGGGCCTGGACCTCGGCCACGCGGACCTTGAAAACGGCCGCGTCCGTCACCGAATCCTGCCCGAACAGCGACACCGAGCGGTCGGCTCGGGCCGGGAGAACGGCAATAGCCACCCCCGCACCCGTGCCGCCGACCCGGTAGACCGCGCTCAAGGCGAAGTCGTCGGTGTCGAAGAAGGCCGCCAGATCGTCGGCATCTTCCACCGCCATGGCGATCAGCCCTGGCCGAGGGGCAGGGTGCCATCGCCGCCCTGCTGCGGGCCGCCATCGGCAGCGCCACCGCTGGAATCGCCCTTGGCAGGCTTCTCGGGCTTTTCCTTGCCCTGGAACGCCTCCGCCTTGCGCATGGCGATCAGCACCCTGGCGTCGTCGTCGGCCACATCGTGGACCTTTCCGGCCCGCAGCAGTTCGCCGCTGGCGAAGGTGTCGCGCAGAACCTTGACCTTCATGTTCCTTACTCCCCATAGCGAACGGGGCGACCCGAAGGCCGCCCCGTTCCGCGTTCAACGCTTGATGGATGCCCGGTTACGAGGACAGGGCGTCCAGCATGGCGGCGAAGGACTCGGCGCGGCGCACGGCCACGTCCACCGACTGGAAGGCGGTGACGCGCACGGTGCCGGCGGACGAGCCGGTGTAGGGATCGACCAGGATGTCGAGCATGCCCCACTCGCCGATGATCAGGTCGGCCCAGTTGCCGAAGAAAATCGCCGAGCAGACGCCGTTGGCGGTGCCCTTGGTGAGCGCGCTGCTCACCTGATTGGAGGCACCGGCACGGTAGCCGTTCATCATGCCGAAGCCCTGGTCGGCCGGGTTGTTTTCCCAGACGAACATGCCGGTGTTGGCCGCCTTCTGGGTCTGCTTGAGCTTGCCGCGCATCTTGGCGTTGGTCAGGTAGCCCAGGCTGCCCAGATCGGCGTTGTCCACCGCGACCTCGGTTTCCAGGTCCACGATATTGCCCCAGGTGGGGGCCGCACCGTTGTCGCCGCCGACCACCGAGCCGATGCCGGTGATGTTGGCCACGCCCTTGGGCTGGTTGTTCGAGCCGGTGCCATGCAGGGCGGCCAGGTCGATGCCCAGGGCCAGGATCTGCGACAGGTCCGAGCGCACCAGCGATTCCACGTCCAGCGACGACTGCAGCATCAACTGCCGGGAGAAGTCGGTGAACGCGGCGATGGTCTTGGGCGACATGGTGACCTGACCGATGGTCTGCTGCCCCTCGGTCGGCGCATTGTTCTCCGCCACCCAGTAGGCGGTGGACGAGCCGGTCAGCTTCGGGATCGCCAGATTGCCCTGCAGGCCGGACAGCACGCGGGCACCCATGGCGCGGACCATCATGCGGTTGCGCAGCAGGTCGATGAACGAGGACGAATCCAGGTCGGTGGCGACGGCATTGCCGCCGGCCGTGGCGGTGCCCACCAGCAAGTCGCGGCGCTGGATGTCGGCGCGGGCCTGATAGTCCACCGGCACGAAGAAGCCCTTCGGGGCGGCCCCGGTACGCTTGGCGACAGCGGCCGAGCATTCCATTTCGAACTCGGCACCACGGCCAGCCGACTTGGGGTCCATCATGGAGGCGATGGCGCGGGTCAGCGAGTACCGCTTGGCCTCCTTCTCGGACAGGCCGATCTCGTGCTGCTTGAGCAGGATGGCGTTGGCCTGATCGCCCAGGCTCATCAGCACCTCGCCCTTGAACAGGTCGGCGGACTTGCCGGACTTGATCGCCTCGTTGGCCTTGTCGCGGCAGTTGAAACGCTCGCCCACGGAAATGATCTCGCGGACGCGGGATTCCTCGTTCTTGCGGGCCTCGGCGCGGATGGCCTCCACGTCGACGGTGACGGTCGCCTGGGCGGTAGCCGCCGGGGCGGTAGCGGTAGTGACTTCGCTCATCGGAGCTTTCCTTTCGATGGTAACGGATTGAACATTGACAGTATCGGCCTCACGCCCGACGCCAACGGTGGGGTCGGCGGGGATGGAGACGATGCTGATTTCCAGGGGCCGCCAGTCGGTGACGCGGTAGATCGAAGGCGCGTCCTTGTTTTCTTCGACCAACTGCAGCTTGTTGATTTCGTACCCGACCGAGACGTTCAGCCGGATACCGTCCAGCACATCGCGGAAGATTTCATCGGCACGGGTGCCCTTGCCAAAGCGCACCACCGCCCGCCCCTTGCGGTCGGCTCCGATGGAAACTTCTTCGATGATCCCCACCTGATCGCGGGGGTTATGGTCCATCAGCAGCGGAGCCTGCCCGGTTTCCAGCCAGGACAGGTCGACCTCGCCACGGCTGTGGCCCAGAACTTCGACGCCCCAATATCGCTCGTAGGGGGCTTCGGACGAGAAGGCCAGCTTGACGGTGCGGTCCTCCTCGTTGATGTCGGCGCGCGTGATCGTCGCGGCCCGGTATTGCGGGCCGAGCTTGATGGTCTCGGGCATGTTGGATTCCTCGGGCTAGGACGAAGTCTGTTGCGGCTGTTGCTGGGATTGCTGGCCAGCAATGGCCGCCGGGTCGCCCAGCACGATCCCCTTTTCCTTGGCCAGCTTTTCCTCGGCCGCCAGGGCGTCGAATACCTCGTCTAGGTCGCGGCCCTGGGCGGCGGCGATCTCGCGGCGGCTGATGACCCGTAGGCCCACGCCCTTGGCGTAGGCGTTGATTTCCTTCTCCGGGTCCACCCAGGCCCAGCGGCGCGGGTTCCAGACCGGAGCGTTGAACTTGTCGAATTTTGCGAAGGGCAGGGTCAGCGCGCCGCCCAGCAGCGACATTTCCAGCCACGCCGCGAACACGCCGTCATGCAGATCCTCGATCAGCCATTCTTGGAGGGTCATCCACTCGTCGCGCTCCTCCAGGGTTCCAGCCCGAAGGGAGGAGAAGTTGACATTCTCCAGGTCGTTGGCCAGGCCGTTGTACGACACGCCGAGGCCGGAACAGGCCCCGCGCAGCATTGCCTTGAGGAAGTACGGCATCTCGCCGCTGGGATAGTTCGGGTTGAACTCCCGGAAATCGACGCCGGCCGGAAGGCGCTCGAAGTGACCGGCCTCCGCGTCCGAGATCATGTTGCCCAGCGAATCGGTTTCACCGGGGCCGTAGGCCGCACCCTCCTGCTCGACGAAGAACCCCATCTTGGCCGCGCCGACGCGGGCGGCCACCAGCGCCGCCTCCTCGTACCCGCCCAGCATCTGCAGGCGCATCATGGCCGAATGGCCCCAGGGAGCGGCCCTGGTCTGGCCGGAACCGGGATATTCGGGGACGTAGAGGTGCAGGATTTCGGCCGCCGGAACCCGCTCGTGGGTCTGGCCGGGGACGTAGCCAGCGTCACCCGAGCGCCCCGGATGCCGCTTGCGGATGTGATAGGCGACGGGCCGCGCCCACTTGTCCACCTCGACACCCATGCGGATGGCGCTGCCATCGTCGAACTCGCGGTTCAACTGCTCGTCCAGGTGGTCCGCCTCGATCAGTTGCAGCGCGAATCCCCAGCGGTTCGGGAAGCCCCGCACCTTGCGCACCAGGATTTCCCCATCGCGGGCGACGGCCGTGGCCACCAACTGCTGCACCGCCAGCCATGAGAAGCGACCGCACACCGTGCAATTGCCCTTCTTGGCCCACTTGGCGAATTCCGCCTCAATGGCGGCATTCGCGGCGACGTCCAGGGTGCCGTTCGGCTCCTTGGCCCGCACCTGCAGGCCGATGCCGGACGGGCCGACGACGTTCCGACGGACCATGCGCAGGAACTGGCGCATGTAGTCGTTGTCGCGGGCAAGCTGGCGCGACCTGGAGCGCATGGCCTTGAGGCCCTGGCGCAGATAGACATCCAGGGCAAGACCGGACGTGGGCCAGTCGTTGGTGAGGCGGCTGTTCTGGGCAGCGGCGAAGTTACGGCCCATGGGGCGCTTGGCGGGTTTGGCGGACGCCCTATCGCGGCCAAGCAGGCGATCAATCCAGCCCATCAGCCACGCCCTCCGAATCTGGTCAGCACCATCCGCCCGCCACGGCCAGCGGCAACGGCGGCGGCATCATCCTCCCGGCGGACCTGGGAGACGTAATAGGAGCGCAGGCGGATCAGGTCGGGCAGCGGGGTACGGTCCAGCCTCCGCCCGTCGATCTGATAGGACATCTGATCCTTGCTGGCGCGCTTCTCGATGACCGCGTCAATGGCCTCCAGCGTCCGCCGGGCATGACTGCGAGTGTCCGCCGTGGCGGTGGTCTCGAAATTGGGGAGCACCTCAACGCGGCCGGTGCCTACGCGGAAGCGGTCGGAGCCCTTGGTGACGAACGCCTCCCAGCCATAGGTGCCGGCCGTCTTGTTGGCGGTGGTGGCCGCAGCCACATCGACCAGGAAGGCATCGCCATCGGCACCCGCCGAAAAGGTGATCTTGCCCGAGGCGTTGATCAGCACGTAGGACAGGGTCCACCCGCCGCCGGCCGGATAGTCGGCCAGGTCATCGCGCCGCCACCGCCAGGTATCACCCGCAACCAGCTTGTCCGGTTCCCGAGTCGGGATCGTTGCCATCAGCCCCTCCAGCCATTCACGAATCCGCGCCGCCGTGGCGGCCCTGCCACCGGCTGGCGGGCCGCCGCAGGCTGCGGCATGGTCTTGTTTTCCGGTTCCGCCCTATCCTCGGCCTGGGCCGGAACGGCGGGCGTCATCATGGCCAGCAGGTCGCCCTGGCTCGCCCGTGGCGGCACGTTGCGCTGGGCCGCCAGCCGCGCCCAATCGTCATCGGTCATCCGCCCCACGCCGAGGTGCTCGGCCAGTGCCATGTTTCCGATTCGGCAGTCGTGGTAGTGGTTGTCGCCGCTGGCGACCCACTCCCGCACCGTCCTGCCCTTGACCTCGCGGTCCTTCAGGTGCTCGGCGGTGAGTTGCTTGAAGTACCCATCGTCGTGGAGCGCCTCGGTGAAGTGGCAGTACCCAGGCGGATCTTCCTCCGCACCGTCACGCCGCCCATCCTTGCGCAGCGCCGCGTATAGCTCGGCCTTCAATGGCCAAGTGCCGATGGGCCACAACAGAAGGCCGCGCCGCAACTTCCGGCCGCCGAAGGTGACATCCTGCTTGGACGGCGTGCCCAGCGGTGGGTGATACCACCCCGGCATGCCCTTGGTGGCCATGGCCTTCGGGCGGCGGCGCACCCACTCGTACACCGCCCCGGTGTTAAAGCCAGAGTCCACCGCCATCAGGTCAATAGTCCAGCCAACCCCGTAGGCGTCCACGTAGCGGCGCTCGTAAACCTCTTCCAGTGCCCTCCATACCGGCCCGGCCGGGTCGGCGGTCTCGCCCGGCAGAAACCCGATGTCGATGGACCAACTGGCCTTGCCCTTTCCCCAGGCGACCGTCTCGTAAAACAGGCCATTGGCCTGCACGTCGGTGAAGCAGGTCAGGATCAGACCGCCCATGGGGATGGAGCGCGGGCGGTAATCCTCGCGCCGCGCGAACAGGCGCTGCCATTCCGGGGCCTCGCCCCGTTCCTCCCATGCCTCGCCCAGCCACAGGTTGACGAAGGCTTTCAGCTTCTGCGGATCGTCCTTCGACGAGAGGAACTTCTCCGCCAGTTTGTCCCAGGTGGTGAGCAACGACGTGAGGGCGTCGATATGGAAGCTGGGATGCCTCCCAGGCCCAGGGCATGCCGCCACCCACTTGCCGGCCTGCACCATGGCGCGCTTGTGGTGGTGTTCGATCAGCGACCCGCAATGGGCGCAGGCATAGCGGGCGTTGAACGGCCATACCTTGTCGAACATCAGGTTCTTGAACACCAGGCGCTGGTACTCGCCGCAATGCGGGCACGGCACCTGGAAGTACCGCTGGTCACCAGCCTCGAACGAGGCGTCGATGCGCGACACCCCCTTGATGGTGGGCGTCGAGCACTCGAATTTCTTGTATTCCCCGGTGGTGTGAAACGCGATTTGACGCGCATCCGCCATTTCCATCGGGTCGCCCTGGCCATCCAGGTCGAAGGGCCATTCGTCGATCTCGTCGCAGAACAGGAACTTCACCGTTTTCGAGCGGAGATCGGCGCTCGAATTTGCCCCGGTCAGGATCAGCGACCCACCGGGGAACCGCTTGTTCAAGGCGGTGGACCCCTGGGCCGAGCGCGACCGCTGCTCCCGGACCTTGTTGCGCAGGCACCGGGTCGATTCGATGGTGGGCGTCAGCTTCTCGCGGTTGAAATCCTGCACCGACGAGATGGTCGGAAACACCACCATGGCCTTGGCCGGGGCGCAGGCCACGATAAACATGGTCCACACGATGCCCAACTGCGACAGGCCAGTCTGCGCCGACTTCCGCACCGACACCCGCGTGCATGGGTGATCGGGGGCGAGGCAATCCAGGATGTCGGGCAGGTATGGGGTGAGGGCGTCATCCCACTTGTGCCCGGCATGGGGACCATCGGCCACGATCAGGTTGGTCTTTGCCCACGCCACCGGGGAAACCACCGGATCGGGGGCAATGCCCATGGCCAGCGCCCCGGCGATCAGACTAAGAGTCGTCTTCCTCGCCATCGTCGTCCTGGCCCGAGAGAGTTAGGCTGTCCGCGATCATCTGCTCCAGCACGCGCACCTTGGCGCGGAGCAACTTGCGGATTTCGTTTTGGTCCACCCCCGGCATGAGCGCCGCCAGGTCATCCGCCCAGCTCGGCACCGCGTCCAGGCCCTGCCGAATCTTACGCCCCGACGCCACCATGGCGTCGAGCACCTCTTGCTTGGGCAGCCACAGGCCGATCTGGCGCTCGTATTCGAGCTTTGCCATCTTGGCCTGATACGCCTCGCGGGCGGTGCGGGCCTTGGTGAAGGACAGGCCATCGCCGCCGCCCGAAGATGCCGGCTGGGCAGCGTCAGATGGATCATCGTCGCCATCACCATCATCAGCGCGGCCAATGGACCGGGCCGGATCAGCGGCGCGCTTGAGCGCGAAATCAGCCTCGGCAGCGTCGATCTTTCCGTCCGGCTGCACCGGGATCTTGCCCAGGCGCACCAGCTTGTTGACGTACTGCTTGGTCTTGCCGATGTGGGCCGCGTATTCGACTTGGCTCATCATCATGCGGGATCACCCTGGGCATGCGGCAGCCTACGCGGCGGCCCTCCGGTGAGCGGCCACCTCGGCGAAGGTCTGCCCGGTGGATTCAAGGACCGCCCGCTGGCCGGTGAAGGATTCCCAGCGGCGGACGATCACATCGACATACTTCGGGTCCAACTCCACCAGACGGGCGGAGCGGCCACGCTTTTCGCAGGCGATCAGGGTGGAGCCGGAACCGCCGAACACATCCACCACGACCCCGCCCTTCTTGCTGCTGTTGCGCAGGGCGCGCTCGATCAGCTTGAGGGGCTTCTGGGTGGGGTGGACGTATTCGGCGGTCGCCCCCCGGCTAAAACTCCAAACGTCGGACTGGGCCTTATCGCCGAACCAGTTGCCGCGATTGCAGTAGAAGATGAACTCGTGCTGCGGCCGGTAATGGGCATTGCCCAGGCCGATGGATTTCTTGTCCCAGACGATGCAGGCCGATACGTCCAAGCCGATCTCGGCCAGTGCCGCCTCGAACTCGGCATAGGTGCGCCATGGGAAGCAGACGTACACCGCCGCCTTGGGGTGAGCGACAGCGACCGCGCTGCCCACCGAATCGCGCACCAGGGCGATCAGGTCGTCGCCGGTCTTGTCGTCGTTCATGATCATGCCGAAATCGCGGACAGTGCCGTCGTTGCCCTTGCGCCCACCGCCGTAGCTCATGCCGTAGGGCGGATCGGTCCACACCATGTCGGCAAGGTCGCCGTCCATCACCGCTTCGACGGACGCCTGCAGCGTCGAATCACCGCACAGCAGGCGGTGCCGACCGAGAACCCATAGATCGCCCAGCAGCGAGACCGGCTCGGCCTCGACCTCCGGGGCGTCCTCGCCGTCATCATCATCGGCATCATCATCGGGATCGTCTTCCGCCAGCAGGCGGTCAATCTCCTTATCCTCGAAGCCAATGACCCCGAGGTCGATGTCGAGGTCTTGCAGGTCCGCCAGTTCGAGGCGGAGCAAGTCCTCATCCCATCCCGCCTTCTCAGCCAACTTGTTGTCGGCCAGGATGTACGCCCGCTTCTCCGCCTCGGTGAGGTGGGGCAGCGGCACGACGGGAACGACCTCCAGGCCGAGCCGCTTGGCCGCCAGAACGCGGCCGTGGCCGGCAATGATCATGCCCTGCTCGTCCACCAGCACCGGGTTGTTGAACCCGAACCTGCCGATGGATGCGGCGATCTCGGAGACCTGGGATTCGGAGTGGGTGCGAGCGTTGCGCGCGTAGGGCATGAGCCGGGCCACCGGCCATTGCTCAACCCGGTCTGCACTCTTCACTTCGGCCACGGGTAAACCCTCCGGGTAAACCGGGTCAACCCGGTAAACCTCGTTTGAAAATCAATGCACTAGCGAACTCCCGCGCCCTTGCCACCCGCACTCTTCGGGGGCCGGGAAGTACCTTCGGGGGTGGGGGTGGGGTG